>CABXWS010000001.1 GCA_902515965.1 uncultured Pelagibacteraceae bacterium
CCACATATTACTGATAGAATAAAAAAATTTATTAGCAAAGACATTAGTAACGAAGATTTTGTAATTTGTGAAATTGGTGGAACAGTTGGTGATATAGAGAGCTTACCATTTTTGGAGGCGATAAGACAATTTTCAAATGATCATGGAAGATCGAAAACGTTGTTTGTTCATTTAACATTAGTACCTTTCATGAAATCTTCCGACGAAATAAAGACTAAACCTACACAACATAGTGTCAAAGAATTGAGAAGTATCGGTATACAGCCAGATATTGTTATTTGTAGATCAGAACAACCTATACCAATAGAACAAAGAAATAAAATATCATTATTTTGTAATGTTGATATTGAAAATGTTATTGAAACGGTTGATGTTAGGACAATTTATGAGGCTCCAATTAGTTTTTATAACCAAAAGTTAGATAAACAGGTTCTTAAATATTTTAATATTAAATCAAAAAAGAAACCAAATTTAAAACCATGGAAAAATATTACCACTACAGTTCTAAAAAATAATAAAATAATCAATATCGGAATAATAGGAAAATATGTAAACTTGAAAGATGCATATAAATCCTTGGATGAAGCATTAACTCATGGTGGAATAGCAAATAACGTGAAAGTTAATTTAGTCAGAATCGAATCTGATAAACTAAAAAAAAACGAAATAAGCAAAAAACTTAAGAGTGTCTCGGGAATATTAATACCAGGCGGTTTTGGTAAAAGAGGTACAGAAGGTAAAATTGCAGCAATTAAATATGCAAGAGAAAAAAAAATACCCTTCTTTGGTATTTGTTTTGGAATGCAAATGGCAATCATTGAATTTGCTAGAAATAAATTAAATATTAAAAATGCTGGTTCTACTGAGCTTGATAAAAAATGTTTTCCTATGATTGGATTAATCCATGAATGGAGCAGGGATGGGAAAATTTTCAAAGGTACAGATAAAAACTTAGGAGGGACAATGAGATTAGGACTTTATACAGCAAAATTACAAAATAATTCTGCCATAAATAAGATTTATAAATCAAATACCATTAAAGAAAGACACAGACATAGATATGAAGTTAATAATAATCAAAGATCAAAATTTGAGAAAAAAGGATTAATGTTTTCAGGCATGTCTCCAGATAACAAATTACCTGAAATAATTGAGTTAAAAAACCACCCTTGGTTTATTGGAGTTCAATTTCATCCAGAATTTAAATCGAGACCATTATCACCACACCCATTATTTAAATCATTTATAAAAGCAGCAAAACACTATCATGGAAAATAGAATTGTTAATTGTCAAGATATAAATATTTCTAACTCAAATAAAATTTGTTTAATAGCGGGCCCCTGTCAATTAGAAACAGAACAACATGCTTTAGACATGGCAGGAGAAATAAAAAATATTACTGACAAATATGAAATTGGATTTATTTATAAAACTTCTTTTGACAAAGCCAATCGAACAAGTCTTGATGGTAAAAGAGGTTTTGGACTAGAAAATTCTTTACCTGTATTTGATAAAATAAAAAGTCAAATAAAAATTCCTGTACTCACTGATATTCATAACGAAGAACAATGCTCAATAGTTGCTTCACATGTTGATGTTTTGCAAATTCCCGCATTCTTATGTAGACAAACCGATTTGTTAGTAGCTGCTGCTAAAACAAAAAAAATTATTAATGTAAAAAAAGGTCAATTTTTAGCTCCATGGGATATGGTGAATGTAACGAAAAAAATTTCTGAGTCAGGAAATAATAATATTCTTGTTACAGAGAGAGGTGCTAGTTTTGGATATAACACTTTAGTATCAGATATGAGATCTATACCTATAATGGCAAAAAATGGTTATCCAATTGTTTTTGATGCTACACACTCAGTTCAACAACCCGGCGGACAAGGTGACAAAAGTGGTGGTCAAAGAGAATTTGTTGAACATTTATCTAGAGCAGCTGTTGCAGTTGGCGTTGCCGCAATTTTTATAGAAACCCATCAAGATCCAGATAATGCTCCATCTGATGGTCCAAATATGGTTCCACTTAGTTCCTTAGATAATTTAGTAAGTCAGATAGTTGAAATAGACAATTTAGTAAAAAATAATAATGTTTAAAATTTCTAAAGTTATTGCAAGACAAGTTTTTGATAGTAGAGGAAATCCGACGATTGAGGCTGAAGTTTTTGTTAATGATATAAGTGCAACAGCAATTTGTCCATCTGGAGCATCAACTGGAACTTACGAAGCATTTGAGAAAAGAGACTTAAACAACAAAAGGTATCTTGGAAAAAGTGTTCTAAAACCTATTGATTTTATTAATAAAGTAATTTCTAAAAAACTTAAAAATTTTAATGTTCATCACCAAGAAAAAATAGATAATTTATTAATAAGACTTGATGGTACCAAACAAAAAAAAAAAATTGGTGCTAATGCAATTCTATCTGTTTCAATAGCAGTCAAAAAATTATCGTCTAAAATAAAGAAAATTCCAATTTATAGAAATTTGCTAAAAAATAAAAACTTCAAACTACCATATCCTATGATGAATATTATAAACGGCGGGGCTCATGCTAATAATGGACTTAGAATTCAAGAGTTTATGATAAGGCCCGACAAGGCCAAATCCTTTTCAGAAGGTGTAAGAATGTGTTTTATTGTTATTAATAAATTAAGACATTTAATAAAAAAAATGGGTCATTCAACGTCTGTTGGTGATGAGGGTGGGTTTGCTCCAATGATAGATGATAATGAAAGTGCACTAAAACTGATAGTAAAAGCTATTCATTTGTCAGGTTTTGAAAATGGTAAAGATATAGCTATTTGTTTAGATGTTGCGGCAAACGAATTAATTAAAAATAAGAAGTATTCAATTCATTCAAAAAAGTACACCAGTGTAGATAAATCAATAGATAATTATTTTAAACTTATAAAAAAATATAAAATTAAGTCTATTGAAGATCCGTTTGGTGAAAATGACTGGTCAGCCTGGACAAAGCTTTTAAACAAAACACAAAATAAATTACAAATTGTAGGAGATGATCTCTTTGTCACAAATTTAGAACGTTTAAAAATTGGATTTTTAAATGTTTCAGCAAATTCAATTTTAATTAAATTGAATCAGATTGGTACTATTACTGAAACAATTGAAGTTATTAAATTTGCAAAATTGATTGGTTATAAAACCATAATCTCACATAGATCAGGTGACAGCGAAGATACATTTATTGCAGATTTTGCTGTTGGTACAGATTCTAATCAGATTAAAACTGGTTCATTAGCAAGATCAGAAAGAGTTTCAAAATATAATCAATTATTAAGAATTGAGCATGAACTTGGAAAAAAGTCAAAAATGCATAGAATAAATTAATGCTAGATAAAATAAAAAAAAATTATTTTATTTTAATTGTTACTTTTTTGATTATTTATTTCTTTTTCAATTTATTGGGTGGGGATAGAGGTCTAATTTCCTATTTAAAAAAAAAAGAAATTTATGAAACGCTAAAAATTAAGCAAAATGACCTACAAAATAAAATTCAAGATTTGGAGCATAAAAATTCATTATTAACTGAAAATATTGACCTTGATTTTATTGAAATTTTAATACGAGACAAATTTTTATTTGGAAAAGAGGGTGAGACTACTTATATAATAAAAAATTATGGACAAAATTAAACCCAGACATCCTGAAAAAGTCAAGAATCCAGTTAATCCTATTAAAAAGAAACCTGAATGGATTAGATCTAAGCTTTCAGATAGTAAGGAATTTTTTCTAACAAAAACTGTAGTTAATCAAAATAATCTAGTAACCGTATGCCAAGAAGCAAACTGTCCAAATATCACTGAGTGTTGGAGTAAAAGACATGCAACTTTTATGATTATGGGAGATACTTGTACCAGAGCCTGTGCCTTTTGCGATGTCAAGACAGGAAAACCTGAAAAATTGGATCAATTTGAACCAATTAAAATTGCCAATGCTGTAAAAAAATTAAATTTAAGACACGTAGTAATTACATCAGTTGATAGAGATGATCTGCCAGATGGTGGATCCACTCACTTTAAAGAAGTTGTAGAAATTACTAGAAAAAAAAATCCCGATACAACAATAGAAGTTTTAACACCAGATTTTTTACGAAAAGGTGATTCTTACAAAATTATTTTAAGTGCAAATCCAGATGTTTTTAATCATAATATTGAAACTGTACCTAGACTATATGTAAAAGTCAGGCCTGGTGCTAGATATTTTGCATCTTTAGAACTTCTTAAAAACACAAAAAAAGATAATAAAAAAGTTTTTACAAAGTCAGGTATAATGGTTGGTTTGGGAGAAGAAAAAAATGAAATTATCCAAGTTATGGATGATCTAAGATCTGCAGATGTTGATTTTTTAACTATTGGTCAATACCTCCAACCATCATCGAAACATCATCCGCTAGATAGATATTATCATCCCCAAGAGTTTAAAGATTTAGAGACAATTGCAAAGTCTAAAGGTTTTTTACTGGTATCCTCATCCCCACTAACACGATCATCATACCATGCAGATGAAGATTTTGCTATATTGAAACAAAATAGATTCAATTAATATTATGCCAAAAGCATCAGTAACGCGATTAATCGAACGCGATAAGAAAACACTTATAGAATTTGTACTTGATATAGAAAAATATCCAGAGTTTATTCCATTCTGTATAAGTTCTAAGGTTTATAAAAAGAAAGAAGAAAAGGATGTGACAAAAATTATAGCTGATTTAACAATAGGCAAAAAACCATTTACAGATACTTACAAAAGTGATGTTAAATACTATAAAAAAAATGATCATATTCATGTTACAAATATAGAAGGTCCGCTTAATTACTTAGAAAATAATTGGAAATTTGTTGAAAAAGAGAATTTCACCGAGGTTCATTTCGATGTTGATTTTGAAATTAAAAATAAGTTTCTAAATATTATAATGGTAAAATCATTCCAATTTGGACTTAATAAAATAGCTGATGCTTTTCAAAAAAGAGCTGAAAGTCTGTAACTAAATTTAAATAAGAGATCCAATAATTTCTAAAGTTTTTTTAACAGTAGCATTTTGAACAGCAATTCTGCTTTTTTGTTTGAATATATTTTTGGTGATTAGAATTTTATTTTTTTTTTTTATTCCAATATAAACTAATCCAACTGGTTTAAGTTTTGTTCCACCATTAGGACCTGCAATACCCGTAATAGAAATATTAATCTTACTTTTTGATAACTTGGCTAAATTTTTAACCATAGCCTCACAACATTCAGGACTAACAGCACCGTATTTATCTATAATTTTTTTATTAACTTTTAATATTCTAATTTTTGCATCATTTGAATAAGTGACCAAACTTGTCTTAAAATATTTTGACGAACCACTTAGCCTAGTAAATTTGCTTGATAACAAGCCACCGGTACATGACTCAGCAGCAGACAATGAAATGTTCTTTTTTATTAATTTTTTATGTAATTTCTCGATGTTCATTAAAAGTTTAAACTAACAAAATAGATTATCAAGATAGTATACAAACCCGCCATTATATCATCCATTATTATGCCAAAGAAATTTTTATGTTGTTTGTCGAAGTAACTAACTGGGAAGGGTTTAACAATATCAAAAAATCTGAACAGTATAAATGATAATAAATAATATATTTCCACAGGAATACTAATAAGTTTATGAGATGATAAATATACAATGAATATAAGAGGCATCGCTTGACCTAATACTTCATCAATTACAATTTGTCTTGGGTCCTTTTTTTCAAATTCTGTTTCAGAGTCCATAACAGCGTAAAATGAATAAAAGAATATTATGGAATATAAAATTAATATATAATTAAGATTTTTAAATCCAAATACTTCAAAGAATATATAAAGAATTAATAATGTGCTTAGCGATGTAAATGTTCCTGGTATTTTTGAAATATATCCATTTCCAAAAAAGGTTGATATTAGAATATTAATCTTTTTCATTTTGATATAGAGCAGATTACTTCGCATGCAATTGCTTGTTCTTTTCCTATTATACCTAATTTTTCAACTGTTTTACCTTTTAAATTTATCAAATTCTTATCTATGGATAATAAATTAGATAATGAGTTTAGTATTTTACCCTTAATTTTTGAAACTTTAGGATTTTCACATATTAGGTTGATATCTATATTATTTATTATTAGATCATTTTCATTTAATAATTTTAGTATAGGACTAAGCATGTTCTTAGATCTAATATTTTTAAATTTGCTTGAATTACTTGGGAAGAGGGTACCTATGTCACTTTTTCTCATTGCACCTAATAGACCGTCAATTATTGCGTGAAGAATTACATCTCCATCGGAATGACCTTTAAGACCTGAGTGAAAAGGAATGTGCATACCTCCTAAAAATAGTTTTTTATTTTTAATTAATCTATGAATATCAAATCCAATACCGTAATAAACTTCATATTTTAATTTTTTTATATCTTCCAGAGTTGTTATTTTAAAATTTTTTTTTTCTCCAAGAATAAATTTAATTTTTTTATTATTGTTTAAATAAAGACTAGCCTCATCCGTAATTTTTTCTTTATTAGTTTTATATAAATTAAATAACTCTTTAAAATTAAAGCATTGTGGTGTTTGTGTTAATAAAATTTTTTCTCTATCCAAATTGTTTATATTATTATTAGTTTTGTATTTTACTGAATTTTCAGAATTTAAATATGGTACAACAGCACTATTTTTCTTTAGTCTATTTTTTAATTTTTTAAGTAAATTTATCGAGAGGTTTGGTCTTGCAGCATCATGAATAAATACATTTTTAATTCTTTTATTTTGTAAATATTTCAGTGCATTTTCGGTCGAATTGTGTCTTTCTTTGCCACCTTTTATTAAATGAACATTTCTATAATTAATTTTTTTAATCTTTTTATTAGAGACAATTAAAATTTTTTTAAATAATTTTGAGTCTAAGGCTGTCTTAAGTGAATGATGAAATAATGGCTTGTTTTTGTACATAATAAACTGCTTTTTTAAAGGAGACTTAAATCTCTTACTTTTTCCAGCAGTTAATAATATAAAACAATCACTCATGTATTTATTTATAAATTTTTATATATATTCATAGTTTATGCTTCTATTCTTAAAAAGAAATTTATTTATTATTATAATATTTTTCTTAACGCTTTTCTTGTCTTTCATCACTTTTTTAACATTCATTGATAGAAGTTTTATTAAATTAAATGAAGAAAATTTACAAATAGTTTTAATATTAAATATTGTTTTTTTATTAATATTTTTTATTTCCATTTTTATTGATATTAAAAATTCTATTAAAAATAACATTAACGTAAGAGGCTCGGTTGCTAACAGAAAATATATTATATCATTTGCATTATTTACCTTAATACCTTCATTGCTAATTGCATTCTTTTCATTATTTGTTTTTTCTTTTGCTTTAGAAAAATATTTTGACAAAAAAATAACAACAGCAGTCAATAATTCATATGAAATAGCAAAAAATTATATCGATGAAAAAAGAAATAAAATCCAATCTGAAATTATTTTAATTGCCTTTGATTTGAATAAATATTCTAACATTTATAAAACTGATCCAAATAGATTTAATGCCTTTTTAAACTCCCAAACAGTTGTAAGAGATATAGATCAGCTTTTCTTAATAGACTCTAAAGGAAATTTATTAATTTCAGCAAACAACTCAAAATATAACAAAATAGAAGACCAAGCATTAAAAATGGTAAGAAACGATGATCGTCCATTAAAAATTATAAATGCTCAAGAAAATAGATCTGCAGCAGTTATAAAACTCCAAAATTTTAATGACACCTTTCTTTATGTTGTAAAAAAAATTGATAAAAATATTTCAAATTATTTACTAGAATCAGAAGAGGCTATAAATTTTTATTATACAGTAGAAAATCAAAGTCTAGGTATTCGAATTTCATTTATAATTATCTATTTATCCATTATTACAATCTTACTATTTTTATCAATAACTATTGCGATCCGTTTTTCATCAAGATTTTTTATTTCTATAAATAATTTAATTTCTGCCTCAGAAAAAATAGGAAAAGGAAATTTGGATATTAAAGTACCAGAGTTAAAAGCTGATAGAGAAATGGAATTATTAAATAAAAACTTTAACTCAATGATTGATAAATTAAAAAATCAACAAGAAAAATTATTATCTAATGAAAGACATGAAGCATGGGAAACTGTTGCAAGAAAAATGGCTCACGAAATTAAGAATCCATTAACGCCAATTCAATTGACTATTGATAATTTAAATTCAAAATATTTACCTGAATTATCTGAAGAAAAAAAAGAAAAATATCAAAATAATTTAAAAACTATCCTAAAACAAATCAAGCATATTGAAAATTTAGTAAATGAATTTTCAGATTTTGCAAGAATGCCTAAGCCTCATTTTAAAAAAAATGATATAATCAAAGTATTAAATGAAAATATTGAGCTACTTAAAAAATTGAACAAATCAATTAACTTTAATATCAACAATAAATTAGGAAAACATGTTTTATTTAAATTTGATAATGAGCAATTCAGTCGGCTATTCTTGAACCTAATTAAAAATTCAATTGAAAGCATAAACGAAAAAGTTAAAAAAGTATCGAAAACATTGAAAAATATTGATATAGAAATAAACCAAAGAAGAGACTATATAACAATTAATTTAAAAGACACAGGTGAAGGTTTTAAAAACATAAAAACTAAAGATATTATAAAACCATATTTTACAACTAAAGAAAAAGGAACTGGCTTAGGTTTATCAATAGTAGATAAAATAATAAATGACCATAATGGATCAATTAAATTTTTTAATACGAGATATGGAGCTAAAGTTCAGATCATAATTCCAAAATAAATTTAAATGTCTACAGAAATTTTAATAATTGATGATAACGCAGATATAAGAAATATACTTGATGAGTTAATACAAGACGCTGGCTATAAAACAAGAATAGCTGCAAATTTTAATCAAGGTTTAGCAGAGATAGATAAGAAACTTCCTGACGTAGCAATAATAGATGTCAAATTAGATAAAGGTGACAATGATGGAATACAGTTGTTGGAGCATATAAAAAAAAAAAACACAGATATTCCAGTTATAATTATCTCTGGTCATGCTAATATTGAGATGGCAGTTAATTCATTAAGATCAGGTGCATTTGAATTTATTCAAAAACCTTTTGATAAGGAAAGATTATTAAATTTTATAAAACGAGCCGTAGAAAATTTTAATTTAAAAAAAGAGAATAATTCTTTAAATAGTAAACTTTTCCACTCATTTGAGATAATCGGAAAAAGCCAAAATATTGCATCTATAAAGGATCAGATACAAAAATTATCCCAATCTGAAAGTAGAGTTTTTATTAGTGGCCCAACAGGTTCTGGAAAGGAATTGATATCTAGAAAAATTTATAAAAATTCGAAACGATCAAAAGGTCCATTTATTATTATAAATGGTGCATTGCTGGATTCAAAAAAATATGAATTAGAACTTTTCGGAGAAGAAAAGAAAGATGGATCAATAGTTTATGGAGCACTAGAAAAAGCGTCAGGAGGAGTTCTACTTATTGATGAAGTCACTGAAATTCCATTAGAAACACAATCAAAAATTTTAAGGGTTGTAATAGATCAAAAATTTAAGAGGATAAACAGCAATCATGATATCAAAGTCGATGTTCGAATTTTTTGTTCATCAAGTAAAAATATACATACTGAAATTAAAAATGGTAATTTTAGAGAAGACTTATTTCACCGATTAAATGTTTTTAATATTGAAATACAACCTTTAAATAAAAGAGTTGAAGATATTCCACTATTAGTCAATTATTTTATAAAAAATATTTGTGAAACATATAATTATAAAAAATTCGCAATTAAAGATGAAAATTATCTTTTAAATTATGATTGGCCTGGTAACGTAAGAGAACTTAGAAACTTAGTAGAAAGAATTGCAATACTTTCTCCTGGTAATGATGAAGAAAAAATATTAAATATTATTAAAGAATCCTTGTCAAAGAATACAAAAGAAAACTTCTCGGTTGCAGATAATCTTGCTATTCCATTAAGAGAAGCGAGAGAAAACTTTGAAAAAGAATATCTAATGTCACAAATTAATAAATTTGGAGGAAATATATCTAAAACTGCAAAATTTGTTGGCATGGAAAGATCTGCTCTTCATAGAAAACTAAAGTTATTAGGTGTTAAGGACTTAAATTAATGAATATAATCATCTGTGGTGCAGGTAGAGTAGGTTTTACTATTGCAAAATTATTAACTGATCAAAATCACTCAATTACAGTTATTGATCAATCTAGTGATGATATACAAAGGATCAATGAGTCTTTAGATGTAAAGGCTATTGTTGGAAAAGCTACTTCACCTGAAATTCTAGATAGAGCTAACACAGCTGATGCAGACATGTTAATTGCAGTTACAAGAAATGATGAAATTAACATGTTAATCTGTCAAATAGCATATTCATTATTTAAAGTACCAAAAAAAATAGCCAGAATTAGATCCCAAGAATACCTAGATCCAAAATTTTCAACTCTTTTTAATAAAGATAATTTACCAATTGATTATGTAATATCTCCAGAGCTAGAAATTGCTAAATCACTACAAAGAAAATTAGAAGCACCTGGCACTTTAGATAACGTACCTTTTGCTGATAACAAGATAAGATTACTTGAGATTCTAATTGATGAAAAATGTCCTATCCATGATATTAAACTTAAAGAATTAACAAATAAATTTCCAAAACTTAATGCATATATTCTAGGAGTTATCCGTGAAGAAAAATTCAAGATATTAAAAAAGAATGATGAATTAAAACATAACGATAAGGCTTACGTAATTGTTAATTCATCTCAGATGGAAGAAACACTCAAAATTTTTGGACATAATGAAAAAATTGCTAATAAAATTTTAATTATTGGTGGAGGAAATATAGGTTTTAATTTAGCATCAAACATAGAAAACAACTTTGATGAAGCAAGAGTAAAAATTATAGAAAAAGACAAATCCAGAGCTGAATTTATTGCAAATTATTTAAATGACACAATTGTTATTAATGGGAACGGACTTGACGAGGATGTTTTAAGCGAGGCAAATCTTGAAGAAGTAGAAACTGTGTTAGCTTTAACTAATGACGATGAAGATAATTTGATGGTTAGTGTTTTAGTAGAGAAATTCTCTAAAAATAAAAGGACGATGGCATTAATAAACAAACCAAACTATTCACTTTTACAATCCTCATTAAAAATCGATGATTTAATCGATCCAAGGATGAGCACTGTTTCTAGTATTCTAAAACATGTCCACAAAGGCACAATAGAAAATGCTTACACTATATTAAATGGAGAATATGAAGTGATAGAAGCTGATATTTTAGAGACATCTGAATTAATTAATAAAGAATTACGTAATTCTGATTTGCCAGATGAAATTAGAGTAGGTGCAATTTTAAGAGAAGATAAATTTATATTGCCTTCTTCAAAATATGTTTTTCAAAAAAATGATACTGTTGTTTTGCTTGCAAAAAGAGATCAATTACCACTTGTAGAAAATCTGTTTAGAATTAGTTCTATTTAATTCATGAGCATTTTCAGTTTAAAATACTTAGGGGTATTCTCACTTATTATAAGTTTTTTTTCAATTTTTAATATAATTTATTCATATTATTTTAATATTCTTGATAATTTAACCAATTATATAATCACATTTGTATTAAGTTTTTTTTTGGGAAACGTTTTAATCATAACCAAAAAATATAAGTTTTTAAAAGTTAATTTATATGAGAGAATTTTAACAGTTTTCATAGGCTATATTTTTTTACCATTAATAATTTCAATACCATATTTTTTGAGTAGTGAAAATTTAGGTTTTTTCAACTCATATTTTGAATCTGTTTCAGGTTTTACATCTACAGGATTTACAGTATTTAATAACATAAATCAAATAGACCAAACATTAATATTATGGAGATCTAGCTCTCAATGGATTGGTGGTTTATATTTCCTCTTTTCAATATTGCTATTAATTGATATTTTCGACGAGAACCTAAAAAAATCTTTAACGAATTATATCTCACTCAATAATTCTGAAATATTTAAACAAATTTTTAAAATATTAGTAATTTATATTTTTTTAACATTTTTCATATTTGTTTTATTAAAATTAATTAATTTAAGATCCTATGATGCATTAAATTATTCATTAACAATAATTTCTTCAGGAGGATTTTTGCCAAATAATAACTTTGATTTAATTTTTTCAGATGACTTAAGTAAGATTGTTCTTTCAGTTTCTATGTTGTTATCTTTTTTTAGCCTTTTTTTCATATATAATTTAATTTTTTTTAAAAAGAAAAATATTAATTATCTAAGTGAAGATATAAATATTTTAATATATTTGATATTAATAATAATTATATTTTTTATTTTCTTGAATTATGATAATAACTTTTTAAATATACTTGTATCAATATGCAGTAGTGTTTCTAATATAGGAATTTCCTTTAACCAAATACCAAATAATCTTGCATTTGTTTTTCTTATTCTTGTAATTTTAGGAGGATCTTTTTTTTCAACAAGTTCAGGATTAAGAGTTATAAAAGTTATAACTCTAATCAAATTTTCAATTAATAATATTCTTTCTCACTCAAAACCGAATCAAATATATTCCAATAAATTATCTTTAAATAAAATAAGTGCAAAGAATACAGATATTAATAAGTATTTTTTGGCTATAATAATATTTTTAATTTCTTTGTTTATAATTACTTTTTTATTAACTATTTCTAATATTGAATTTGAAACCTCTTTTAAGTTAGGGATCTTAACAATAATGAATACGGTAAACTCTGAAATGTATAATTTGCACGGATTAAATTTTTATAACTTTAATCTTTTAAGTAAAATATCATTAGTAATCTTCATGATTATTGGTAGAATTGAACTACTTTCAGTAATAATTTTAATAAAGAAATTTCTTTTCAAAAGTTAATTTAGTATTATAAATCTTCTAAAAGCGCTCTTAGCTCAGCTGGATAGAGCAACGGTTTTCTAAACCGTAGGTCGAAGGTTCGAATCCTTCAGAGCGCGCCAATTATTCATACATAACGCGACTAATTTAAGATTGATGAGGCACTTTGTTTCTGCTTTACTTGCTCTATTCAAAAAATAATTTTGAATAATTTGTTAACAAATAAATAAACAAGAGGAATATATAATGTTTAAATTAGTAAAACGATTGACTTCAGTTGTTGCTATGTTTGCTGTTTTGTTCACTTTTACAACAGAAACTATGGCTGCAAAAAAGTCAAAAACTCTTAAAAACACTCAAAAAAAAGGATTTGTGAGATGTGGTGTTTCGCAAGGTCTTCCAGGATTTTCTAATGCTGATGAGGCAGGTAACTGGACAGGTGTTGACGTAGACGTATGTAGAGCAGTAGCTGCAGCTGTGCTAGGTGATGCAAGTAAAGTTAAATTTACTCCACTAAGTGCAAAAGAAAGATTTACTGCATTAACATCTAATGAAATAGATATCCTATCAAGAAATACTACTTGGACTCTTTCAAGAGATGCAGATATTGGTCTTACTTTCGTAGGTGTAAATTTCTATGATGGCCAAGGTTTTATGGTTAGAAAAAACTCTGGAATTTCATCTGTGAATGATTTTAAAGCTGGTGTTTCTGCTTGTACTAACTTAGGAACAACTACTGAGCTTAATATGAGAGATTTCTTTAATTCAAAAGGAATTAAATATGAGCCAGTAACATTTGAAAAAGCTGACGAAGTTGTTGCTGCATACGATGCAGGTAGATGTGATACATATACTACAGATAAATCTGGTTTGGCTGCTCAAAGAATTAAATTAAGCAATCCAAATGATCATGTAGTTTTACCTGAAACGATTTCTAAAGAGCCATTAGGACCAGTTGTTAGACAAGGTGATTCTGTTTGGGAAGATATCGTAAGATGGTCTTTAAACACTATGATCGAAGCTGAAGAATATGGTGTATCCTCATCAAACGCTGACATGATGAAAACTTCAGATAACCCTGCAGTTAAAAGACTAGTTGGTGCAGAAGGTGAATTGGGAGCTGCTTTAGGTTTAGATAATGAGTGGAGTTTAAGAATAATCAAGCAAGTTGGAAACTACGGTGAAAGCTATAAAAGAAATATAGCAGACACTGGAATTTTACCTGATAGAGGTCCAAATGAATTATGGACTAAAGGTGGAATATTATACGTACCACCTGCAAGATAATTCTTGTAAAATACAATTAAAGAGGGCTAGATTTTTCTAGCCCTTTTTTTTATATATCTTATTTAGTTGTGAATTTTAAAAAATTATTACCCCAGCTACTAACACTTTTAGTTGTTATCCTTATATTTGGATTTTTTTCATACAATGCACAAGTTAATATGGAAAATCGAGGTATTACTTTTGGGTATGGATTTTTATCACAAGAATCATCTTTTGATGTCCAATTTTCTCTTATAGAATATGATGGCTCTCATTCTTATTTTAGAGCTTACCTAGTTGGATTGTTAAATACAATTCTAGTTTCAGTTGTTGGAATAATTTTTGCAACTATAATTGGCGTAATTGTTGGTATAGCAAGATTATCAAATAATTTCTTAATTGAAAGAGCCGCATCAGCTTATGTAGAGTTCTTTAGAAATATTCCATTATTATTACAGATATTTTTTTGGTATTTTGCGGCTCTAAGGGCATTACCTTTACCTGAAAAAGCAGAACCAATGTTTGGAGTTTTCTTTCTAACAATTAAAGGATTCTTTATACCTTCATTTGTTTGGAATAATATAGATGTCTTTGTTTATTCATTAATTGCTTCAATCATTTCCATATTTTTTGTTAAAATTTACGCTAAAAAGAAGCAAGAAAAGGAGGGTATTCAAACTCCGATGTTACTAATTGCTTTTGGTTTATTAATTATTTTGCCTTTATTAAGTTATCTTTTTGGAGGTGTTACTACATCTGTAGAGGTACCAGTAATTAAGCAATTATCACAAAATTCATTTACATTCGAAGGAGGTCTAAAATTACCACCAGAATTAATATCATTAGCTCTGGCTTTATCATTGTATACAGCAACTTTTATAGCTGAAAATGTAAGAGCAGGTGTTCAAGGGGTTGGGAAAGGTCAAAAAGAAGCCGCTGCTTCTATAGGATTAACCCCCAATCAAGTATTGAAGCTAGTTGTCATGCCACAAGCATTAAGAATAATAATTCCACCAACAACTAATCAATACTTAAACTTAACTAAAAATTCGTCATTAGCAGCAGCTATTGCTTATCCAGATTTAGTATTGGTTTTTGCAGGTACAGCTTTAATGCAAACAGGAAGAGCAATTGAAATTGTATCAATTACAATGTTAACTTATTTATCTTTAAGTATTTCAATCTCAATTCTTATGAATTGGTATAATAAAAAAATTGCAATTAAAGAAAAATAATGAAAAAATCAACATTATTAACTCCTGACAAAAATAATTTACTTACTTATTTATCTGTAGGATTAACTCTATTTTTTTTTAGTGTTTTAGACGTTGTTCTTGGTTCTTTTTATAATATTAATTTAACTTCATTTTTGCCAGGTGTCTTAAGTTTTTTGCTACCTTTATTCCTGGGGTTTATAGGTTTGCATTTTATAAGAATTGAGTATTCAGGAATTAAATTTCTAGATTTAATAAATAAAAATATAAACACAAACTCATTTAATGCTTTATTATCTCTATTAATTATTTTTATAATAATTAAATTATCACCACCAACACTTAGCTGGTTTATTTTAGATGCAAGTATTGCAGGGGATAGTAAAGATGCTTGTTCTGGTTCAGGTGCTTGTTGGACATATATAAAAGTTTGGTTTAATAGATTTATGTATGGAATGTATCCTAATGAAGAACAATGGAGGATTAATATCTCATTTATTTCTTTGGCTTTTCTTGGATCAGTTGGTTTTTTTACAACAGAAAAATTAAAAAAATATTTAACGTTATATTATGTTGTTATTTATCCATTGATAGCATTGCTATTTATATATTTTTTTATTTCAGGAGGACCAATATTTTTTGACTTTTCTTATGGAATAATTGCTGCAGTTGTATCAATCATAATTGGTTTTTTCATTCCTTCAAAATTTAAAATGTATTATTTTATAATAGTACCAATTACAATTTATATATTATTAAAGTATGTTTTCTTTTATGAAGAACTGATTGAATTAGGAAAACTAGAATCTCTTGAGTGGGTTGAAACAGGTGCTTGGGGTGGTTTGTCTTTAACTTTTATTGTCTCATTTTTTTGCTTAATATTTTGTTTTCCAATTGGATTATTTTTATCTTTGGGGAGAAGATCTGATTTACCAATAATTAAATATATATCTATAGGTTTTATAGAATTTTGGCGTGGAGTACCATTAATTACAGTACTGTTTATGTCATCAGTTATGTTTCCAATGTTTCTACCAGAAGACATGTTTATTGATAAACTTGTCAGAGTTATTATTGCAATCTCTTTATTTGAAGCTGCTTATGTGGCAGAAGTGATAAGAGGAGGTTTACAAGCTTTACCAAGAGGTCAATACGATGCTGCAAAATCATTAGGTATGGGTTACTGGAAGATGCATATATTCGTTATTTTACCTCAAGCTCTAAAATTAGTTATACCCGGTATTGCAAATACATTTCTTGCCTTAGTGAAAGACACACCACTAATTTTTGTAGTTGGATTATTAGAATTGGCAGGGATGTTAGGTTTGGCAAAAACTAATCCAAAATGGCTTGGTTATGCAATGGAGGGATATGTATTTGCATCAATTGTATTTTTTATTATTTGCTATGCAATGAGTAAATATAGTTATAATTTAGAACAAAAATATAAAACTGAAAGATAATGTCCAATAAAATCATACAAATAAAAGAAATGAATAAATGGTTTGGAGACTTTCAGGTATTAAAAAATATTAATTTAGACGTAGAAAAAAATAAAAAAATTGTTGTCTGTGGTCCATCTGGCTCAGGTAAATCTACATTAATTAGATGTATTAATAGACTTGAAGAACATCAAGAAGGATCAATTATTGTTGATGGAAATGAATTAACAGAAGACACAAAAAATATTGAAGCAATAAGAGCAGAAGTTGGAATGGTTTTTCAACAATTCAATCTATTTCCACACTTATCTATATTAGATAACTGTACTCTAGCTCCTATTTGGGTTAAAAAAATGCCTAAACAAAAAGCAGAGGAACTTGCAATGGAGCATCTAAATCAAGTTCAAATTAGCGATCAAGCACAAAAATTTCCAGGACAATTGTCAGGAGGACAGCAGCAAAGATGTGCAATTGCTAGAGCATTGTGTATGGAACCTAAAATTATGCTATTTGATGAGCCAACTTCTGCTCTTGATCCAGAGATGATTAAAGAAGTCTTAGATGCTATGGTAAACTTAGCAAAAGCAGGCATGACAATGATTGTTGTTACACATGAGATGGGTTTTGCCAAAGAAGTAGCAGATGAGGTAATATTTATGGATGAAGGCATGATCGTAGAACAAGCAGAAACGAAAGAATTTTTCGCTAATCCAAAAAGTGATAGAACTAAGCTTTTTTTAAGCCAAATATTATAAAAATTTATCTAAATCACAAAAAAAGTTGCTTGACAGCTTTATCAAATGCTAAAAATTATTATTTTTTTTAAAATTATTTTACTTGAAATAACTTTTTGATTTCTATTAACTCTGAATAATATTTTAATTAAAGAGGGGTCTTTGATGGAAGAAAATTTCAATAAACATCTTGGTAACAAGTTAAAACTAAGACGTTTAGCACTTGGTTTAACGCAAACTAAAGTAGCAAAAGCAATAAATGTTACATTTCAACAAATACAAAAATACGAAAAAGGAACAAATGGGGTTAGTTCAATAAGATTATTGCAATTATCTAATTATCTTAAGGTTCCTATAAACTATTTTTTTGAGGATTTTTCAGAGTACTTAATAAATTTAGAAAGATCAAAAGAGGGCCACATGAACGTTAATTATAATTTTTTAATTAAAGTTTATTCTGAGCTTACTCAAGATCAAAAAATTAAGTTTAATAAAAATTTGCAAATCAATCAGGTAAATATTTCCAAAACAGGATAACTAGATAAAAAATTGGCTCCTCGGGCAGGACTCGAACCTGCGACCAATTGATTAACAGTCAACTGCTCTACCAACTGAGCTACCGAGGAATATAAAAACTCAACTTACTTTTTTTTTTTATTAAAACAACAAAAAAAGATTTTGGAGGCAACGCCCGGAATCGAACCGGGATACAAGGATTTGCAATCCTCTGCGTAACCATTCCGCCACGTTGCCCTGCATTATATATACAATGATTTCATATATAATTAATTTTATAATTTAGTCTATAAATTTAACTGCTAATTTCATTGTTGTTTATTAAAATGATTAATTTATAAAATAATCTTTCATGAGTTCAGACAAATATATTCACGAAAATGTTGAAAATAAGATCTATTCTTATTGGGAAGAAAAAAAATTATTTAAGCCAAAATCTAATAAAAAAAAATTTTCAATAGTTATACCTCCTCCAAATGTAACTGGTAGTTTGCATATGGGTCATGCATTAAATAATTCTATTCAAGATTTGTTAACGCGATATCATCGTATGAATAATTTTGAAACTTTATGGCAGCCAGGAACTGATCACGCAGGAATTGCCACTCAGGCATTAGTTGAGAAAAAATTGAAATCTGAGGGAATAGATAAAAATGATTTAGGAAGGGAAAAATTTATTGAAAAAGTATGGGAATGGAAAGCTCAATATGGGGATATCATAATTAATCAGTTAAAAAAGTTAGGATGTTCTTGTGATTGGTCAAGAAATGCATTCACTATGGATGATAATTTATCTAAATCCGTTTTAAAAGTTTTTGTTGAAATGCATAAAAAGGGACTAATTTATAAATCAAAAAAATTAGTTAATTGGGATACTGTTTTAAAAACAGCTATTTCGGATTTAGAAGTAGACCAAAGAGAAGTTAATTCAAAACTTTATTATATAAATTATCCTATTGAAGGAACCGATAATTTTATAACCATTGCAACAACAAGACCTGAAACAATGTTAGGGGATACTGCAATAGCGGTCAATCCATCCGATGACAGATACAAATCCTTTGTTAATAAAAATGTTATAATTCCAATAATTGAAAGAAAAATAAAAATAATTGAAGATGAATATGCAGATCCTGAACAGGGCACTGGCGCTGTTAAAATAACACCTGCACATGATTTTAATGATTACGATGTTGGAGAAAGAAATAATTTAGAAATAATAAACATTTTTACTCCTGATGGAAAAATTAACGATAATGCACCAGATAATTATATTGGTCTTGATAGATTTGAAGCAAGAAAAAGAATTTTGAAAGAACTTTCGGATAAACATTTACTTATAAAAGAAGAAAAAATTAAGAATAAAGTTCCTTATGGCGACAGATCAAATTCAATTATTGAACCGTATTTGACAGAACAATGGTTTGCAGATGCAAAGAAACTATCAATAAAAGCTAAAGAAATTGTAAATAATAAAACAACCAATTTTTTTCCCCCAAATTGGTCAAAAACTTATTTTCAATGGATGGATAATATAGAGCCTTGGTGCATTTCAAGACAACTTTGGTGGGGACATCAAATACCTGCATGGTATGGGCCTGATGGTAAAGTATTTGTTGATGAAACAAAAGAAGGTGCAAAAAAATTAGCTAAAGAACATTACAAAAAGGATGTTGAATTAATTAGAGATCCTGATGTTCTCGATACATGGTTTTCATCTGGATTATGGCCCTTTGCAACATTAGGTTGGCCTGAAAAAAATGAATATTTAGATAAATTTTATCCAACTTCGGTATTAGTTACAGGTTTTGATATTATTTTTTTTTGGGTTGCAAGGATGATGATGTTTGGAATGGAATTTCAAAATAAAGAACCTTTTAAAAATATATATGTTCATGCGTTAGTTAGAGATGAAAAAGGACAAAAAATGTCGAAGTCTAAAGGTAACGTCATTGATCCTTTAGAGCTAATTGAAAAATACAGTGCCGATGCTTTGAGATTTACACTTTTATCAATGGCATCCCCAGGAAGAGATGTAAAGTTATCAGAGGATAGGGTCAAAGGTTATAGAAACTTTTTAAATAAGATATGGAATGCAAACAATTTGTTAATTCAAAATGAATGTAAATTTGAACACGTTCAAATTCCAAAGGATATAAAACTAAATATTAATAAATGGATATTTATTGAATTTATAGATGCCAACGAAAAAATAAAAAAATCAATTGAAAATTATAGATTTGATGAAGCTGCAAGAATTGCTTATCAATTTGTATGGCATTCATTTTGTGATTGGTATTTAGAATTATCTAAAACAATTTTTTATTCAGAAAATAATCAAAATATCGAAGAAACAAGGAATGTAGCTAGTTATGTTTTTACTCAAATTTTAGTAGTTTTACATCCATTTATACCATTTTTAACAGAAGAAATTTGGTTGAAAAATAAGCTAGATAAAGATGGTCAAGACTTTCTGATGTTAAAGAATTGGTCAGATGTTCATGAAAGTAAGGATAATGATTATAATGAAGTTAATGAGATAATTGAATTTGTATCAGCAATAAGATCATTCAAAAATGAAATTGAAATAAGCCCAGGTGCTTTAGTCAATATACTAATTGATAAAATTAATCCTGATATTAAAGAATTTATTAATAGAAACTCTAATACATTAAAAAAAATTGGGCGAATAAATGACTTCTTGATTGATGAAATAAAAAAACCTTCTGCAAATTTGATCATCAAAGGTGAAATTTATAAAATTTATTTTGATGAAAATGTTGAATTGTCTAAAATAAAAGCGACACTATTGAATAAAAAAAATAAAATTGAGAAAGAAATGGAAAGAATTAACTCAAAATTAAATAATAAAAGTTTTATTGAAAGAGCACCAAATGATATAGTAGAACAAGAAAAGTCTAACTTTATTAATTTAGAAAAAGATGTTAATAAATTAAATTATACTTTAGAAAGTTTGTAATGCGGAAATTTAATAAAAGAAAACTACCAAGTAGATACACAACTTTAGGTGCTGATAGAGCTCCTCAAAGATCATTTTATTATGCAATGGATTTAACGGAAAAAGACGTTGCAAAACCTTTTGTGGGAGTTGTTTCAACTTGGAACGAAGCTGCACCTTGTAATATTAATTTAATGAAACAGGCTCAATTTGTTAAACAAGGTGTTAATGCTTCTGGGGGTACTCCAAGAGAATTTTGTACAATAACTGTTACCGATGGTATAGCCATGGGTCATGAAGGAATGAAATCTTCATTGATTTCAAGAGATGTAATTGCAGATTCAACGGAGTTAACAGTTAGAGGACATTGCTACGATGCTTTAGTTGGTTTAGCTGGCTGTGATAAATCTTTACCAGGACTAATGATGTCTATGGTGAGATTAAATATTCCAAGCGTATTTATTTATGGAGGCTCAATACTTCCCGGTAGATTTGAAGGTAAGGATGTAACTGTTGTTGATGTTTTTGAAGGTGTTGGAAAATACACATCCAAAAAAATGACAGCTCATGCACTTAGAAAATTAGAATTAAAAGCTTGTCCAAGTGCAGGTGCTTGTGGTGGACAATTCACAGCAAACACAATGGCATGTGTTTCAGAAGCAATCGGATTAGCTTTACCTTACTCAGCAGGAACTCCCGCTCCTTACAAACAGAGACATAAGTATGCTATTAATAGTGGCAAAGCTGTAATGGAGCTTTTAGCAAAAAATATTAGACCAAGAGATATTGTCACTAGAAAAGCATTAGAAAATGCTGCAACCATAGTAGCTGCTACTGGTGGATCTACTAATGCAGGTTTACACTTACCAGCTATAGCAAATGAAATTGGAATAAAATTTGATTTAATGGATGTTGCAAAAATTTTTAAAAGAACGCCTTATCTTGCAGACTTAAAACCTGGTGGTAAATATGTTGCAAAAGATATGTGGGAAGCTGGTGGTGTACCAATGTTATTAAAAACTCTTTACGATGGTGGATATATACATGGTGATTGTATGACTGTTACGGGTAAGACAATGAAAGAGAATTTAAAAAATGTAAAATTTAATCCAAAACAAAAAGTTATGAGAAGTTATAAAAATCCAATTACCAAAACAGGTGGAGTTGTAGGATTAAAAGGTAATTTAGCTCCAGAGGGCGGAATTGTTAAAATTGCAGGTTTGAAAAAATTACAATTTACTGGAAGAGCAAGATGTTTTGACTCTGAAGAAAAAGCTTACAAAGCTGTTAAAGAAAGAAAATACAAAGACGGCGATATTATTATTATTAGATACGAAGGTCCAAAAGGTGGTCCGGGAATGAGAGAAATGTTGCAGACTACAGCTGCAATTTACGGCCAAGGAAAAGGGGAGAAAGTAGCCCTTATTACGGACGGTAGGTTCTCTGGGGCTACCAGAGGCTTCTGCATTGGTCATGTGGGTCCTGAGGCTTCTATAGGCGGTCCAATAGCCCTTTTAAAGAACGGAGACATAATTGATATAGATGCAAAAAAGGGAACTATTAACGTTAGATTAAGTAAAAAAGAGCTAAGTTTGAGAAAAAAGAAATGGAAACAAAGAAAAATGAACTTTGGAAACGGAACTCTTTGGAAGTATGCTCAAACCGTAGGACCAGCTTATTTAGGTGCACCTACACATCCAGGTGGTAAAAATGAGGTTAAAACATACGCTGATATTTGATGAAAATTAGACCTGTAATACTTTGTGGTGGTGCAGGAACACGACTTTGGCCCAATCAAGAAAATACTCAAGCAAAACAATTTATTAATTTTGGAAACTGGACTTTGTTACAAAAAGCATTTGAAAGAATTAATAATAACTCTTACGATTTTCCAATTATCAGTACAAATCTAAAGTATTTAAAGGATGTTAAGAAAACATTAAAACAATCTAAAATTAAAAAATATAAAATAATATTAGAGCCAGCTAAAAAAAATACAGCGCCAGCAATTTTAGTGAGTGCTTTAATTAAAGAAATTACATTTGATCAACCAATAATGTTTTTTACTTCAGATCATTTGATAGAAAATTCAAGTGTATTAACGAGATCTTTAAAAAGTAATAAAAAAAACTTGAGTGATAATAATATTTTTATTTTTGGACTAAAACCGAATAGACCTGCATCTGAATATGGATATCTTCAAACAAAAAGTATAAAAAAAATAAATAAAGTTACTAAATTTATTGAAAAACCAACAGAGCAAAAAGCCAAAAAGATAATCAAATCCGGAGGCTATTGGAATTCTGGTATGTTTTACTTAAAAAAATCATCAATAATTAATAACTTTAAAAAATATCAACCTGGTATTTATAAAGCATGTCTAAAATCTTTAGAAAAATCAAAGATTAGAAATAATACATATTTTTTAAATAAAAAATTCTTTGATAAATGTAAGGAAATTTCTTTTGATTATGCAATTCTTGAAAAGTCAAAGAATATAAATGCAATAAAACTTAATATTCCATGGTCAGATCTTGGTAATTGGTTTGAAATATCAAAAATATATAAAAAAAATAAAAATAAATACTTTAAGAAAAAAAACGTATTTTATAGACCCTGGGGCAGGTATACCAACCTATATGAAGGTAAAAACTTTTTAGTAAAGGAATTGGTAGTTAATTCTAAATCTAAATTAAGCTTACAAAAACATTTTCATCGATCTGAATATTGGACTATTACTGAGGGAAAACCTTTAATTACATTAAACAAGAAAAATTTCTTTAAAAAACCAGGTGAAAAAATATTCATCCCAAGAGAAGCAATTCATCGAATAGAAAATAAATTTAAGAAAAAAGTAAAAATTATTGAAATACAAACTGGACCTATTTTAAAAGAGACAGATATAGTTAGATATCAAGATATTTACGGTAGAATTAATTAATACTCTTTATGGATACATTGGTATTTTCTGTCGTTTTATTGGCAGCACTACTCCATGCCAC
This sequence comes from uncultured Pelagibacteraceae bacterium, assembly GCA_902515965.1. Lineage (GTDB taxonomy): Bacteria > Pseudomonadota > Alphaproteobacteria > Pelagibacterales > Pelagibacteraceae > Pelagibacter. The sequence continues at coordinate 24,140 of CABXWS010000001.1, forward strand.
TTGGAATGGCATGGTTAAAAAACACTCTGATAAAGCAGTTGCTTTGGCTGGTATAATTTTAGGTCATATACCTTTTTCAATTGTTGCAATCATCTTATTACCGGCACCTTCAATAGAAAGTATACCTTATATCTTCGCAAGTATTGTTGTTCATATTGGTTATCAATGGTTCTTACTTAAATCATATGAAATAGGAGATTTGACAAAAGTCTACCCTATAGCAAGAGGGACAGGGCCACTATTGGTAACTGTAGTTTCAATTTTATTGTTAGGAGTAGTGTTAAATAAATTTATACTGATCTCTATTTTCTTAATATGTTTTGGAATTTTTTTTCTTGGTATTTCTGATTATAAAAACAGTAGCTTAAATGTAATTAAATTTTCTTTTACTACAGGTTTGTTTATTGGCTCATACTCACTTATAGATGGATATGGAGCAAGAGTGAGTAATTCTGCAATATCTTTTGTAAGCTGGTCTTTCATATTAAACGCTATGATTTTCCCATTTATTCTTGGTTTAAGAGGTCAAAAGGATATTATTAAAAGAGTTTATAGAGACGGTAAAATGATATTTTTTTACGGTGTAACATTATCTTATGCTAGTTATGCCTTGGCTGTGTGGGCATTTACAAAAGCTCCAATACCTATTGTTACATCCTTAAGAGAAACAAGTATTTTATTATCAATATTTATTGGATATTTTTTATTAAATGAAAAAATCACACCAGCCAAGATAATTTCTATTTTGTTTATCCTAGCAGGTGCGATCGGCTTAAAATTAGTTTAAAACCAATTATTTGGAATAATTATATAATGAATTCCTAGAACTATTCCAACTGATACACTAAGTCCAAATATCATTTTTAAGAAATCTTTTCCTATTAAAGGGAAAACATATCCAAATTTATATTCTTTATTCATAGTAGCAATTGCTAATTCTCGACCACATAATAATCCAACAAAAACCCATGTCGTAGACATAGGTAAATCGTTCAGTTCTTTAAAGTAGAATAAGACACCAGCATATATTACGTTAATAATTGTCGCTGATCTTGCATATCTAGTTCCTGTTTTTTCAAGAACAACTTTTTGAATTGGTCCACCTTGAATGTAGAAAATATAGAATAATAGTGCTGTAAAGTAACCCATTACTATTAAAAGCAATGTTAAATCTAATTGTCTAGGTAGATACACAGCAATATTAGCCACATCGTGAGATAACCATACCCACCATAACCAACCAGAAGAAATCCAAACACTATTTCTCCAAAAGCCTCTCCATTTATCATCTACTTCATCAAATTTTTCATTAATGAATTTAGAAACACCTATCCAGGCAATATAAGCAGCCATTGCTGCTAAACCATAGCCAACGACGCTTTTCATAAGCATTTTTTCAAGCACGACTGTTGAGGCAAATGCTGAAAGAACTAAGAAAGTAGTTGATACCGGTATTCCAATTCTTGTTAATAATAGTAATATTGCAGGCGCTACTGCGTGATACCATTGAATTTCTTGATAAGGTATTCTAGTTAATCTTCCATAAGAAATATCACCATCATACGAATACCATCCCCATGCTAACGCTATAATCATAACAGCTGATGCAGATCCAGCTAGAGTATACCATTTAAACCACTTCTTTTTTGAAGCTATAAATGTCCCAAGTGTTTGAATTGAGTCGTTAGCGATAACGCTATAACCGGCAAGGGCAAACCCTATAACCGTATAAATTAAAGTCATATCCATTTTTATCTCCTTTATATTATTGTTTTCGGTTCCATCGATTCATGACTTGATAGCTTTTTATATGTTGAGTGATTTAAATCTATTAGTAAATTTTTTTATTTCAGAATTATAAGGTGGATTGATCTATCATTATAGTATCAATGATTGATGTCCATACTATAAATTTATTATTTTTAAATATAAATTGGGAATTTGTCTTAGTTATATAAAATTATTTTAATGTCTACTAAAATTTTAATTTTATTTAATAATACATTAATAGGTTGTATTCATCTTATTATTTTTTTAATTATATATATTGCGAGTATTAATCCTATAGCTTCAGCAAGGATATAATTTGGAGTACTCTGATAATTAATTCCAGTAAAGGAGTCAGTGAAAGTACGTGCTATAGATACTGCTGGATTCGCAAATGAAGTTGATGAAGTAAACCAATAACCAGCAGAAATGAATGTCGATACACTGATAGCAGTTATAATTTTTCCATCTTTTAAAGTGGCAAAAATAACAAAAATTAGACCAAAAGTTGCTATTATCTCAGATATAAAGATATTAATTCCATCTCTACTTTTTGTTGATAATTCAATAAATTCATGCTCAAAAAAAATATTGGCTAGCATCACACCCACCATACACCCAATTATTTGAGCAGATATATAGGTTATTAAAACATTACTCTTAATTTTTTTATTAAAAAACATTGCAAGTGTTACAAATGGATTAAAGTGAGCCCCTGAAATATCAGCAAGACTAATAATAAGAACAAATAATCCTGCTCCAGTAGCTATAGTATTTGCTAAAAGTCTTACCGCATTGTCATCTGTAAGATTCTCAGCCATTATCCCAGATCCAACAATAATCATTACTAGAAAACAGCTGCCTAAAAATTCACCAATAAATAAAATATTTTTATTTTTGATCATTAATCCAATTTTCTATTTTCTCATTTATTAAAACAAACGTATCATTTATAATTTTATATAATTTTGAATCTTCACAATTCTTAAATTTACTTACAGGATCTTCAATATCCCAATGAACAATTTGATCATTTTTAGGCCATATAGGGCAAACTTCTTTATTTGCGCTATTACAAACAGTAATAACATGATCAATATTAATATCTTTTTCGATAAATACTTTAAAACTTTTTGATTCATAATTTGTAAGGTTATAATTTTTATGATTTTCTAAAAATAATTTAATATTTTTATTTATTTCTCCAGTTGGTTTGCTACCAGCGCTGAAAGCTTTATATTTATTAAAATACACGTTATTTATTATACTTTCAGCAATAATACTTCTTGCTGAATTTCCAGTACAAACAAACAAAATATTTTTCATTAAAAGATAACTTTATATATTCCGACAATAAATAATGGAATTTGTAATCCAAAATTTGTTAAAATCGCCTTATCTTTTGAGATGAAACCTGCAATCGTCCAACCGACTACACCAAGACCGTGAAAATATATATTAATCGGATATATATTTAAATTTGTAAGCAATATTCCTGTTAAAACAAGAAAAGTGCTTATCCATTTAAGATACTTTTTTATAAACATAAAACCTCCTTTATTTTTTCTTATGACAATTTTCTTTCTGATTAAATAAATATACTAATTTTATAGGAAATTAACTATGTATCTATGAATAAAATATCCTCCAATTAGGAATATTAAACCTGCAATATAAATTATGAAAAAATTCATATTAAAAGATTTTGCAAAAAAGAAGGGTACAAAGAATAAATAACTTGCTGGTACTGCAATAAATATACTTTTTGTAAACATTACTGTTTTTTCTGTATCATTATGCTCATAATAGGAAAACAGTATTGCTATTAGTGATACCAAGGGTAATGCAATAATAAATCCAGCGAGCTTAGGATTTTGACCAGCCAACCAACTTGAAAAAGCAACAATTAAACCTGCTGCAACAACTTTAAAAATAAAAAATAACATCTGTTTTTAGCTTGTTGCAAATTCTTTAATTTTTTCAAAACTGAAATGATCTGCTATATCTTTCTTGGCGTAGTATACTTCATCAACTGTGCCTTGTTCGTTTATTAAAACATCTGTAACAGCTATATCAAAATGACCTTTGATTTTTAAAGGAATATATCCTTTTAACATTGCAGGTATTATTTTATGAGATTTAAATAGCATTGCAGATAATGTTTTCATCATTGATCTTTCAATTTCATATTTTTGAAAATATTTAAAATCTTCGTCAGCTAATACAGTAAAAGGTAAATTGTTATGTTTTTTCATATATGACCTTAAATTATCTACTGGTGAATGAAATATTGCAACATGTGTAAAATTATTTCCTAGCTCGTTAAATCTCTTATTAATTTCGTTTAATCTAAGATTACAAAAACTACATCCAGCTATTCTATAAAAAGTTAAAAGAACTTTCTTTCCATGTGTTTCTGACAGATTAAATTTAGACCCGTCATCTCTTGGAAGTGTAATTTCTTCTAATTTATCTCCTTTAGAGATTTTCATTTAATAGAACATTTTTTACAAAGTCCAAAAAATTCAAGGTTATACTTTTTAAATTTCATTCCAGCTTTGTCTTGAAAACTTTTTAAATATTTTGATAATTTATTATCACTTATTTCACTTACTTCTTCACAACTTTCACATATAGAAAAGGCAGTTGCTTTAGATAGTTGGCAACTTGAGTTTTTGCATGCAACGAAAGCATTTCTACTTTCAATTTTATGAATTTTACCAATTTCAACTAACCGATCTAATGCTCTATAAACTTGAAGTGGTGCTTTTATACCTTTTTTTTGGACGTTATGAAGTATTGAATAAGCTTTTGTGGGTTCATTAACTTTTTCTATATAATCAAGTATAATTTTTTGATTTTTTGATAGTGTTTCCTGTTTAAGCATAGTTTTTCTTTTATCAATTTCCCATTAATTTTTCAATTGAATGGTCTGTTTTATTTTAAATAATGAGATTATAAATAATAACAAAGCTGCTGCAATTATCGATGGACCTGAAGGTGTGTTAAATTCTAAAGAAGAAAATAATCCAATTAATACTGATAATAGTCCGCCTAGAATAGAATATACAACCATTTTCCTTGGTGTATCAGATAGATTTCTTGCCATTGCTGTTGGAATAATCAGCATTCCAGTTATTAACAAAAGCCCTACAATTTTTATGGAAATAGCAATTATTGCAGCCATTAAAATAGTAAATATTGCTTTTGCTCTATCAGGATTTAAACCTTCAGCTTCAGCTAATTCATAATTTACTGTGGATGCAAACAAAGGTTTCCAAATTAGTTTTAATACAATGAGAATTATTACACCACCTCCCCATATGATTATCAAATCATCAACATTAACAGCTAATATGTCTCCAAATAGTAACCCCATAACATCAAATCTTATAAATGATAGAAAACCAATTACGACTAAACCAACTGCTAAAGCAGAGTGAGCTAGAAGCCCAAGTAAAGCATCTCCAGGTAAATTAGTATTTTTTTCTAGTTTAACTAATATGATAGCTATTACAGATGAAATAATAAATATCGAAATTGCTATATTAATTTCAAAAGCCAGTGCCATTGTAACCCCAAGCAAAGCCGAATGAGCTAATGTATCACCAAAATAAGACAATCTTCTCCAAACCACAAAGCAACCAAGTGGACCAGTTACAAAAGCAACTCCTATTCCTGCCACTAATGCTCTTATGAAAAAATCATCAAACATATTAATTTTTTTTTATTTCTCCATCATCAGAATGTGTGTGGTCGTGTTTGTGTTCGTATATTGACAGAGTTTGTGATGCTTGCTCTCCAAATAAAACTTTATACTCGTTATTCATCGCAACATCTTTTGGAGTTCCTGAACAACAAACGTGTCCATTTAAACATAAAACAAAATCAGTAGCACTCATTACAGTATGCAAATCATGAGAAATTAATAAAATACCACAATTTAGCTTCTCTGATATTTCTTTTATCAATTTATAGAGCGCAATCTCTCCTGTAAAATCTACACCTTGAACAGGCTCGTCTAATACTAATAATTCAGGTTTTTTTGAAACAGCTCTTGCAAGCAAAACTCTTTGAAATTCTCCGCCTGATAAATTTCCCAAACTTTTATTTTTAAGATGTTTTGCACCTGTTAGAGATAAAGCTTCATTTATTGCTTCATCACTTAAATTCTCAGTCAATACCATAAAGTCATTTACTCTCAGTGGTAAAGTCCAATCAATAGATATTTTTTGAGGAACATATCCAATTTTATTTGTAAATTTTTCAACCTTACCCTCAATATTTTTGTGAATTCCGATTGCAATTTTAGCTGTAGTACTTTTTCCAGATCCATTGGGACCAATTAAAGTAACTATTTGACCTTTCTTGACTGTTAAAGAAACACCTTTAACAAGCCATTTATGATTTTGTAAAAGTCCTACGTTATTTAATTTTACTAGTATATTGTTTTCTTCACTCATTTTAGTCTTGACTATTTAATGTTATATTATTACATAGTGTTATATTATAACAACTAACTTAACACTATATTATGAAAAACCTAAAAAAATCATCAATTATCATTACTATCATATCCTTTTTAACTTTTTTTTCATCTGCTAATGCAGAAATCAAAGTTGTAGCCTCAATTAAACCAATACATTCTTTAGCAAGTTATCTGATGGATGGAGTTACTAAACCAAAATTAATAGTCGACGGATACTCTTCTCCACATGGTTTTGCATTAAAACCATCACATGCAAAAATGTTGCAAGAGGCAGATATTGTTTTTTGGGTTGGCGAAGATCTTGAAAACTTTTTAGAAAAACCACTAGACTCAATAGCAAAAAAAGCTGAAAAAATTGAGCTATTAAATATAAAAGGTTTAAATAAATTAAAATTTAGAGAGAGAAATATTTTTGATGATCATGATGATCACGGTCACAAAGAAGATGGTCATAAAAACGATGACCACGATGATCACGACCATAAGAAAAAAGATGGCCATAAAGACGATGACCACGATGATCACGACCATAAGAAAAAAGATGCCAATAAAGACGATGACCACGATGATCACGACCATAAGAAAAAAGATGCCAATAAAGACGATGACCACGATGATCACGACCATAAGAAAAAAGATGCCAATAAAGACGATGACCACGATGATCACGACCATAAGAAAAAAGATGCCAATAAAGACGATGACCACGATGATCACGACCATAAGAAAAAAGATGCCAATAAAGACGATGACCACGATGATCACGACCATAAGAAAAAAGATGCCAATAAAGACGATGACCACGATGATCATGATGATCACGAGGGACATCACCATGGAGAATTTGACCCACACATTTGGTTAGATCCGATAAATGCAAAAGTAATTTTAAATGAAATGGTAGGGCACTTAATTGAAAATGATTCAAAAAATGCGTCTACTTATAAAAGTAACTTAAATAAAGCATTAAAAGATATTGACAAACTTACTATGGATGTGATGACTGAATTGAACACTAGTACACCATCTATTGTATTTCATGATGCATACCAGTATTTTGAAACTAGGTTTAACGTAAAAGTTTTAGGTGCATTTACAGTCAATACAGATGTAATGCCTGGAGCAGAGCAATTAGAAGAGATAAGAGAAATAATTGAGCATGATAAAATCACATGCATTTTTTCTGAACCACAATTTAATCCAGATATAATTAATGCTGTAGCGAAAGATATGGATATTAAAACTGGAGTTTTAGATCCACTTGGAGCTACGTTGGATCCTGGAAAAGATTTATATTTTGATTTAATTAAAAATATGTCTAAATCATTTAAAGGTTGTTAATAAAAATTGAACTTTTGTTATAAATAATGTCTAATATTATTTATGACAACTGTTTCTTTAAGTCTTGAAGAAATTTATCAATTATCAAATAAAACTCTACTAGCAAATGGTTGTGATAAAGAAACAGCCGAAACATTATCAGAATTAATTAAGAATGCTGAAAGAGATGGTTCTATCTCACATGGTTTATTTAGATTGCCAGCCTATGTATCGGGATTAAGAGGTGGAAAGATAAATGGTAAAGGGAGACCTTTAGTAACAAAATTAACTCCTACCGTTGTAAAAGCTGATGGAAAAAACTGTCTTGCACCAATGGTTTTAAAAATGGGAATACCAGAATTAATAAAAGCAACAAAAGAAAACGGTGTTGCAGTTTTGGCAATAACAAATTCATATCATATGGCTGCTATGTGGCCAGAGACTGAAATGATTGCAAAAGAAGGACTTGTTGCGTTCGCATGCACATCTTACATGCCAGCGGTTGCGCCAACAGGATCAAAACAACCATTTTACGGTACAAATCCAATTTCATTTGCATGGCCTAGAAAGAATAAAGACCCAGTAGTTTATGACATGGCAACATCTTCCATGGCAATGGGTGAGGTTGAAGTTGCAAAAAGAGATGGTCTGTCTGTCCCGTTAGGAACTGGTCTAAATGTTGATGGAAAAGATACCACAGACCCAAATGAAATAGTTGATAGTGGTATTTTATTGCCTTTTGGGGGTCATAAAGGCTCAGGGATAGCCATGATGGTTGAGTTGCTTGCAGGAGCCCTAGTTGGTGATAAT
>CABXWS010000002.1 GCA_902515965.1 uncultured Pelagibacteraceae bacterium
TCTGAAAATTATCAAAGAGAAATGTCTTCACCAATTACAGGAGAAAACTCTTGTTCTAGGCTAAGTCCACACATTGCGTTTGGTAACATTTCAATCAAAGAAATAATAAATAAAACCAATGAAAAATTAAATACAAATTTATCTTTTTCCCACAAAAAATCTCTAATTGCCTTTAAAAGCAGATTGGCTTGGCACTGCCATTTTATTCAAAAATTATATGATGAGCCAGAGATTGAGTTTAGAAATATGAACAGTGCTTATAATGGTATTAGAGAAAATGATTTTAATGAAGATTATTTTCTAGTTTGGAAAAAAGGTTTAACGGGATACCCATTTGTAGATGCTTGTATGAGATATCTAAAATATAATGGTTGGATTAATTTTAGAATGAGAGCAATGCTTGTCTCTTTTGCATCCTATCAATTATGGCTTGATTGGAAAAAAACTTCAAAATATTTAGCAAAATTGTTTACAGATTATGAACCAGGTATTCATTACTCACAATTTCAAATGCAATCAGGCACAACAGGCATAAACTCAATAAGAATTTACAACCCTATAAAGCAATCTATGGATCAAGATCCTGATGGAAAATTTATTAAAAAATGGGTTCCTGAATTAAAAAATATTCAAGGAAAAATAATTCATGAACCATGGAAACTTACATTCATCGAACAAAAGGGATTAAATTTAGAATTAGGCAAAGATTACCCATCTCCAATCGTTGACAATAAAATATCAACAACAATTGCTAAAGAAAAAATTTGGAATATCAAGAAAACAGCAGAGGCAAAAATTATTTCGGCCGAAGTATTAAAAAAACATGCTAGCCTGTCACAAAGAAGATAGACCAAAATGTCCTATAAAACTATTAAATGTTAGCAACAAATTGGGAAAATGCTTCATTTATAATAATATAATTTAAACAAACAAAAACCTTTGATGATAAAATTAATAAAATCTATAATTAAATATAAAAAATAATTTAAATAAATAATGGCGAGCATTAGTATAAGTAAAGTTAACAAATATTTTGGTAACACACATGTTATTAAAGATGTTTCATTAGATATAAAAAGTGAGTCATTCACTGTTCTTGTAGGACCCAGCGGTTGTGGTAAATCTACAATTCTTAGAATGATTGCAGGTTTAGAAGAAATAAATTCTGGGACTATATCGATTGACGATAAAATTGTTAACGATTTACCTCCTAAAGAAAGAAATATTGCGATGGTATTTCAGTCTTATGCACTTTACCCACACATGACTGTATTTGATAATATGGCTTTTGGCTTGAAGATTGAGAAAAAGTCAAAAGAGGAAATCGAACAAAGAGTTATGGAGGCAGCTAAGATCTTGCAAATTGAAGAATACCTAAAGAGAAAACCAAAGCAATTATCAGGAGGTCAACGTCAAAGAGTTGCAATTGGAAGAGCGATCACAAGAAAACCCAAAGTATTTTTATTCGATGAGCCATTATCGAACTTGGATGCAGCTTTAAGAGTTCAAATGAGAGTAGAATTAGCAAAATTACATGATCAGCTTAATGCAACAATGATTTATGTAACTCACGACCAAACAGAAGCAATGACCCTTGCAAATGATATTGTTGTGCTAGATCATGGAATAGTTTCTCAGAATGGAACACCTATGAATCTATATAATAATCCGGAGAATTTGTTTGTTGGTGGATTTATTGGTTCCCCAAAAATGAATTTCATAGATAGCAAAGTTTTAAGCAAAAATTCTGAAAGTACAGAAGTAGATGTTATGGGATCTGGAAAATTAATCGTTCCAAAAATATCTTTAAATATTCAAGAGGGAGATGCTGTAAAAATTGGAGTTAGACCTGAACATTTAATATTAAATGATAAATCGGGCGCATTATGGGAAAGTAAAGTTTTTGTTGTAGAAAAATTAGGTTCAGGAACTTATTTGTATTTAGAAAAACAAGGAGATCCATTAGTTGTTCAAACTGATGGAGATACAGATATAAAAGTTGGAGATACAATTAAAATTGGATTTGATGCATCTCGTTGTCATTTATTTGAGAGCAATGGAAATTCTTTTAAAAGTATTTGAATCAACTTAGAGTAGTACGATTATCATTATATTTACAAGTTTATTTTATGTTTCATTCAACGAGTAGTTTGTTAAATTTAATTTTTTAAAAAGAGGGGAAAATATGAATAAAAAAATATTTATAATGATCACTGCGTTTGCATTTGTATTCAATTCATTTGCTTTTGCAGATATCAAGTTCTGGACGACTGAAACTCAACCAGCAAGAATGGCTAAACAAGAGGAAATGGCTAAAGCTTTCGAAGCAAAAACTGGTATTGGCGTGGAAGTAATTCCAATTGGTGAAAAGGACTTAGGTACAAGAGCAACAGCAGCGGCAGCAGCAGGAGATCTTCCTGATGTAATTTACCATACGCTTCAATATGTATTGCCGTGGGCTGAAGCAGGAATTTTAGATGTTGATGCAAATAATGACGTTGTTAAAACACTTGGACAGAAAACATTTGCTCCAGGTGCTTTAAAGATGGCTAAGAAGGGCGGCAAAATTGCAGCTGTACCTGTAGACGGCTGGACACAAATGGTTGTTTATAGAAAAGATTTATTTGCAGACGCTGGTTTAGAGCCACCAACAACTTACGCAAACATAGAAAAGGCAATAGATACTTTATCTAGCAAAGATATGTTCGGATTTGTTGCAGCAACTAAAACTGATGAGAACTTTATGAGTCAAGTTCTGGAACATGTTATGCTGGCGAATGGCGTAAATTTAGTTAAAAAAGGTGGAACTAAAAAACAAGGTCGAGCATTAAAGAATTCTTTAGAGTTTTACAAAAAATTAGCGAAAGCTAGTCCTCCAGGTGAACTTTATTGGAAACAGTCAAGAGAACTTTATTTTGCTGGCAAAACTCCAATGATAATTTGGTCACCATTTATCATGGACGAGTTAGCTGGTTTAAGAGACTCTGCACCGCCAACAATTAATAGTGATCCAACATCATCTGAATTGGCTTCTAAAACAGGCTTTATTACTAATTTCAGTGGACCTAATAATGTTAAAGGTGCTGCATGGGCAGATGTTAGATACTTTGGAATAACAGCAGATGCAGATACAGATGAAGCTAAACAATTTATTCTTTATTCGATGGATGAAGGATATACGAGTACTTTATCTATAGCACCAGAAGGCAAATTCCCAGTTAGAAGAGGTAATTCAAGTGACCCAAGTGCATTTACACAAGCTTGGAGTAAATTACCTGTCGGTGTTGATAGAAAAGCTCCTTTAACAGATCTATACTCAGCAGATGTAATTAACAATATTGTAGCTGGACTAGATACTGCTAATAGATGGGGAGTTAAAGAGGGTGAATTATCAAGAGCATCTAAAATAATCAACTCACAATTCTTGAATAGAATCACTAGACAATTCATTGATGATCAATTAACTGTTGATCAAGCAGTTGATGAAATCAATACTGTACTAGCTAATTTCTAGTAATTTAATAATTTTAAAAAGCGGATAATATTAATTATCCGCTTTTTTTATATGACAACAAAACTTGCAAAAATTGAAAAAAGAACAGCATATCTTTTAATATTTCCTTCGATCCTTTTAGTATTTTCTATAATTTTATTTCCAATATTCTCTAATATCTGGATAAGTTTTAAAAATGTTGAACTTAAAGATATCAGAATACCTGAACCAAGAGCAAAAAAATTAGTAAAATCGGTAACAGATAATCCAACAAAAATAAAAATAATTTATAAATTAAGAAACAGTTCACTTACTCAAGAAATTAAAAATGTTAAATTTAAAGATAAATTCCCAAAGGGTTTAGAAGCAATTAATTTAGATGAAAGGTGTCAATTTGAAAAAAATATACTTAAATGCGAATTTGGAAACTGGCCTGAAAAATATAGAGAACAACTAGAAATTGTTTTTCAAAATATAAAAGGGAAAGAAATACCAAAAAAAAAATTAAAATCTTTTAAACCTAATTTATCGGGCAAGTCACAGAACATACTGTTAACATATGAATTTACTCTAAATAACTTCAAAAAAGTAGTAAAAGACAAAGAATTTATAGATCTACTATTAACTACATTTTATTACACATTTTTTGGAACTATAGGAGCGATTATATTTGGAGTTTTGGCTGCTCAACTAGTAAATCAAAAATTTTTTGGAAGAACATACATGAGAAGTGTTCTTCTCTTTCCATATGTTGCACCCGTTGTTGCACTTGCATATACTTGGGAACTTCTACTTGATCCAACGAGTGGAACTTTAAATAATTTATTAATTAATTATCAAATAATTGATGGACCAATAAATCTATTAGGTCAAAAATACGTAACTTTAAATATATTTGGTTTTGACTTTAAACTAAGATTAGCATTAACAACTGTAATAATTTTTGAAATTTGGAGATATTTTCCCTTAGCATTTTTATTTATTCTTGCCCGTCTTCAGGCTGTTCCAAAAGAACTATATGAAGCAGCTGATGTTGATGGAGCTGATCCTCTACAAAAATTTTTGAATATAACCTTACCTCAGATATTAGCTGTTATTTCAATTTTATTCATGATTAGATTTATTTGGAATTTTAATAAATTTGAAGACATCTTTTTACTAACCGGAGGTGCATCAGGAACTAGGACATTGCCAATAAATGTTTATCAAAAAGGATTTTCTTTGGGAGATATTGGCATGGGTTCAGCCGTTTCTTTAGTGATAGTAGTATTTTTATTAGTTTTTATGTTTATCTATTTTAAACTTTTAGGAAAGAGAGCCAATGAAAGTTAAAAACTTATTAACTTATTGTTTAATTTCATCCTTATTTTTATTTTTACTTATTTCTATTTGGAAAATCTTAGTGACACTACAAGGAATTGTTTTGACGAATTTTAATTTTAATAATTTATATATTTTTGGAATAGTTCTTTCTTTATTAAATCTTTTAATTGGAAAAAAATTTAATCTAAATGTTAAAGTAATTATTCTTTCGTTTACTTTCACTATTTTTGATTTTTTTATCTCAGTAAATTTACCCATTTGGTATAGTTTTGGAATATTCTTAGTTTCTGTATTCTTTTTTAATACAATAAAAAACTATGATAAAATTTTTCTGTCGAAAAATCATTCATCTCAACAATTATTTTTTAAATTTTTAACATTTTTTGGTATTACTCTATTTTCATTTGTAATTCTCTTCCCTTTTTACATGATGTTAATTACAAGTTTCAAAACACAAGCTTTATTACTTATAAATCCTTTAGATTTTAGTATTAATTTTACAAAAGGGATTCCAGAATTATTTAAATCTTATTTAATAGTGTTTAAAGATTATAATTTTGGAAAATATATGCTGACTAGTACAATAGTTTCTTTAGGAACAGTAATTATTACTTTGGTTTTTGCAATACCTGCTGCATATGCTGTTGCAAGACTTAATTTTTTTGGAAAAAATTTTATATCAACTTCAATCCTGATTATTTATTTGTTTCCTGCGATCGTATTGGTGATTCCCTTATATACAATTTTTAGTCAATTAGGATTACGAAATTCTATTGAAGGATTGTTAATAGTGTATACGGCAACCACACTGCCTGTAGCAATCTATATGTTGCAAGGCTACTTTAAAAGTATACCAAAAGAGCTTGAAGAGGCCGGGATTATTGATGGTCAAAATTGGCTTGGTATTATTTTAAAAATAATACTCCCACTTAGTTTACCTGCAATATCATCTGTCGCTTTATATGTATTTATGATAGCTTGGAATGAATTTTTATTTTCATTAATGTTCTTAGACAGACCTAATTCATTCACATTATCTAGGGCAATCCAATTTCTCAATATTGGAGCCGAAACTCCTAGGCAATATTTAATGGCAGGATCAGTAGTTGTAACTTTACCTATATTAATAATTTTTGTTTATTTTGAAAAATACCTCGTAAGCGGTCTTACCGCAGGAAGCGTTAAAGGATAATGAGTCAAAGAGTAGAGGAAGCAAAGAAAATATTGCTAGGTAACAGAAAAAATGGTTATACTTTACCAACTAATAATAAGCTTTATCCAGCTCAATGGAATTGGGATTCAGCATTCATAGCCCTTGGTTATTCCTATTTCAATTTAGATTATGCATTAGAAGAATTGGAGACATTACTTGCGGGACAGTGGGACGATGGGATGGTACCGCATATTCTTTTTCATGATAATGACACAACTTATTTTCCAAATCATAAAACATGGAAGTGTGGAAAAAATATTCCTTCATCAGGTATTACCCAACCACCAGTAATAGCAAGTATATTAAAGATTATTTTAGAAAATCATCAATTAAATGAAGGACAAAATACTAGGGTCGTTCAAATTTTGAAAAAAATAAAAAAGTATCACGATTGGTTTATTAAGTTTAGAGATCCAAAGAAAACAGGCTTAATATCTATACTACATCCTTGGGAAAGTGGCTATGATAACTCTCCTATATGGGATAAGCCCATGAGTAATATAAGTGTTGATAAAGAATTAAATTATCAGAGAAGGGATCTTGAAGTATCAAATTCTGAAGAAAGACCTTTAAAGAAAGATTACGACCGGTACATAACTATTAGAGATCAATTTAAAGAAGCAAATTATGATCCAAATAAATTATACGATATATCAGTTTTTAATGTCGTAGATGTCGGGTTTAATTCAATTTTCCTTAAAGCTAACAAAGATCTTTTAGAAATTTCAAAAAAGTATGATTTGGATTTTCAAAATTTGCATGAATTTATTTCGCTTAACGAAAATAGATTACTTGGTCTGTTTAGCAAAGAGAATAATAATTTTTTATCCCAAGATTTAAAAACTAAAAATAATTTAAATATTCCCTCAATAACTAACTATTTTTCTTTATTTGCAGATCTTAACAATCAAGAATTAAATAAAAAACTTATCGAAAATTTAAAAAGTCACAATTCGAATGAGAAATACTTTTTCTCTTCAATAGATCCTAAGCATGAAACTTTTAACGAAAAAAGGTATTGGCGTGGTCCTGTTTGGATAAATTGTAATTGGTTGGTCTATCAAGGTCTAAAGAATAAAGATAAAGAATATTCGGAGTTATTAAAAAACAAAACTATGGAATTAATCGAGGAAAAAGGTTTCCATGAATATTATAGTTGCAAAAGTGGAAATGTAATGGGCGCGAATAATTTTTCATGGAGCGCAGCATTATATTTAGACTTAGCTCTAGAAAAATAACTTAATTATTAGTACTTAATTACCGTAAGGAATTCCGACTAACTTTCCATTTTCATTATAAAAATAGAAGTAGTTTGGGTTTACAAATTTAGGTTTTTTTGCAATAGACTTAAGTTTACTTAATAATTTGTTTTTTTTAGATTTACGTTTGATGAGTCTTTAATATAAAAAAAATTGAACTAAACTATTGATAACTTTTCAACTCTGATATGCATTAATTTATAATTATTTACTAAAAATTACGTATATTTATTGATTTATTTTATTTGTTATGAATCTTTCAGAATTATTCGAAAAAAATGGATTTGATTTAGCTGATTTAAAGCAATCCTTTAAGCTTTTAGATGATATTTCAAATCATATTGTCTGCAATAAAGATGAGGTTATTGCTAAACAACATCAAATCTCAGATAAAATTTTCTTTTTAATAAAAGGAAAAGCAACATTTACGAAATATTTTGAAACTAAATCAATTACGTTTGCAAAAATTACAAAACCCGCAACACCGTTAGGTATATCTGGATTAAATCAACCAAATAGATATATGGGCGAAATTTTTATTGAAGAAGGAACGGAGTATATTTCACTAGATTTAGATGAGTTAAATGATATTGAAAATAATAACAGTGAAGTTCTATCCCTCTTATATTCAGCAATAACTTTTTTTTCTTTCCAATTACTGGTTTCCTCAAGAAATTTAAACACTTTATATATAGATGACGAAGTTAATGTTTCGACAGGAATACCATCTGAAAAAAGTATTACCAATGTTCAAAAAATCAAATCGGCTACTTTTTTTTCTACTCTTAATGATAGTGATTTAGAAAAATTTATAAAATTGGGCAATATAAAGATGTACCCATCTAACCAATATATAGTTAAAGAAGGAGATATATCTAGTGGTTTAAAAATCTTATTGAGTGGAAAAGTTGATGGATTATTTCATAATTTTATTAATGGAAAAATCAGAAGAAATTTTAGAACTTTAACTAGAGCTGGTATAGCTTTAACATTATCTTCTGGTAAAGGAGAGTTTTTTAATCCATATACAATTAAATCTACTCGAGATACCAAAGTCTTGCATATTTCAAACGAAGCTTTAGCAGATTTAATTATTTCAGACCCACAACTGGCAACAAAAATTTTTAAGAGACAGTTATGGCAACTTGGAAGATATCAGCAGAGTGCTACTGGCTTAACTAAATACTCAGCTGAAAATGAGTTAGAATTTGTTAATCTTTTGTTAAAAGACAATACATCTAGAATACCGGCTAACTCAAAATTATATAGTATACCTCACTTATTAAAACACACTCACACTTATTCTTTGGCATTTGATATTATTTATGAATTAATAATTAAAGGAAATGATATTGAAAAATCATTATCCAGTCTTATGAAAGATACTCTTAATAATTTAGAAAGAGAGTCTCGTTTTCATAACCAATTAAATATAATTTACAATAGAGTATCAAATGCTTCTAATCATACTGATAAAACTAAATTAAGAGAGTTGACTAATTCAAATTTTATAAAAGCTTTTGATAATGTTAAATATGTTATTAAAGGATGGGATAATTTACCAGATGAGCCTACAAATATTTTTTTTTATAATCATTTGACAGCAATTGATCAAAATCAACTCGCTAATGGACACTCCTTTTCAATAGATAGCCATTTCATAAGCTCAAAAATATTATATCCAAAATATAATGAAGGTGGACAACGAATTGTAAGAACAAGTAGAAATACCGAATTTTGGAGATATAATTATTACGAAAATCTAGATTATATTTTTGTTCATACACCTGAGTCTGATATTTTAACTGAAAGTGAGAGTGAAAAAAAATTAAGAAAACTTAAGCTTTTTGATCAAGCTCAAAAAGTAATTAATCAAAAACACCCAATTGTAATAGCTCCAGAAGGAACGTCCGAAACAGAAGATAATAAAACTCAAACATCTCCAGGACCATTTAAATCTGGAGCTTTTGATTTAGCGCTAAGATTAAAACCTAAACCAAAATTAATTCCAATCGCACTCGCTAACTTTGATTATCCAATTTCAAAGACTATATATTCTGCCGTTATTAAAGAACCTATCGATATTAGTAAACATGTAAAAGATTTAGACAATAATGAGGAAATGAAAAATTTTTTAGATAATTATAGAATTAAATTTAGGAAATACGTAGAAGAAGCTATTGATTTAGCTGAAAATATTGAAGACAACTTAAATAAATTTGAAAATTTAAAAACTAATATCAATCTCTTAAGTCCCGTAGAGGAGGAGTTTGAACTAGATGTGAGAGAGTTAGAACATAATTTTTTTCACCAAACAAAATCTAGCAAAAGCATCGTTCTTTATGGGAGTTCTACTTTCAGAATGTGGGATAATCCAAAAAGTGATCTTTCTACAAACAATATTTATAATTTAGGCTTTGGTGGGTCCACGTTAGTATCCTGTAGAAGATACTTTGATAGACTAGTAGCACCATTAAATCCATCAAACCTTTTTTTTTATGCAGGAGATAATGATATTGGTTATGGTATGGATAGTAACGAATTACTGAAAGAATTTTTATTATTTTCATCTCAAGTTGATGAAAAATTACCAAGTGCAAAATGTTATTTTATTTCAATTAAACCTAGTCCCTTCAGAAGAGATTTATTAAGTACAATTTTAGATGCTAATTCTAAAATAAAAAACCATTTATCCAAATTAAAAATGTGGGATTATATAGACATTTCAACTCCTATGATAAACGCTGGTTATGATAAGTTTTACGATGAAGATCCACTGCATATGAATGAACTTGGATATAGTTTGTTAAGTAAGCTTGTAAGAGATAAAATTTACAATTAGTATTTTCTTAATGGATTTTAAAAAATATCTATGGAAATGTAGATTATTAATTTTAAGCACTCCAAATTATAATCACTCAGAATACAAAAAATCAAAACAATTTTATCAAAGAGATATTATAGGATATCACAAAAGATATATAAAATTAGTAACGAAATTAGATAAATTAAAAAAATTTAAAGTTTATTTAATAGGATTTGATGGAAAAAAAAAAATTGAATTAAATAAAATATACTCAAAAAAAATTTTCGCAGTAGTTGATAAAATGCCTATGAATAAATTGATTAAGGATAAAAAGTTTAAGCCTTTAAACCTCTCTCTTTTTTCAGATTACAAACCAGAAACCACCCTAAAGGGATTAGGTTTTAAAAATAAAGAAAAAGCTTTGCACACTGTTTCAGCAATAAGAAAAAGACCTATTAAATATCAAGTAAATGTTATTGCAACTATGCTTGGCAGGGCTAAAAATCATCCAAATAAAACTAAAGATATGAATGATGCTATAATAATTTTTAGTAAATGGATGAAAAATTATAAGAAAAATAAATGATTGAATTTTTGTTTAAAGTATCACTACTTATTATAGGTATGCTAGTTATAAGATTTGGCATAATTCAAATTAGAAAATATAAAAAGGGCGAAATTAGATCAAAGAATAATATTTTTAGTCAAATTTCATTTTTAATTTTCTTTGCAGCAATTATAGGGTTGGTTATTTATTCAATTTTAGGCTTACTTGAGTAAGCTAATTTATCTCATATATTAATTTTTTAATTCTAATAAAAAAGTCACTTATGAAAAAAATTATCTTGGTATTTTTTAGCATTATATCAATATTCAATTATGCAAATGCTAAAGATTTTTTCTTAAATATTACTGATCAAATAGCTGAAAATGAATTTCGATTAAGCTATGGAGTTTCTGTTACAGATGTTAACAACGATAATAAATATGATTTTGTCGTAACTGGTTTTGGTTTTAAAAATTTGGCTCTTTCTTTTAAAGATGGAAAATTAATAAATATAGCTAACGAAAAAATATTTACCGATGAACAGAGAAGAACAATTGGTGTAGCCGCATGTGATATCGACCAAGATGGCTATGAGGAAATATATTTTTTAAATACTGATACATATAGTGGATCGAAAATTTACTCTGATCGATTAATAGATTTAAATAACAATAAATTTGAGGATTTATTTGAAAGAAAAAATAATTTAAAGGATTTAAATTTAACCGCAGGAAGATCTGTGGTTTGTGTTGATAGAAATGGCGATGGTGCTTATGGTATTTATGTTGCAAATTATGGTGGTCCTACTAGATTTTATGAATTAATTGGAAATCAAATTAAAGACCAAGCTAAATTACTATCAATTGATAAAATTACTGGAGGAAGAGCTATTGTATCAGGTCATATTCTTTCAGATAGATCTGATATTTTTGCAGCAAATGAGAGAGGAGACAATTTTTTATATTACAATTCTAAAGGATCTTTCCAAGATGTTGCTGAGGAATATGCGGTTCAAGATAGATTTGAGAACGGTAGAGGCACTGCTTTAAGTGATCTTTTATATAGAGGAAGACTAGATATCTTATCTTCCAACTGGGATGGAATGCATAGAGCGTATGTTTTAGATGATGATAAATTTAAAGATATATCAACATCTCCGTATAACGATCCAACTAAAATAAGAACAGTTATTTCAGCAGACTTTGATAATGATGGATATGATGAGATTTTCATGAATAATATTGGAGAACCAAATAAACTTTTCAGAGTTTTAGATGGTGGGAAATTTGAAGAAATTAAAATGGAAAATGGTCTAGAGTCAGTTGGCCTTGGAACGGGTGCAGCTGTTTCAGATGTTGATGGAGATGGAATTTTAGAATTACTAGTTTCACATGGTGAATCTGGCTTTCAACCTTTAACTCTATATAAAGCAGACATCAAAAAATTTAATTATTTACGTATTAAGCCGCTCAATCAATTTGGAGCTCCTGCAAGAGGGGCAACAGTAACAATGAAATCTAATAAAAGAATTCATTCCAAGACAATAGACTCAGGCTCAGGATATCTTTGTCAAATGGAACCAGTAGCTCATTATGGAATAAGAAAAGATGAAAAAGACTTTAAAATCCAAATAAAATGGACTGATGGTTCTATGGAAACATATGATATTGATCAATTGAATAAAACTTATGAATTTAGACAAAAATTATAGGACAATACTACTCATCATATTGTATTGAAAAATTATAAACCTTTTGTATATCAGACTTATGACTATCTGTTCTTTATCTTTACTAGCCTTATTTGTGTCAGGTATCGTGGTGTATCTTTTCAGAGAACCATCTGAGCAGGAAATAAAAAAATTCAGTAGCAAAGCCCAAGACCAAAGTGACTGGTCAAATATGGGTTTTTAAATCATTAATTAATGTGCAGACTTAAAAACCTATTTAGTCTTAGTATATTTTTAATTTTTTTTTCAATTTCGTTAAATCACGCAAACTCTCAAGAAAAAAATTACTACCAAGATATTGTAAATGATTGGAATAAAATTTTTCCTGATAGGAATAGAAATGCGGCAGGTCCAAAATTTTTTAAATATATAATTGATAAAGATATTTCTTATGAAGATTTTGTAGAATATAATAAATTGTATTGCGCAGTATCAGGCTCTTTAATAAGTCCAAATTCAGTTCCTGAATATGTTTATTTATCTGAAAATAAAACGGAAAAAAAAATTTGTGGTGAATACTATAGATGCTGTATTCCATGCTCATGTGATTTAATGAAGTATTCAAAAACAATTAAGATGAAACACCAATTTAAAGGGATAGAAAAAGAATTTTATGTATTCACGATTGATAATCCATGTGGAAAATCTGACTTTCCTGAAAGAGTAAACAAAAAATATTTTTGTAATGGTGAAAAATTAGATACAAAACAAGTCTCAGTCATAGATGATAAATTAGTTATTGGTTTATTACATAATGCCAAAACATGTACACAATATAATGTTAATGCCATAGAGAGACATCAAGTTACTGGAAGATATTGTAATCTTAGAAACAATACACCATTAGATCAGCTTCAATCAGGTATGGGTGATATATTCATTAAACTTGCAAGATAAAGTTAAGATTATATATTATATGTATGGTTTTAATTAACGAAAAAATAAAACATTTAAGCTGTTCAGACCTTAGAATTTTTTTAAAACAATTAGTCAAAGATAGAATTGAGAAAGAATGGACAGAGGAGTTTATAGAAAATATGAATCTTGTAATAATTCCAAGAATGACAATAAAACGTAGATACGAGAACAAAGGTATAGATATGTCTAAGTTGATAGACAATCCCACATACTATAAACATGTTAAACAGTGCGTTGACGCGCGTGGCAACCTAGAATTCAAAGATAGATAATAGTTGGCTATGCCAATTTAATAACTAGATCTAAAACCATATTTTATATAACATATTTGAATAAAAATAACTTAAGAGGGAAAAATATGAATAAATATTTTAAATTAATCGTTGTTTTATTCTCATCTTTATTTTTAAGTTTCGCAGCAAATTCAACTGAAGTAAAATTTGGACACGTAGGTAAGCCTGGTTCTTTATTTTCTGCATCTGTTGATCATTTTGCTAAACTTGCAAATGAGAGATTAGGCAGCAAAGGCAAGGTAACAGTTTTTGGTTCATCGCAACTTGGAAAAGATAAACAAGGTATGCAAAAACTAAAACTAGGAACTGTAAATATGTGGTTACCATCATCTGTGATGGCATCTATTCACGATGAGTTTGGTGTATTTGATATGCCTTTTATAATCAAAGATAGAAATCACATGAACAAAGTAGAAAGCCAAGTTTTACCTGGAATGTTTAAAAATTTGGAAGCTAAAACTGGATACAAGGTTATAGCTGTTTGGGAAAATGGTTTCAGACATATAACTAACAATACTAGACCAATTAATACTCCAGATGATTTAAAAGGAATTAAATTAAGAACTCCAAAATCAAAATGGAGAGTTAAAATGTTCCAATCATATGGTGCAAACCCAACTCCAATGTCTTTTTCTGAAGTATTTACTGCTTTGAAAACAGGTACTATGGATGGTCAAGAAAACCCATATGCTCAAATAGCTAGTGCTAAATTTCAAGAAGTTCAAAAATATTTATCAATCACAGGTCACGTATATACTCCTGCTTATGTAACTGTACATAAAGACCATTGGAGCAAACTACCTGCTGATGTTCAAAGTATTCTAGAACAAGCTGCTCAAGACACACAAAAATTTGTGTATGCTGAAGCTGCTAAACTTGAAAAATCTTTATTAGGTGTAATTAAATCTGCAGGAGTGCAAGTTAATGAAGCTAATAAGGGAGCTTTCATTAGTGCAAGTAAAGGAATATACGATCAATTTGCATCTGAAGTACCAACAGGTGGTGCTCTAGTTGATAAAGTATCTTCTTTAGCAAACTAATTTAAAGCAAAAAAGATTAATCAGGCCCTCATTCAGAGGGCCTGAATATATTATGAAATTACAAAAATTTATAAATATTTACGAAAAAATTTTAAAACTAATACTGTTTATAATGATGGTAGCATTAGCAGTTACAGTTTTACTTGGTGTTACTTTCCGATTTGCGGGCAGTGCTTTAGTTTGGTATGACGAAGTTGCTGCAGTCCAACTTGCTTGGATAACATATTATGGTTCAGCTTATGCAGCCTTAAAAGGTTCACATATAAGTGTTCCTAGTATTTTTAAAGCCTTTCCATTACCTCTTAGAAAGATTTTCTTTGTAGTATCAAAATTGGTTGTCTACGGTTTTTTATTATTGTTAGCATATTATGGATATTTGGTACTAACTCTCATCACAGGAGAAACACTAGTAACTTTGGAATGGGTTCCTCAGACATTTGTTCAATCTGTTATTCCAATTGCTTCATGTCTATTCATATTATCTGAAAGCTTAAGAATACCTGAAGATTATAAAAATTTAGTTCTTCAAACAACTGGGGAAGAGCAAACAGGAGATATTTAATGATTATTCTTACAATGTTTGCAGTTTTATTACTTCTTTTATCAATAAATGTACCTATAGCCATAGGTCTTGCAGTAACAACAATTATTGCAATGGTTATGAAAACAGGAACAAGTTTTTTAATAGATACAGCAATTGTTATGTTTGATGGGTCGATGAAATTTCCATTAATTGCTATACCTCTGTTCATTTTAGCTGGGTCAATAATGAATAGTGCAGGCATATCTAGAAGATTAATAGCTTTTGCATCGGCTCTTGTTGGATTTATTAAAGGAGGATTAAGTATGATTAATATCGCTACCTCCATGTTTTTTGCTGAAATATCTGGATCTGCAGTTGCTGATGTTGCAGCGTTAGGATCTATTTTAATACCAGCGATGAAGAAAAAAGGATATCCAGGTGCCTTTGCTGCTGCGGTTACTTCATCCTCTGCATCATTAGCGATTATCATTCCACCTTCAATACCAATGATTGTTTATGCAGTAATGGCTCAAAGTTCAGTAGTTCAATTG
Organism: uncultured Pelagibacteraceae bacterium; assembly: GCA_902515965.1. GTDB lineage: Bacteria > Pseudomonadota > Alphaproteobacteria > Pelagibacterales > Pelagibacteraceae > Pelagibacter. The sequence continues at coordinate 15,696 of CABXWS010000002.1, forward strand.
TTTGTTGCAGGAATTGTTCCTGGAGTAATTGGAGGATTTTTTTTAATGCTAGCCGCTTACATAACTGCAAGACGTAAAAATTTTCCAGTTGAAGAGACATTTAATATTCCAAATGTTAAAAAAACAGCAAAAGACGCAGCATTAGCATTTTTGTTACCTGTAATTATCCTAGGGGGAATTTTTGGTGGAGTTGTAACTGCAACAGAAGGAGCCGGATTGGCAGTTGTTGCATCTTTGGTAATTGGTTTTATTTATAAAGAAATTGACTTTAAAAGATTGTACGAGTCAGCTTGTGAAGGTGCAATTCAAACAGCATCAGTCATGTTGTTAGTTGCAGCATCAGTTTTGTTAGGTGAGTTTTTAACAATCGAACAAATACCACAAAAGGTGGCAGAATCTATTATTGATTTTACAAATAATAAATATGCAGTCTTAGCAATCTTAAATGTTTTTCTTTTAGTTATTGGTTTCTTTTTACACTCAGTTGCTGCAATAATTTTGACAGTCCCAATAGTAATGCCATTAGTCAACGCAGTAGGTATAGACCCAGTTCATTTTGGAATAATAGTGACTTTGAATTTAGCAATTGGTCAACAAACACCTCCAGTTGCTAGTGTGTTAGTTACAGCGTGTTCAGTTGCCAAAGCTGATATTTGGGATGTAACAAGATCAAATATATCATTTATATGCGTATTGTTAATTTTGTTATTATTGGTGACTTATGTGCCAGCAATACCCATGACATTGGTTGAATATTTTTATAGGAGTTAAATAGATGAATAAATTAATAAAAGTAAACAAAAAAAATAATCACTTAGTTGAAGTTGTATTAAATAGACCAGAGAAACTTAATGCAATGACTAAACCAATGTGGGTTGAACTTGGAAAAGTATTTAAAAAACTTTCAAATAATAAAAACTTAAGATGCATAATAATAAGAGGAAAAGGTGGAAAATCATTTTCACCCGGAAATGATATTGGAGAATTTAAAGAAGAGAGATCATCAAGTAAGTTGGCTAAATCTTATGGTAAATTTTTACATGGAACATTAGGAAGTATATTTAATTGTCCAATACCTACCATAGCACTTATCGAAGGTATATGTGTGGGCGGAGGAATGGAAATAGCAGCTTGCTGTGATATCAGAATATGTGGAAAAAGTTCTAGATTTGGAGTTCCTATAAAAAGACTTGGATTAACAATGGCTGCAAAAGAACTTGAGGCACTACTTAAAATTACAACTTATTCAACTGCTATGGAAATTCTTTTTGAAGGCAGGGTATTTGATTCAAAAGAAGCTTATGAAAAAAGACTGGTAAACAAAGTAGTAGAAGATAATCAGGTTGAAAAAGAGGCTTATAAATCAGCAGAGTTGATATGCGAAGGTGCTCCAAAAGTTGCAAGATGGCACAAACAGTTTGCAAGGGATATAATTAAAAACGGAAAGGTTACTGAAAAACTTAATAATATTGGTTACAAATGTTACGATACCGAAGACTTTCAAATTGGTTATAAATCATTCTTAAATAAGACAAGGCCAAAATTTAAAAATAAATAAAAAATGTCTGGAACTATTAATGGAATAAGAGTTTTAGAGCTAACACAAATTATGGCTGGACCAACTTGTGGATTACTTTTAGCGGATCTTGGTGCTGAAGTAATTAAAATAGAAAAAATTCAAGGAGGAGACGATACACGAAGATTTCTTCCACCAGATGTAAATGGAGAATCAGCAGCTTTCATGATGATGAATAGAAATAAAAAAGGTCTAGCATTAGATCTTAAAAGCAAGGAGGGTGTGGAGATCTTTAAGACATTAGTTAAGCATTCGGATGTTGTGATAGAAAACTTTAGAAAAGGTACACTCGAAAGACTAGGAATAGGCTATGATGTTATGTCTAAAATTAATCCAAAAATTATTTTGTGTGAAATATCCGGATATGGAAGAACAGGACCATATTCTGATAAAGGTGGTTTTGATTTAATTGCACAAGGAATGAGCGGGTTAATGAGTATTACCGGCGAAAGTACCGATAAACCTCCCATTAAAGTAGGTGCTCCTTTAACAGATATAACCGCAGGTTTACTGGCAACAAGTGGAATATTAGCAGCTTTGATACACAGAGATAAAACTGGCGAAGGTCAAGTTGTTGATACCTCATTATATGAAGCGGGTATCGTTCATACATATTGGCAATCAGCTATTGCATCAGCCACAGGTGAGTCTCCTGGACCATTAGGATCAGCCCATCCTTTAACAGCTCCTTATCAAGCTTTTAAAACAAAAGATAAATGGATAACAGTTGGAGCTTCAAATCAAAATACTTGGTTAAAATTAATAAAAGCTTTAGGTAGAGAAGATTTACAAGAAAATGAAAAATTTTCAGATAACAAAAGTAGAAAAAAAAATTTAGAGGAATTAGTCAAAATATTAAATGAAGAATTAATAAAAAAAAATTCAGATGAATGGTTAAAAATATTCGATGATAATGGATTACCTTGTGGTCCAATTTACTCAATTACAGAAATGTTTAAAGACAAACAAACTATAGATCGAAAAATGATTATAGATGTTGAAAATAAAATAGCAGGAAAAACTAAAGCAATAGGAATGCCGATAAAATTTTCAAAAAGTAATGCAGAAGTTGAAAATGGATCACCCATACTAGGTGAACACTCAAAAGAAATTTTACTTAAATTTGGATATAGCGAAGATGAAGTTAAAGAATTTCTCGATAAAAAAATTATTTTATAAAATTTAGTTTACAGTTTCAAAAATCTTAAATAGCAACTCTGAAACATGTTTTGCTTTCTTTTCTGATAAATCAGATATTTGATGTCTACAACTAGTACCATTAGCAACAATAAAATCATTATCCGTACTTTCGTTTACTGCGGGTATTAGAGATAGATTTGCCATTTTTTTTGAAACATCATAATTTTTACTACTATAACCAAAAGAACCTGCCATACCGCAGCAGCTAGAGTCTATCATTTTATTACTAATATTTAATTTACTTAATAACCCTGTTAAACCTTTTATTCGGTCTTGAGATTTTTGATGGCAGTGACCATGGATTAAGACATTCTGATCAAATTTATTCAAACTAACTTTGTTACCTTCATTAATTTGTTCAAGAACGAATTCTTCCAACAAATAGAATTTATTCTTGAGTTTATCTCTATTTTTAACATTTCTTAAAGTTTTAAACTCATCACTAAATGTTAATAAACATGATGGCTCTATACCAACTATAGGCATATCATAATAACCATTAACTAAAATATAATTTACAAATCTATTTAACTCTTCTTCAGCTTTATCTAATTGACCATAGGAAATATATGTTCTTCCGCAGCACAAAGGTCTTTTAAGATTATCATTGTCAAAACTTGGAATAATCACTTCATAACCAAATTTATTAAGAACTTTTATTGAATACATCAAATTTTGAATTTCAAAATTAATATTAAATGTATCTGCAAATAGAATAACTTTATTTTCTGATTTAATTTGTGATTTATATATTTCTTTTAATGGAAATTGATTTTGTACAGTAGGCATTTCTCTTTCTGTAGCGTAACCAAATTTTCTAATTATATTAGAAATTATTGGTAAATTCTTAATTTTGTTAAATATTGGAGACACTATTTTTAAGAGCCAAATTAGTTTTGGCATATTCGATATCACTCTATCTTTTATACTCATTGAGAATTTTTTGTAGTAATGAGATAGAAACTCACTCTTCATTTTTGCCATATCTACAGACATTGGACATTCTCTCTGACAAGCTTTGCAGCTGACACAAAGTTCCATAGTTTCATACATTTCTTTAGATACAAAAGAATCTTTAGGTAGCTGATTTGATAATGCTAGACGAAGTGTATTGGCTCTACCTCTGACAAGGTCTTTTTCTTCTTTGGTAACCCTATAAGAAGGACACATAACACCAGAATCTAATTTTCTACAAGCCCCATTGTTATTACACATTTCAATAGCATCAGAGAAATTACCCCATTCAGACCAATCATAATTTGTTTTTATATCTTCAGATTTATAGTTTGATTTATATCTCATTAAAGATCTGTCATCAGACTTATAAGGTCTTACAATTTTACCAGGATTTAAAAGATTTTTTTTATCAAAAGTATCTTTAATTTCCTCAAATGCATTTGTAATTTTTTCACCAAACATTTTTTTATGAAATTCTGATCTAACAATACCATCACCATGTTCACCAGAGTGAGATCCTTTGTATTCCTTAACCATAGAAAATGCTTCATCTGCAATTGCTTTCATATTTTTAATGTCTTTATCAGATTTCATATTGAGGACAGGTCTTACGTGAAGAGTTCCAACAGATGCGTGTGCATAGAACATCCCACTGGTATCATATTTTTTAAATATTTCATTTAATCTAGCTGTGTAATCAGCTAAATTATCTAACGTAACAGCGCAATCCTCTATGAAAGCCACAGGTTTTTTATCACCTTTCATAGACATTAAAATATTTAATCCAGCTTTTCTAATTTCAAAAACTTCTTTTTGATCACTAGCATTCTCGTAAAAAGCAAAATCATTTTTACTGTTTTGATTTAATACAAGATATTCTAAATCTTTAATTTTTTTCTCATAAACATTTGGATCTGTATCTATGAATTCTACCATCAATACTGCTTCTGGATTTCCTTTGATATATTTTCTAATACCACCAGCATACATTGGAATATCTTTAGCAAGATCCAATAAATTTTTATCCATTAGCTCAACAGTAGTTGGTTTTAAATTCACCATTTCTTTTGTAAGTTCCATTGCTTGATGGAAACTATCAAAATAACAAACACCCAAGACTTTATTTGTAGGTATCTCAGATAATTTAAGTTTAATTTTATTAAATAAAGATAAGGTTCCTTCTGATCCAACAAGAATGCTCGATGAATTGAAACCATTTGGATCTATTAGATCAATATTGTAACCCCCAACTCGTCTTTGCGTTTGAGGCCAGTTTTCATCTATCTCATTTTTAACTTGTTGTTTTACGTCGATAAATTTATTTATAATTTCATACAATCTGTCTTGATCATTTGTTGTTGCTAAATAGTTTTTATTAACTGTATCAAATGTGTGTATCGAACCGTCATCTAAAATGGTTTCAATCGCCAATACATTGTGAACCATATTTCCATAGTAAAGTGATCTAGATCCACAACTATTGTTAGCAGTCATACCTCCAATTGTTGCTCTACTGCTTGTAGAAACATCAACTGGATACCATAATCCATGGGGTTTTAGATAAGCATTCAAATGATCTAAAACTATCCCAGGCTCGACCCATACATATCTCTCTTCAACATTTAACTCTAAAATTTTGTTTTGATGTCGTGAGTAATCCAAAACGATACATTCACCGACGGTTTGACCACATTGTGAGCTACCGCCACCTCTAGCTAATAAAGGTATGGAATTCCTTTGAGAATATTCCATTAAGCTTAAAACATCGTTTTGATCTTTTGGTAAAACAACTCCTAAAGGTTTAATTTGGTAAAGAGATGCATCCGTGCTGTATCTTCCTCTTGAAAATTCATCAAATAAAGTTTTACCCTTTATTTTTTTTTCAATCTCTTTTCCAATTTTTTCAATTTGAGTATTATTAAGATCCATTCCGCATTTATTTTGGTATTATTTATTTTTGTATATAAGTTTACCAAATTTTTTCAAAGAATTTTCTGATATATTTAGTCCTAGTCCCGGATTATCGTTTAAATATATCCAACCATTCTTCATTTCATGTTTAATATCAAACAATTCTGACTGTAATGGATCTCTTACATCGTCAAATGACTCTAAAATCCTTCCAGCAGGTGTTGATGCTACTAAAGGTGCGTGCACATAACAGTCATGGTGCGGTGCAATATCAATATGATTGATTTCACATAATGATGCTAGTTTTCTTCCACTTGTAAATCCTCCAAACATTGTACAATCAAATTGCAAAATTTGTATGGCATTTTCTTCAAGCATAGATCTACATCCATAAATTGTGATTTCACTTTCTCCACCTGATAATGGTATCTTTGTTCTTTTTGAAAGTTCCCTTAAAGATCTTCTATCATCTTCCCATCTTACTGGTTCTTCTATCCAAGTTGGATTAAATACTTCAAATTCTTTTACACCCTCTATTGCTGTTTTTAAATCCCATGCCCTGTTAACATCAATCATTAAACTTTTTTCAGAACCAATTTCTTCTCTTATTATCTCAAGTCTTTTGCAATCTTCTTTTATTGTTAGACCTCCAACTTTAACTTTAAAACTTTGATGACCTAATTTAACTAGTTTTTTTAATTCATCTCTTAATTCTTTTTCATCTTTTCCTTCTCTGTAATAAGCACAAGTTACATAGACAGGAACTTTATTTCGATAACCACCAAATAATTTATAAAGTGGTATGTTCGATGCCTTACCCATTAAGTCCCAGCAAGCAATATCAAGAGCGGCAGATATTCTAATCAAAGCCTCTCGGCTCCAACCTTTCTCACTACTTATTCTTGTATCTGTTAATTTAAAAATTTTCTCGTACAATTTTTCTGGACTAAAAGGATCTTCACCAATAATCAGATCAGCAATACCATTAGAAAATGGTTTTACTAATGGAGATATATCAGTATAGCTAGTTGCCAATCCAAATCCTGAATTACCATCTTTATTTTTAATTTTTATTAATAGTTCATTTGCTGTTGGAACTATAAAATGGCTCACCCAATGAGGTGTGACCTCCTCTGGATTGTTAAGAACATAAACTTCCAAACTATCAATTAAACTACTACTATTTGTCATATATTATAAATTGATTATATATTTTCTTTAGCATATACAGCGTTATGGCAATTTCAAATAATATAAGTCCTGGCCGACATTTTTTACAAATTCCTGGACCAACAAATGTTCCAGATAGAGTTTTAAGAGCTATGGATTATCCTACTATAGATCATAGAGGACCTGACTTTGCTGAATTAGGATTAAGAGTTTTAGATCGAATAAAATTAATTTTCAAAACTTCTGAACCTGTAATAATTTTTCCAGCCTCAGGAACAGGTGCTTGGGAAGCTGCACTTGTAAACACTTTAAGTGCTGGTGATAAAATCTTGATGTTCGAAACTGGTCATTTTTCTACACTATGGTGGGATATTGCTGAGAAATTCAAGATTGAAGTAGACTTTGTAAAAGGTGATTGGAGAACAGGAGTTGATCCAAATATTGTTGAACAAAAACTTAAAGAAGACACGGATAAAAAAATTAAAGCTGTATGTGCAGTCCATAATGAAACTTCTACTGGAGTTACAAGTAGAATAGGAGAAATTCGAAAAGCTATGGATAATGCAAATCATCCTGCATTATTATTTGTAGATACTATATCCTCTTTAGGATCAATTGATTATAAACACGAGGAATGGAAAGTAGATGTAACAGTAGGTGGGTCACAAAAAGGTTTATTATTACCACCAGGACTTTCATTTAATGCAATCAGCTCTAAAGCTTTAGAAGCCCACAAGACATCAGAATTGCCAAAATCTTATTGGGATTGGGGACCAATGATAGAAAACAATAAAAAAGGTTATTTTCCTTATACACCTGCAACAAACTTATTTTATGGTTTAGATGAAGCAATAAACATGCTTACCGAGGAAGGTTTAGATAATGTTTTTAAAAGACACAAAAGATTTGCAGAAGCTACAAGAGTTGCTGTCAATTCGTGGGGATTAGAAATACTTTGTAAAAATCCAGAAGAATACTCAGACTCTTTAACAGCAGTTATGGTACCTGATGGTCATGATGCGGATTTTTTAAGAAAAACTATTTTAGATCATTACAACATGTCATTGGGAACAGGACTTGCAAAAGTTGCTGGTAAAATTTTCAGAATTGGTCACTTAGGTGATTTTAATGAACTAATGCTAGCTGGCACATTGGCAGGTGTTGAAATGGGTTTAATGAAATCTAAAATACCTTATAATAAAGGTGGAATACTAAAAGCACTTGAGTATCTTTCTTAATCAATCAAGTTACAAATCATGCTTGATTTTTGCATAATAGGATCAGGAATTTCTGGATCAACAATAGCAAATTTAATAGATAAAAAATATACTGTTGAAGTATTTGATAAAGCCAAAGGCTTTGGAGGAAGAAGTTCGTTTAAAAAATATAAAGATAAAATTGGATTTGATCATGGACTTCAATATATTTCACCAAAATCAACAAAATTTAAAATTTTTGCCAATCAACTTATTAAAAGAAGAGTTTTAAAAAAGTGGGTAGGAAATCATTTATTTTTACATAAAACAGTCAAAGAAATTAAAAATCATTTAAAATTAATTGGAACAAAAGGAAATAATTCTATTAGTAAACATTTATTAAAAAAAATTAAATGTAATTTTGAACATGAGCTAACAAATATTAAGAGATTAAATGATTATTGGGAATTAACATTTAAAAATGACTTAAAACAAAAATGTAAAAATCTTATTTTAACGTGTCCATTCCCACAAAGTAAGAAATTAGGACAAAAATATTTAAATAAATCTTATATAAATCAAAAAGTTAAAATGGATGCCAATTTAACAGTCATGATTGTTACAGATAAGCTAAAACAATCTAATAGTAGTTACTTTTTTAATGATGAAATGCTTGGTTGGGCTGCATATGAGAATAGTAAAAAAAGATTTAACTATAAGTATGATTTATGGACACTTCAAAGCACATACAAATACGGTAATAAATTCACGAAAGATTATAGAAACAAAAGAAAATACTATACAAATCAACTAGTTAAAAGATTTGAGAAATTAACAAACTTAAAAATCAAAAAAATTCATCACTCTAGAATTCATGGATGGCTGTATTCATCCAATTCAAAACCATTAAAACAATTATCTCTGTGGAATAAATCTTTAAAGTTAGGTTTATGTGGTGATTATTTCGGTGGACCGAGATTAGAAAATGGCTGGTTAAGTGCAAAAGACTTATACAAAAAAATATTATAAAATAATTAAATCTAATTTTTGTTTGCCCAATCTCTCATTGCCATTCTCTGTAACAAAATAGGTTTCACCCAAATTCATCGCTAAATTACTATCTGAGTCCATCAAGATCATGTGCATAAAAAAGACGTTGCCGGGCTCTATGATGTAAGGATTTTTTGTGTAAAGCATTGGCCAATCCATCCAATTTGGAGAAAAAGTTGCCCCTAAAGAATATCCACATGCATTCATTCTTGAATTCTTAAAGCCATGATCATCAAAAGTTTTTGCATGAATATCAAAAACTTCTCCAATTTTATTCCCAGGCTTTAATTTATTTTCACAATTTGTAAGAGCTTCAACACAAGCCTCATGCATTTTATAATGTTTTGGATCTGCTTTTCCAATCGGTATTGTTCTAAACATTGCTGAATGATAGTGCCTGTATGTTCCGGCCCATTCAATTGTTAGCTGATCTTTTGAATTTAATATTTGCTTTTCTGCCTGATAACGACAGAGTAGGGCATTCTTTCCAGATCCTATAATAAATTCATTAGCAGGATAATCTCCACCACCTTCAAATATAACTCTATTCATTTCTGCAAGAATTTTAGACTCACTTGCTCCAGCCTTTGCAAATTTCCAAACCTCATCCAAAGCTTTGTCAGCTAAATTTGCTGCTTTTTTTACATAATTAATTTCTTCTTTAGATTTTATTACTCTTAATTTTGTTATTAATTCGGACTTATCTTCAATTGAACAATAGTTTTGTAAAACTGTGTTAAGTCTTAATGCATTTCTTCCTGTAAGACCATAGGCTTCATATTCGACGCCAATTTTTTTTCCTTTTAAGTTAAGTTCATCCAAAATAATTTGGAGATCAACAGCGGGATTGGCACCATCTTTATCAACCCAAATTCTAATATCACTAATATTAGATGTGTTTTGTGCTTGCCTTAAATCAGGAGCTCTAGTTAATAATATTACATTACCTTTTTGATCTAAAACTAATGCTTGAAAAAATACATATCCGAAAGTGTCGTAACCAGTGAGCCAATACATAGACTCTTGTCTAAACATAATTAAAGAATCTAATCCCTCATTTTTCATAGAGCTTAGTGTTTTTTCTTTTCTATTGGAGAATTCTTCTTTACTAAAATGAAGACCCATTAACGAATGTTAACACTAACAGAACCAATTTTATCAACTGTTCCTTTGTATATTCCTTTTCCTTTAAATGGAACTACTCCCACAGTTGAGCCTGTAAAAACATAAAAATCTTTATTTAAGTTAATGTTTTCTTTCTTAACTTTATTTAAAACAAATCTTAAAGAATTTAACGGATTTATATAAACAATATTTGTATTACCATTTACTTTTACTCCATTTTTCTTGCTGACTAATGATGTTTTTAAATTATTTAGATTTAATTTTTTAAATTTTGTTTTTCTTCCAATAACAAATTTGATGTTAAATCCAAAATCTCCACAAATATCTCCCAAATATGTAAATTCTTTATTTCTTTGTCTGAAACCAACTATTTCAAAACAAGGTCCCATAAACTTTATAAATTTGCTGATATTCGATTTTGTAACCTTTCCTTTGAAATCAAAGAAAGATTTCTTAATAAAATAATAAACTTCAACTTCTATACCTTTAGTATGTTGGTTTACTTTTACATTTTGACCAGATTTAACTAATCTTTTTTTAAAAACTTTTGCTGTAAATGGTTCTTTTTCTTTTAATTTTTTTAAAGCTTGAATCCCAGTTCCACCAGCTTTTATTCCTATAGTTTCATCTCTTATTTGATCTTCACATAGTTTTCTAAGCTTATTGGCTAAATTAATATTTTTACAATACCTCACTGGAATGGGATTAATGACAGTATTTGTGTTGAAAGCTTTGACTAATTTGTCTGCAATTTTATTGATCTCATTTTTCATATCTAGAACTTATTGAAGAATACTCATGGGATCAAGTCTAGTCTGAAACCAATTTATTCTAAAATCAAGATGGGGACCTGTAGATCTACCAGTTGAGCCTACTGTACCGATAATATCTCCTTGTTTAATTTGATCACCAACTTTTACTATTACATCCTCTAAGTGTGAATATATTGTAGATATACCATGACCATGATCCATTATTACCGTTCCTCCAGTATAATAAAGATCTTCTTCTGCCATTGTAACTAATCCTGTTCCAGAGGATTTAATTTTTGTACCTTGTTTGGCAGCTATATCAATTCCATAGTGTGGCCACTTAGGTTTACCGTTAAGTATTCTTTGACTACCATATACACCACTAATTATTCCCTTTACTGGCATGATAAATTGTTCAGCAAAAAAAGTTAAATCTGAATTAATAGCTCTAGCCTTTCCAATTCTTCCATTTTCTTCTTTTATTCTTTTGTAAACAGATTCTGGTGGTGTTACTTTATTTTCAGGTAAGCCGTCTATTCTTTGAATATTATATTTTCTTTTAAAAACTTGTTTTATTATTTTATTTTTCTTTCCGTTGTTTATTTCTGTAATAGATACATCAAATTTTCGATCTCTATCTATTCCAAATACAAAGTATCCATCATTTGATACCTTCACTTCTGTTTTATCAATGAAGACTTTTGAACCCGCTTGTGCTTTTCCTAATATGAAATGTCCTTGTAAAAATTTTCCTTGAAACTCAAGTGCTTGGACATGTGTAGAAAATATAATTGCTAAACAAAGCAATAATTTTTTCATTATTTTGCTGTCCAACCCCCATCAATCACAATTGATGTACCTGTTATCATGCTTGCTGCATCTGAAGCTAAAAAACATACTGCTGTAGCTACATCAGACTCTGTAGCAACTTTCCCCATGGGTATATTACTTAAAGCAAGCTGTTTAAACTTTTTATTTTTAAAAAATTTTTTAACCATTGGAGTTTCAACGAATGTAGGTGCAACTGTATTTACTCTAATATTTTTTGTTGCAAGTTCAACTCCCATTCCTTTTGTTAATCCCTCAATTCCAAATTTTGTCATGTTATAAACATTTCTACCCGACATACCGACATGCCCTAATTGTGAGGACATATTAATTATAGATCCACCTTTTTTTTTATTTTTTAACATTTTTATGACTACTAATTGAGCAACATTGAATGCTGCTTTCATATTTAAATCTACAAGATAGTTCATACTTGTTTGTTTAATTTTTTCAAAAGGCTCGGGAATATTTGTACCAGCGTTATTTACAAGTATATCTACTTTCTTAATTTTTTTTAATTTAGAAGAAAGATCTTCATAATCCATTATATCGCAAGTTATTTTAACTAATTTTCCTTTAACTTTTTTTATATCTTTTTGAAGTTTATCAAGATCAGAAGTAGTTCTACTTACACCAATTATAGTTGCACCAGCTTCTGCAAGAGCAATAGAGCATGCTCTTCCAATTCCTTTTCCAGCACCAGTAACAAGTGCTATTCTGTTTTTTAAATTAATTTTCTTTAAATACATTTACAAAAATAATTTTACGTCTGTATATATAAGATCTATTGCAACAAATAAAATTGCCAATAATCCAACCCATCCTATCCATTTATACTTTTTAATCCAGCCAGATATTAATGTTGCTGCAGTAGCCATTAAAACAATTGATAAAATTAGACCAAATATTAATAATATGTAGTGATCCCTAGCTGCACCTGCTACCCCTAACACATTATCTAAACTCATTGTTACATCAGCTAAAATTACAGTTGTTATCGCTTTAATGAATGATGAGTTATCAACTTTTTTGACATTTTCTTCAGCGTTTCCATTCATCTTAATTACATCTTCATAAAGTCTGTAACATATATAAAGAAGCAATATTCCACCTATAAGTCTAAGTCCTGTGATTTGTAATAGATAAGCAGTTATCAGTGTGAATATAATTCTTAAAACTACAGCTGCACCAATGCCCCAAAAAATAATTTTTTTTCTTTGTTCATTTGGAAATTGAGACGCAACCATACCGATTATAATTGCATTATCTCCAGCTAAAACTAAATCAATAAAAACAATTTGAAAAAAAATAATTATCTGTTCGGTCATCGTCTACTATCCTCAATTATCATATCAGCTGCTTTTTCCGCAATCATTATTGTGGGTGCATTAGTATTTCCTGATGTGATATGAGGCATAACAGAGGCATCTACTATTCTTAAATTTTCTAATCCATGAGCAACTAAACGATCATTAACAACAGCATTTTCATCATTACCCATTCTGCAAGTGCTAACAGGGTGAAATATAGTATTTGCAAATTTTCCAGCTTCAGTAGCTAATTCTTCATTGTCAGTTATGTTTACGCCAGGTCTTAGCTCTTCAGGCTGATAATCTTTATATGCTTTAGACTCCATAACAATCTTTCTAACTATTTTTAAAGCTTTTCCAGCTGTCTCACGGTCTTCATCAGTAGATAAGTAGTTCATTTGTATTTTTGGTGAAATTCTTGTATCTGGTGATTTTAATTCAATAGAGCCTCTGCTGGTAGGTCTTACATTTGTAATCGTTGGTGTGAATGCTGGAAATTTGTGTAATGCAGATTTACCTAAAAGATCTGTGCTTGCTGGTGAAATATGAAACTGAAGGTTGGGAGTTTCTAAATGATCATCACTTTTAACAAATCCACATACATAACTAGCTCCAACGGTTAACGGACCTTTTCTAAATAAAAAATATTTTAGACCAGTCATTAGCTTCTTGGCAGTGCTATAATATATATCGTTTAAAGTTTCTAAGTTTTTTACTTTATATACAGGTCTTAACATTAAATGATCTGTAAGATTTCTACCTACACCTTGGTGATCTTTTAATACTTCAACATTATTTTCTTTTAATAATTCTCCTGGACCAATACCAGAAGCTTGTAATATATGTGGTGATCCGATTGTACCTGCGCTCAAAATAATTTCTTTGTTAGTTTCAACAGAAAATTCTTTATCATCGATCCAATAATTTACTTTTTTTGCTTTATTGTTTTCAAATTCAATATTTTTTATATGAGCTTTAGTTATAACTTTTAAATTTTTTCTTTTTTTTACTGGGTTCAGATATCCTACAGCTGTGCTACATCTAAAACCATTTTTTATAGTGAATGGAAAATAACCCATCCCTTCATTATCTCCATTATTAAAATCATCAGTTCTTTTATAGCCTTGCTCTTCAGCAGCTTCTAAAAATAGATCGAGAACTTTAAATGTTGCTCTAATTTGTTCGACCGCAATTGGTCCACCAGATCCATGAAATTCATTTTCTCCAAATTGAAAATCCTCTGACTTTTTAAAGTAAGGTAATACATCTTCCCATGACCAGCCTACATTGCCCAATTGTCTCCAATAATTATAATCATTCGATTGTCCTCTAATATAAAGCATTCCATTTATTGATGAGCTTCCACCTAACGTTTTTCCTCTTGGGTAAACCATTTGTCTATTATCGCAATTTGGCTCTTTTTCTGTATTAAAGCACCAGTCTGTATCTGGGTTGTGCATAGTTTTGAAGTATCCTCCAGGAATATGTATCCATGGATTACTATCTTTTCCTCCAGCCTCTAATAAAAGTATTTTATTTTTTGGATTAGCTGACAATCTATTTGCTAGAACACAACCAGCAGATCCTGCACCAATAATTATGTAATCAAACTTATCCATAAATTTAAAAACTAACCTTTAATGAATATTTAGCCTTTTATAAAGATTTTTCTTGTAAATAAAGCCCAAATGACACTTGTATCTAGCTTTATTATTTGAAAAGGTTGTTGTCATATAAATTAAAGAGAGGGAAAAAATGAGAAAAATCATTTCAATGTTATTTGCTACATTTTTAGCAGTTGGATTTATTTCCAACGCAACAGCAAAAACACTTAAGTGCCAAACAGTACTTAATCCAAAAGCGGATGAAGTTGTAATGTTAAAAGATTTTACAGATACTGTTACAGCACTAACAAGCGGTTCCCTAAAGTTTGAAATTATGCCAGCTGGAACTGTAGTTGGTGGAAAAGAAACTTTAGATGCAGTTGATAAAGGTTTAATTGACTGTGGATTTGCATGGACACACTACTGGTCAGGTGACCATCCTGCAGCAATGTTATTTGGTTCGCCAGTTGCTGGTGGAGGTGTAGGTATAGATAATTTAGCATTCTTATCATGGTTTCAATATGGTGGTGGTAAAGAACTATACGATAGATTATGGGACGAAATGGGAAGAGATATAAAAGGATTTATGCTTCAACCAGTTGGACCAGAAGCTTTAGGTTGGTTTCCTAAACCAATTAAAGACATGGCTGACTTTAGAAAATATAAATTTAGAACTCCTCCAGGAATTCCAGGACAAACATACAAAGATATAGGTATTGCATCAGTTGCTATGGGTGGTGGAGATATTCTACCAGCTTTGGAAGCAGGAACTATCGATGCTGCTGAATGGTGTTGTCCAAAACCTGATATGGTATTTGGATTTCAAAAAGTTTTAAAGCACTACTATTTACAAGGTTTACACCAAGTAGTTGTTAATGCTGACTTCTATATTACTGGAAAGACTTATGATGCTATGAGCGATCATGAAAAGAAATCTTTAGAGGTAGCAGCTAATGCTTCTTTAAATAAATCTTTAAGTAGAAGAATATATGAAAATGGTAAGGCATTAAGAGAACTAACAACAAAACATGGAGTAATTTTAGAAGATACACCTTCTGATTATTTCACTGAATATATGGCTGCAGCAAAAGCAACATTGAATAAAAACTCTGAGCAGAACGCTTTCTTCAAAGAAGTTTATGATTCAATGAAAGAATTTGCAGATATAGCAGTACCATTTTGGAGTGGAGCGCAAATGTCAAACGCTAAACTTGGAATGGCTCACGCAGCTACATTAAAATAATTAAACACTTAAATTAGAGCGGACTTAATTGTCCGCTCTATCATAAAAATTTTTCTTTATGTCAGATGAAATAAATAAATTAGATATTTCTGATGAAATGATTGCTGAAAGAAGAGGCAATCAAAATAAAATGCCAGATGATATGCCAAAATTAATGGCAAATATCATATTAAAAATTGACAAATTTAGTAAAATTGTAGGAAACATAGTTTGCTGGATAACTGTTCCATTAATTTTAGCTATGACTTACGAAGTTCTAGCTAGAAAACTATTTTTAGCACCGACATATTGGGCATACGATATGAGTCGTTTTTTGTATGGAGCTCTTTTTATGCTCGGGGCAGGATATGCATTATCCAAAGGAGTTCATATAAGAGCAGATTTTTTATACAGAAATTTTAAAACCAAAACACAAGGTATAATAGATTTTTGGCTTTATATTTTATTTTATTTTCCGGGCATGCTTGTATTTTGTTATATGACAGTTGGTTTTGTGGAAGAGTCGATACGTAGAGGTGATAAAGGAATGGATACGGCTTGGATGCCATTTCTTTGGCCAATAAAAACATGTTTACTTGTTGGTATCATTTTTCTTTTAATTCAAGGCATATCTGAATTGTTAAAAAGTTATTGGGCCGCAACAAGAGGCAAATGGCCTGGACAAGATAAATGATATCACACAT
>CABXWS010000003.1 GCA_902515965.1 uncultured Pelagibacteraceae bacterium
ATAATTTTACATTTCTTGTTTTTAAAATTTTATAAATTTGATTTGTTTTTTTTGATGAATAAGAAGAAATACCTATATAAAGAGCTTTACCAGATTTATAAATACTTTCTAATGCATCTACGGTTTCTTCTAAAGGTGTATCTGGATCAAACCTATGTGAATAAAATATATCAAAGTAATCAAGTTTAGTTCTTTTTAAGCTTTGATCACAACTTGCAATAATATGTTTTTTAGATCCCCACTCTCCGTAAGGTCCATCCCACATATCGTAACCAGCTTTTGATGATATAATAAGTTCATCTCTATATTTTTTTAAATCTTTGCTAATAATTTTCCCAAAATTAGTTTCAGTACTTCCATAAGGTGGGCCATAATTATTTGCCAAATCAAAATGCGTAATACCTTTATCAAAAGCGTAAAATAATATTTTTTTAATATTTAGTATTGGAATATTACCTCCAAAATTGTGCCAAAGGCCTAGGCTAATAAGAGGTAATTTAATACCACTTTCACCACATGTTCTGTATAACATATTTGAGTATCTATTTTTTGATGCAATGTATGTCATAAAATAATTTAAATTTATTTTAGTAAGTAGCTCTACCCCCACTCAAGTCAAAGACTGCCGCAGTCGCAAAAGAGTTTTCTTCACTTGCTAAATAAGTTACTAAAGAGGCAAGTTCATTAACTTTTGCAAACTTATTTCTTGGTATTTTTGAAAGCATATAATTTATGTGCTCTTCAGTCATTTGATCAAATATTCTTGTTTTTGCTGCTGCAGGTGTCACACAATTTACAGCAATATTTTTTAATGCTAGCTCTTTTCCCAGAGACTTTGTTAAACCAATAACTCCAGCTTTTGACGTGCTGTAAGCTCCTGCATTTGGATTGCCTTCTTTGCCGGCTATTGAAGCAATATTAACTATTCTCCCATAATTATTTTTTTCTAAATAGGGAACAACTGCTTTACAGCAATAAAAGACAGCATTTAAATTTAATTCAATAACTTTTTCCCACTCTTCAATAGGATATTCTGCTACTGTTTTATTCATTCCAGTTATTCCAGCATTATTTATAAAAATATCTATTTTTTTATGTTCAGATTCGATTTCTTTTAAGGCTTTTGAAATTTCTTCATAATTACATATATTTACGATTTTATAACTAATATTTTCTGAATTAATTTTTCCAATCGCTTTCTTCGCTTCCTCTCCATCAATATCCCATATGACTACTTTTGCTCCAGATTGTACAAATCGTTCAGCTATTGCAAATCCAAAACCTTGAGCACCTCCTGTCACAACTGCAACTCTATTAGTTAAATCAAACTTTATCATTTTTTTTCTTTCTCTTTATTAATGGAAAACTTAAAGCAATTAAAGATAAAACAAAAAATGTAAGAGCAATAGGTCTTTGAAGAAACATAAGCCAATTTCCATCAAAAATTACTAGTGATTGTCGTAAAGTTCCTTCAACTAATTCACCTAAAATTAAACCTATGATAACAGGTACAACAGAAAAACCATATCGCCTCATAAAGAAACCAATAACGCCAAATAAAAGCATCAACCAAACGTCTATTATTGATTGATTTAGAGAATAAGTTCCACAAACAGAAACTGCAAAAATCATTGGCCACAATAATTTGTTTGGTACCAAGGTTATTCTTGCAAAAATTTTTGCCCCAAAAAATCCTAATACAAAAAATAATACATTTGCAATTAACATTGATCCAAATATTCCATAGAGAAATTCAGGTTGCTCTCTAAATAAATCTGGACCAGGTCTTACACCATGAATTATTAATCCAGTAAGTATGACTGCGGTTGTAGCACTTCCGGGTATACCTAAAGCTAGAGTTGGTACCATTGCTCCTCCGGTGGCAGCATTGTTGGCTGCTTCAGCGCCAGCTATTCCTTCAATTGATCCTTTACCAAATTCTTCAGGTTTTTTTGACCATCTTTTTGCCTCAGCGTATCCAATTAATGATGCAACTGTCCCTCCCTCTGCAGGTAACACGCCAATGAATGATCCTATACCACTAGATCTAATAATTGTTTTCCAAGTTTTTTTATAATCATCTATTGAAGGAAGTTTTACTGCTTTTAAAGCCACTCTATTAAATATTTGATTTATCAAAGTAGATTGAGTTAGCATTTCACTTATAGCAAATAATCCTACCACAACAGGAATAAAACCAATGCCTTCGGTTAATTCATTAATTCCAAAGGTAAATCTATCAATTGATGTCATGAAGTCTTTACCAACAGTTGATATTAATATTCCAAAAGCACCTGCAATCAGATTTTTTATTGGACTGCCCTCTCCGATTGATGCAAGCATCGTTAAACCAAAAATTGCCAAAGCAAAATACTCTGGCTGACCAAATTCATATGCTAAATTTGCAAGCAATGGTGCAAAAAAAATAAGAACCATAACGCTGACAATTCCTCCAATTACACTGGATACTGTTGCCATTCCTAAAGCTCGACCAGCCTCTCCTTTTTGAGCTAAAGGGTAACCATCTAAACATGTGGCTGCAGCAGCGGGAGTTCCTGGAGTGTTGATTAAAATTGCTGTAATTGCGCCACCATAAGTCCCAGCACAATAAATTGCAGTTAACAAAACAATTGCTGATAATGGATCCAAAGTCATTGTAAATGGAAGAATTAAAGCGCCACCCGTAGTTGGCCCAAGTCCTGGAAGAACTCCAAGGATTAATCCAAATACTGTTCCAAAAAACAAAACAAGTAATAATTTATAACTAAATAAAGGAGCAAATATTAAACCTAAGTTTTCCATTTATCCGTAATATAGATTTGTAATTATTCCTGCTGGAAAGCGTAATCCTAAAATAGTTTCAAAAAATACAAATACAATTAAAGGAAAAATTATACCTACCAAAAGTAAGTAAATGATTCTTTTTTCTCCCCAAAAGTAAGAAACCAAAATTGAGAGTGTCGTTATTCCTAAAAAAAAATCAAGAAACTTTGAAACTATAATAAAAAAAATAAAAGAAATTAAAGTTACATAAAATGTAGAAGTAAGTTTACTCTCAATCTGCCAAGGTTTACGAATTGATATTAAATAAATCAAAATAGTTAAAGATATAATTATTATTAATAAAGCTTTTGGGAATGTTGCGGGCTGTATCCCTCTATTTAAGATTGGAGGTACAATTTCAAAATTAAACGTAAAGTATAATAAAAGAGAAGAAATTAAGATTATTATAAATGATACTATAAATGAACTTTTAAAAAAAAGGGACAAATTTTTATTTGTCCCTTTTTGATTTTGTACATTATTCATTTGGTAAATGTACTATGTCTGTGTTAGTTCGTATAACCTAAAGCTTTTAGCTGTGCAGTCATCTCGGCAAGCATAGTCTCCATTTGCTTACCCCATTCGTCAGCACCTACTACACTTGTATCGTCAAGACCAATTTCTGTTAAGAAATTTTTATAATAGTTATGACCCATTGCTTTAAGCATGCCAGCCTCAAGTTTTTTTACTCTATCTGCTGAAGCACCTTTTTTTGTTACAAATCCTCTTACAGTCGATAAAGAAACTGGTATTCCCATTTCTGTTGCTGTTGGACTATTTCCAATTTTTGCCATTCTATTATTTGCTAAAACTATAGAAACACAAAGTTTGCCTTCATTAATTTCTGTTAAAGCCTCACCTAGATTTAAAACACCTACATCAATATCTCCTTTGATTAGGTTAGTTTTGATTGGTGCAACACCTTTGTATGCAACGATAGTAGGATCTTTTAGTCCACCTTTTTTTGTAAATGCAATTGCACTAACATCATCTATACCACCAGTATGAGTAGTTCCGTACTTTAATGATTTCGATTTTTGTGCACTTATAAATTTCTTTGCATCCTTAATGTCATTATTACAGTTAACTACAAATAATTGGGGATCATCAGTTCCTCTAGCTAGTGGCTGCATGTCACTTAATTTAACTTTTGTTTTACCCAAAGCCATTGATACTGCATGACCAGTAGTCCAAGTTAAAGTATGATTTCCATCAGCAGGAAGTGACATCATATAATCCATGGATGCAGCTCCACCTCCACCTTTTTTGTTAACTAATTGCATATCTTGTTTTAAAACTCTTCTTGCTCTTAATAACATCATTCTAGTAGTAACATCAGTTCCACCACCAAAACCAGCATGTGTAATCGCTTGAATTGGATGACCATCTGCTTTTGCAGATGTTGTCAAAATTGGAAGTGCTACAACGAAAAATTCTGTTACTAGAAAAGCAGTAGCTAAAAATAGTTTAAAGCTTTTTTTCATTATTTCCCTCTTATGTTAATTTATAATTAAATATTTAACCATAATCTGTTAGAAACAGTAAGAAAAAAAATGATAAACACAAAAAAAAATATAGCTCTTTTACTTGGAGATCCATCGGGTATTGGACCTGAGCTTGTGTCAAAACTATTGACCAAAAGTGAACTATTAGATGCAAACATAATTGTAATTGGTGAAAAAAATATTCTAAATGCAGGGGACAAGATTTCAGGTAATAATTCAGACTTAGAGATTGTTACTGATTTCGATGAGATAGATTTTAATAAAAAAGATAAATATTTTTTGGATATCTCAAAAGGCAACAATAAAGATTATAATTTATCTGAGTGCTCTGCAGAATCGGGAGAAACAGTTTTAAATTCATTAAACTTGGCATTAGAGCTCGCTAAAGAAAAAAAAATAGATGCAATTAATTTTGGTCCTTTTAATAAGACAAGTTTAAAATTAGGAGGGTGTAAATTTGATGATGAATTGCATCATATGGCAGATAAGTTAAATGTTAAAAGTTTTTTTTGTGAGTTTAATGTAGTAGATAATTTTTGGACTGCACGAGTGACATCTCATATACCTATCAAAGAAGTTCCAGAACATATTAAAAAAGATAAAATAATGAAGCCAATAAAATTGATTAATGAAGCAATGAAATTAAACGGTATAGAAAATCCAAGAGTTGCGGTTCAGGCTCTTAATCCTCACGCAGAGTTTGGCACTGAAGAAAAAGATGAAATAATACCAGCAATAGAAGAAGCAAAAAAACTCGGTATTAATGCTGACGGTCCCTTGCCATGTGATACTTCTTTTATTACAGCATTTAAAAATAAAAATCATGATTGTATTGTCGGTATGTATCATGATGCTCTTCAATCAGGATTAAAGGCTTTTGGATTTGATAGAGGAGTTACAGTTCAAGGAGGTCTTCCAGTTCCAATAACAACACCAGCGCATGGAACCGCTTTTGATATTGCTGGAAAAAATCAGGCAAATTTGGAGCCAACATTGCAATCGTTTAAAATTGCATTAAGAATGGCTCAAAATTTAAACTAAATGTCTAAAATTAAAGAAATTAGAACTAAAGTTTATCAATGGAATGGTAAGACCGTTCCTCCACAAAATAATTTTTGCACAAATGCATCCGATTTACTCTACGAGAAATCAGATGCCATGGGCTCTTTCAGATTTCACGAATGGTTAATATGTGAAATTGAAACTGATGATGGTCATATTGGTATTGGAAATGCAGCTCTTGTGCCTCAATTAGTAAAAAAAACTATTGATGAATATCTTAAACCATTAGTTATAGGAGAAGATCCATTTGATTACGCTTACATTTGGGAAAAAATGTATAGAAGAACTCATGCTTGGGGAAGAAGAGGTTTGGGCATGGTTGCAATATCTGCAATTGATATTGCTATTTGGGATATATTGGGAAAGGTAACTGACAAACCAGTATTTAAATTGTTAGGGGGCAGAACAAAAGAAAAAATACCTGTTTATGCATCGAAACTTTATAGCCAACCTATCAAAGATCTACAAAATGAAGCTGAAAAATATAAGAAACAAGGTTTTAAAATGTTTAAAATGAGATTTGGTTGGGGGCCAAAAGATGGTCCTGAAGGTATGAGAAAAAACATTGAACTTGTTGAAGCTGTAAGAGAAGTAATCGGCGATGATACTGACTTGATGTTAGAATGTTATATGGGTTGGAATTTAGATTATTCTAAAAGAATGATTCCAAAATTGGTAAAATTTAACCCAAGATGGTTAGAAGAGCCAGTTATTGCTGACGATATTCATGGATATGCAGAGCTAAATAACATGAATGCTATACCAATTTCTGGGGGAGAACATGAATTTAATCTATTTGGTTTTAAACAATTGTTAGACCTCAAAGCAGTCAGTTACATTCAATATGATAATAATAGAGTTGGTGGATTTACAATAGCCCAAAAAATTAACGCACTAGCAGAAGCTTATCAAGTTCCAGTAATTCCACATGCAGGTCAAATGCATAACTATCATTTAACAATGTCGAATTTTAATTGTCCTATCTCAGAGTTTTTTCCAGTTCATGATGTAGAAATTGGTAACGAACTATTTTATTACATTTTTGAAGGGGATCCTGCTCCAATAGAAGGAATGATAGATCTAGACGATAATATTCCGGGTCTTGGTCTTAAGGTTTCAGATAAATATAAATCAGAATTTAAAATTATTGATTAATTAATAATTTTCTACTTCGGCCATACTTGGCATAGAGTTGGCAGCCCCTTCCTTGGTTGTAGAAATACCTGCAACTTTATTAGAAAATTCTAATGCATCAACAATTTTTAATGATTTAGCTAACGCCACACTAAAGGCTCCATTAAATGCATCTCCTGCTCCAGTGGTATCTTTTACATCGTCTTTTAATTTATGAACGTCTACAAAATGGTTTTCAGTTCCATTTGAAAAATAAACTCCTTTAGAACCTAGAGTTATTAAAATATTTTTTACTCCTTTTTTTAAAAAATCTTTAGCTGCATTTTCTATTTCAGATTTTGATTCAATTTTCTTTTCTAAATAAAAACTAGCTTCAGTTTCATTTGGTGTAAAATAGTCTATATTTTTAAAGTCATTCTCAGATATTTTCGAAGCTGGAGCTGGATTTAAAATAGTAATTGATCCAGTATCTTTAGCTTTTTGTAAAGCATAGCTAGTAACATCATATGGGGTTTCTAATTGTGTTAAAAATATATCTGAGTTTTCAATTGCTTTTAAATTATTATCTATATCAGAACTATTTAAAGTACCAGCAGCTCCTGGTATGATGTTTATTGCATTATCACCAGTGTTAGCATTAATCATAATACCCGCAACACCAGTTGATTGATTTTTGTCTTTAATAATATAATCGGTATTTACTCCAGAAGATTTATATAAATTTAATGCCATTTCAGCATTATTATCATCACCTACTTTTGTAATAAAACTTATGTTTCCTCCAAGTCTAGCTGCGGCAATGGCTTGGTTAGATCCTTTTCCACCAGGTCCTACAAGGTGCTTTGTTCCTAAAATAGTTTGCCCCACTTCAGGAATATTTTCACCAATAAAACATAAGTCTGCAACAAATACTCCAAATACACATATAGATTTCATTTAATTAAGACCAGACTTTACCATCAGGAAGGATAACTCCTTTAGTAATAATAAAACATCCAAAAGGTCGAGCATCTGTTGTGGTTACAATACAATATGCTTTTTTTGCTTCTTTATAAAAATTTTGTCTTGAAATTGATCCAACTTTCCATTGAGGACCAGAATTATTTTTTACTGCTTCAATAAATTCTTTATGAGTTTCAGTTAGTTCCTCTGGTTTATCATCTACTTCCATTCTAAGCGCAGGTGAGCCTCCTTGAGATACAATAAAACTATCTAATGGAAAAACCGATAAAATTGCATTTGCTGCACTTTTAATATCTACCCCATCTAATCGTATTACATTTTTGTTCATAGAGTTTGCGGGAAAATTAGCATCAGCAAGAATAATTTTTTCGCCATGACCCATAGATCTTAAATGAAAAAGTAAATCAGGGCTTAAAACTGGGTTAATATTTATTAACATTAAAAGATTATATTACATAAAAAAAAAGGGTGGAATAAAAATTCCACCCTTTTTTAAATGTTATAGACTAATGATTATTTAAAATCGTTAGCGTTCTTTTTAGTCACTAATTGTGTTCCAGTATCAATGTTTGGATCAATGCTTCCACCATTAGCTAGATCAAGTGCATATTTAACACCGTAAGCACCCATATTATATGAGAACTGAGCAATAGTTGCAGTCATTTCACCTTTTAAGATACTTGTAGCAGCATCTGGAGTCGCATCAAAACCAACAACAACTACGTTATTCATATCTGCATCTTTAAGAGCTTGCATGGCACCTAAGCCCATGTTGTCATTTGAAGCAAATATTGCTTTGATGTTAGGATTTTTTAAAATGATAGACTCAGTTACTGATCTACCTTTTGCAGTATCCCACTCGGCTGTTTGAGTGGCTACTATATTCAGACCACAGTTTTTAAATCCCTTAATTGCTCCATCTCTTCTAAGCAATGCTGTTGATTGAGATTCAATACCTGTCAAAATTGCAACATCTGAACCTTTAGGAGTTTTATCACAAATAAATTTTGCAGCTAATTCTGCTCCATTCATATTGTTAGTTCCAATAAAAGTAACACCTTCGTTTATTCCTTTTGTATCTACGAATACAACTGGTACACCACTTTTGATAGCGTCATCTACAATTGGAGCAAATGCATTTGGATCTCCTGGTGCAAGAGCTAAAGCATCAACACCTTTAGCAAGTTGGTCTTCAACTTGGTTAATCTGCGCTTGAACATCGCCTTCTTGAGGTGGAGCAACCAAAATTAACTTAACACCTAATTTTTTTGCCTCTTCTTCAGCACCTTTTGTGACAGAAGCCCAGAAAGGATTTCCAGATCCAGGTCCCTTAATACTGAATAAGATTTTTTTCCCATGCCCATCAGCAAAAGATGCTGATATCATGTTTAATGATAAGAAAATTGCTGAAACTAAAACAACAATTTTTCTACTTAGATTTTTCATAATCTCCCCTTTAATAATTATTAAGTTATAATTTAATAAAATTTTTGAAAGAAGTTCAACTGTTTACGAAGTCTTAATTAATTTTATGAATTCAACTCAGACGTGTTTATTTTCTTGTACCAAAGTCTCTTCTTAATACGTCTATATACACTGCTAAAACTATAATAGAACCAATCAGTACTTGCTGCCAAAAAGAACTTACATCCATTAAATTAAGACCATTTCGTAAAATTCCCATAATCATTACTCCAGCAAAAACACCAAGCACCGTTCCTCTTCCTCCAAAAAAACTAGCTCCTCCAATGATGCACGCTGCTATAGCGTCCAACTCAGATTGTAATCCAGCATTAGGATAACCTGAGTCTGTTCTTCCTGCTAAAATAAGCGCACCTATTCCAGATAAAAATCCACAAAGAGAATAAACAATAATTAAAATTTTATTTACATTAATACCTGATGCTCTAGCAGCACTAGGATTTCCTCCGATTGCATAGATCCATTTTCCTGTTCTGCTATGATTTAAAAAAATCCAAAAGATAAAATATACAACAGCAATCAAAACTAAACTAACTGGTAAATATTGAGATTTTTCGAGTCCTAGCCATGTTAAGTCAATTCTTCCATGGCCTAAGTATCTTACCTCATCAGTAAAACCACTTATAGGGGTTCCCCCTGATATAAGATTTCCAGTACCTCTAAAAATATAGAGTGTTCCCAGCGTCATTATAAATGGATGAGGCATCCTTAAAAATGTTATTCCTAAGCCATTAATTAAACCACAAATAAGCCCAGCAAATAATGGTACTAACGCAACAATAAACCAAGGAGCTCCTGCTTTTGAAACAATTGCCAATATCATTAAAGACAACATCATTATTGATCCAACAGAAAGATCAATTCCAGCAGTAACAATTACCATGAATACTCCAAGAGCAAGCATTGATTGCCATGATATTTGTTTAAATACATTAGTTACATTTCTCCAAGATAAAAAGACATCTGGTTGCAAAATATGCATCACTAATATCATTATTACCAACAATAATAGAATTCCATATTTTTCAAAATATGGAATTAATTTTATATAAAGGCTCTCTTGTTTTTTGTCTTTATCTTCCATTTTATTTTTTTCCCATGATCCATCCAATAACTTCGTCTCTAGAAGTTTTATTTAGATGAGATTCAGCAAAATTTGTACCTTGAAATAATGCCATAACTCGATCACATACTGCAAAGATATCATCCATTCTATGACTGATGACAATTACACCAACACCAGTTTTTTTTAATTTATTTATCAAATCTAGTACCTTCCCTACCTCTTTTATTGCAAGAGCTGCAGTAGGTTCGTCCATAATTACAACTTTTGCATTAAACGCTGTAGATCTTGCTATTGCAACTGCTTGCCTTTGTCCCCCAGATAATTCCTCAACTTTTTGATCTGCACTTTTTACGTTAATTTTTAATTTCTCTAAATGAGTATTAGTCATTTCTTGAATTTTCTTAAAATCTAGAAATTTTAAAAAACCTATTTTTCTTGTTGGTTCTCTGCCCAAAAAAATATTTTCACCAATTGGCAGGTTTCCTGCTAAGGCTAGATCTTGGTAGACCATTTCTAGTCCCAAGATTTGAGAGTCTTTTGGACTTTCTAAAATTTTTTCTTTTCCCTCAAAGAATAAAGCTCCATTACTGGGTTTGTACAAACCAGATAAAACTTTCATTAAAGTAGATTTACCAGCACCGTTATCTCCAACTACACCTAGACATTCTCCTGAATGAACTTTTAAATTTACATTTTCAAGTGCTGTAATTGTTCCAAAGTATTTCGTAATTCCTTTGGCCTCTAAAAGTAATTTATTTGTTGAGTTCATTAATTTAAATTAAAAAAAAAACTAATTAATTGCAACAGGTTTCGATCTTAAGAGGTGAACAGTTTTCTTTTGAGCTTTTTTACAAAATCTAGGTGCATCATTTTTTGATATCAATTTCATATCTTCAAAAACAATATCTCCCATTTCTTTAAATGCCTGATCTAAAGCACCTGCTCTGTGGGCTGAAAATAAAACATTTTTTAGTTTTCTAATAGGATCATTTTTTTTTACTGGTTCTTCAGGAAAGACATCTATAGCTGCATAAATATCTCCTTTTTTTAATCTTTTTTTTAAATCATCAAAGTTTACAACTGCAGCTCTACTCATAAGAATAAACAAAGATTTTGACTTAATTAAATTTAAAAGATTTTTATTAATTATTGCTTTATTTTCTGTAGTAATTGCAGCTAGTACATATATGACCTCACATTTACTAAACAGTTGCTTTAAAGATATTGGTTTAAAACCTTGTTTTATAATTTCTTTGTTTGGTATCCAAGGGTCGTAAACATTAATTTTTTTTGAAAAAGGCACTAATAAAGGAGCTAGAGCTTTACCGAGGTCACCATATCCCATAAGTCCAATAACTTTATTTGATAATAATGAGGATTTTAAATTTCCGTCTAAACCATATTTTTCCTTTTTATTCATAAAATCCTGGTTTGCTCCATGAATGTTTCTCAGTAAAGAAAGAGTAAATCCTAAAGCAATTTCCGCAACTGGTTTTGCAAAGACAGGTGATGTTGCAATTACATGAATTCCATTATTAAAACAATAATTGTAATCCATATTGTCTACAAAATTACTTTCAACATTAATTACTGCTTTTAGTTTTTTTGCTTTTATTAATAATGATTTTGGTAAATTGGGCTGACCAATTATGAATCTTGCCTTGTGAATATTATTTTTATAAAAATTATTTTTATTTTTTTTCGGTGCAAAGATTAATGAGTAAGTCTTTTTTAAATCATTTAATTTTGATTTTGAAAAAATTAAATCCATAGTTCTTGGGTATGGGTCTACTATCGCAATATGCTTCATAATTATAAGAGAATTTTTTTTACTTCTTCTTCTGTAAACCTTTTTGGTTTTTCACATTTTGTTTTTATTTTTTGTGGAATTCCTGTCGTGGCTGCTCTCATTGTTGACTCTATTATATCTAAAACATGCAAAGATAATTCACCTGAACATCTTGGTTTTTTCTTTTTTTCAATTGAGTAAAGCATCTCTGATAAGCCGACACTCCTATAATTTGCATTAGTCGGAGATTCATTTGATCTTACACTAGAGGATGTAATATTGATTTTTCCTAAATACATCTTATCAGTTTTATGTTCACCCCATTTTCCACCTTCTGTGACAGAAATATAAACAGAACCTCCAAACATATTGGGATCAGGTACGATTATTGAACCTTTGTTTCCATACAGTTCCATGTGGTTCCTTTGATGATTAACAACATCAAACGATAGTGTTACTTGGATTATTGCATCATTATGAAATTGAATGGTAGCTAAATAAGTAGTTGGGGTCTCTACTTTAAAAGATTTACCTTTGTTCGGACCAGAACCATACGTTCTTCTTTTAAATGCAGTTAAAGTTCTTCCTTGAACTTGTTTTGCAGGACCTAATAAATTAACTAAAGTTGTAAAAAAGTAAGGGCCCATATCAATAACTGGTCCACCTTCTTTTTTATACCAAGACTCTGGCTTGGGATGAAATGACTCAACTCCTGGAAAAGCAAAAATTGCGTTGCCTAGTTTTATTTGACCTATTAAATCTGAATCTATTAATTCCCTTGCTCTTTGACCTCCACCACCTAAAAACGTATCAGGTGCATTCCCAATATATAACTTTTTTTTCTTCGCTAAGGCAATAAGCTCTTTACCTTTTTCAAAGTAAGTTGCTAAAGGTTTTTCTGAATAAACATGTTTACCTGCATTCAAAACTTTTTTGGAAACTGAATAATGTGATTGTGGTATCGTAAGATTTAAAATGACTTCTATACTTTTATCTTTAAGCATTTCTTCAACAGTCATAGAGCTAATATTGTATAATTTTGCACATTTTTCCGCTGCTTTTTGATTAATATCTGCACATGCTATAATTTTGAAATTGTTAAAATATTGATGACCTCTGAAATATGTTTCAGCTATGTGGCCGCATCCTATGAGGCCAACTTTGAAAACTTTGTTCATATAAGATTAAACGCCTTGTCTTTGTTTCGTCTTACCCTCTTTATGAAGTCTTAGAGCTTCTTCATTCTCCTTAGTTGATGGTATTTCAAGTGTTGGACTTTCCCAATAAGCACTTCCTTCAAGCCACTCGTATGCATGTGTTTTTATTGAAATTACATATGTATGCTCTGATTTTTTTGCTCTTTTAAATGCTTCTTCTAATTCTGAAATTGATGAAACTTCCTCAGATTTAGCTCCCATACTTTCAGCATGTTTTGCAAAATTTACAGGCACTAGATTTGGTGTCTTAGAACTGCTTAAGAGACAATTAAATTCTTTTCCACCTTTAAATAATTGAAGTCTATTTATTACAGCATGTCCTCCATTATCACATATTATAATTATTAATTTGTTATTTGTGATAACTGATGAATAAATGTCTGAATTCCCTAATAAGTAGGATCCATCTCCAACAAAAGCTATAACGTCTTTATCTGGATTTGCCATTTTGATTCCAAGTGCTCCTGAAATCTCATAACTCATACAACTAAATCCCCATTCTGTCTCATGGGTATTTAATTCTTTTGGTCTCCATATTTGTACAACTTCTCCAACTAATCCACCCGCTGCTGTAACTGCAATATCTGTAGGATCCGAGTTACGATAAATTGCACCTACTGCATGCGCATAACTTGGTAATTCTTGATTTGTTGGTCCACTTTCTTTATCTACATATTCATTCCATGATTTTAATTCATCTCTGGATTTTTTATGCCATGTATCAGATGCTTTCCAATCTCCTAGGGCTCTTGATAATTCTTGTAAGCTAACTTTTGCATCACCGATTACTGATTGTGATAAATGTTTATTTGCATCAAATCTGGATACATTAATACTTACCAATGCAAAATTTGGATTTTCAAAGTTTGCCCAAGAACCAGTTGTAAAATCGGCGAGTTTAGTTCCAACAGCAATTGCTAAATCTGTTTCTTTTGCAAGATTATTTGCAGCCTTACCGCCTAGTCCTCCTATGGGACCTAGAAAATGAGAATGATCTCTTTTCATTGTTGAATAGCCCATAACAGTTTGTGTTACAGGTATATTATGTTTTATTGCAAAATTACTTATTTCATCCATAGCCTCTGAATAAAAAACACCTCCTCCTGAAATTAATAAAGGATTTTTTGATTTTTTTATTTTTTCAGCGGCTTCTTTTATCTGAAAGTCATCAGGCCTTGGCCTTCTTATATTATGAACTCTCTCTATAAAAAATTCCTCTGGATATTCATATGTTTCTCCTTGTACGTCTTGTGACAATGATAAACATGCTGGTCCACAATCAGCTGGATCTAACATTGTTTGAATTGCTTGAGGCAAAGTTTGTAGGATTTGTTCTGGTCTTGTAATTCTATCAAAATATTTTGTAACAGGTTTGAAAGCATCATTTACTGTTATTCCTGGATTATTAAAATGTTCAACTTGTTGAAGAACTGGGTCTGGAATTCTATTTGCATATGTATCTCCAGGTAAAAATAATATTGGCAGTCTGTTGCTCATTGCGACTGCTGAAGCTGTAACCATATTTGTTGAACCAGGTCCGATTGAACTTGTTGCAACAAAAAATTGTTTTCTTCTTTTAGCTCGAGCGTACGCTATACCTGTTAAAGCCATATTTTGCTCATGGTGACCCCTATAAGTTGGGAGTTTGTCATGATTTTCTTGTAAAGCTTGTCCTAAACATGCAACATTGCCATGACCAAAAATACCGAATGCACCAGCGAATAACTGCACTTTTTTACCATCTATTAAAATTTTTTGGGCAATTAGATGTTTTATGATTGCATGAGCACAAGTGAGCTTTATTTTTTTCATTATTCTATATATAAATCTTTAACTTTTAATAATTAAACACAAATTAAAAAATATGTATAGCAATTTTGGTCAGTTCATAGACGGTCAGTGGCAGCAAGCAGAAAAAAAAGAAACTTATAAAGTTATAAACCCTGCAACAGAGGAGAATATAGGTGATGTTTCAAAAGCATCATCTGTAGATGTTCAAAAAGCTTTGAAATCAGCTGAGAAAGGACTTGAGATATGGAGAAATACTACTCCATGGCAAAGATCTTACGTGATTAGAAAAATTGCTGATTTAATGCGAGAAAGAAAAGAAACTTTAGCAAAATGGCTAACTCTAGAAGTTGGCAAACCACTTAAAGAAGCTATTGGTGAAGTAGGAGGTGGTGCTGATATCTTTGAGTGGAATGCAGAAGAAACAAAAAGAATTTATGGACAAACATTACAAAGTAGATTTCCAGAAACAAGAGTTCATGTATACTATCAGCCAGTTGGTGTTGTTGCGGCACTTGTTCCGTGGAATTTCCCAATAGTTTTAGCATCTAGAAAAATATCTACAGCTTTAGCAGCGGGATGTTCTGTAATTTGTAAACCTGATGTAATTACTCCAGGAGCAGTTATGGAGTTAGTAAATATTTGTAAAGATGCAGGTGTACCAGATGGTGTGGTAAATTTATTATCAGGTGATCCAGCCGAAATATCTAATGAATTATTAGAATCTGATATAGTTAAGAAGGTTTCAATAACTGGCTCCACTAGAGTTGGTAAACTTATTTTGAAAAAAGCTGCAGATAAAGTTCAGAGAGTTACAATGGAACTTAGTGGACATTCACCTTTTATTGTATTTGACGACGTGGATATAAATAAAGTTGCTGACATGGCTATAACAGCAAAATTTCGTAACAATGGACAAGTTTGTATTTCGCCTAATAGATTTTACATTCAAGAAAATAAGAAAGATGAATTTATAAATGCATTTATAGAGAGAGCTAAAAAATTGAAAATCGGTAATGGTATGGATGAAGGAACTGATTTAGGTCCATTGACTACAGCAAAACGTCTAGAGGAAATTGAAAAATTAGTTGAAACAACAAAAAGTGAGGGAGCAAAGGTAATGATGGGTGGTAATAGACCATCGGGGTTTAATAAAGGTTACTTTTTTGAGCCAACTGTTTTCGATGAAGTAAAAGATAATTTCACTATAATGAGGGAAGAGCCATTTGGACCTTTAGTGCCGGTACTAACATTTAAAAGTTTTGAAGAAGTAGTAGAAAGGGCAAACAATAACGATCTTGGACTATGCAGTTATCTTTATACAAATTCGATGGATAAAGCTCATAGAGCATCAGAGATGATGGAGACTGGATGTGTTGCCGTAAATACTGCAGTTGTTGCAGTTGCAGAAGCTCCTTTCGGAGGTATAAAACAAACTGGTTATGGTCGAGAAGGTGGATCAATGGCAATAAAAGATTACCTTAATGTTAAGTATACTCACATGGGTCTTAAAACCTAGTTAAATGAGAAAGAATAAGGCTAAAGAGATTATTCAAGCTGGAAAAGCTGTAATTAATGGTTGGTTACAGATACCAAGTACTGTTTCTGCTGAGACAATGGCACAACAAGGTTGGGACTCATTAACTATAGATATGCAGCATGGACTTGTAGATTATTCAAATGCATTACCAATGATGCAAACAATATCAGCAACAGATATAGTACCATTAGCAAGAGTAAATTGGAATGAACCAGGTCAAATCATGAAAATTCTTGATGCTGGTTGTTATGGAATTATTTGTCCGATGGTCAGTAATAGAGAAGAAGCAGAAAAATTTGTGCAAGCATGCAGATATCCGCCTGAGGGATATAGAAGTTTTGGGCCAGTTAGGGGATTAATTTATGGTGGATCTGATTATGCAGATCAAGCAAATAAAGAATTATTAAAAATGGCTATGATTGAAACAAAAGAGTCTCTTGAAAACCTTGATGAGATTATGAGTACCCCAGGTTTAGATGGAATATATATTGGACCAGCTGATTTGAGCTTAGCAATAGGTGAAAAACCTGGTTTTGATAAAGGCGAAGATACAAAAGCTTACTCGGAAATATTAAAAATTTTAGAACATGCTAAAAAAAATAATATATTTGCCGGAATTCATAATGGCAGTACAGAATATGCAAAAAAAATGATTGAAAAAGGTTTTCAGTTTGTGACGGTTGGAGCAGACTCTAGATTTATCAGTGCTGGAGCAAAAAATACTGTAGAGAATTTAAAAGGTTCAGTAAAATCAGAATTATCAAAAGCATATTAATTACATAATTTATATAAAAAAAAATGAAAAAATTATTAATTATTGAGTCTATACATAATGATGGTATTGAATTATTAAAACAAAATAAAAGCTTTGAGTTTGAGATTGTTGATAAGACTGATGAGGAATTTTTAAAAAATAAAATAAAAAATTTTGATGCAGTAAGCGTTAGAACATCGAGGCTATCTAAAGAAATTTTAGAGACTGCTACAAATTTAAAAATTATATCTAGACATGGTGTTGGTTATGACAACATAGACCTTTTGGAAACCAAGAAGAAGAATATTACATTAGCAATAACTGCGACCGCTAATGCGCAAGCAGTAGCGGAGCATGTTTTATTTATGCTATTCAATATTGCAAAAAGAAATAATATGTATGATGACACGGTTAAATCTGGGAAATTTAACGATAGGACAAAGCTTCCTAAAACAATAGAACTTTGGAGTAAAAATATATTAATAGCTGGATTTGGTCGAATTGGTAAGTGTTTATTAAAAAAATGTAAAGGATTAGAAATGAATATTTATGTGTATGATCCTTTTGTGAAAGAAGAAGAGATAAAAAATAAAGGTGGAATAAAAGTTGATGATTTATCATCATCTCTTAACCTAATGGATGCTATTTCTATTCATATGCCATTAAATGATAAAACAAGACATCTTATTAATTACGATATGATAAAAAAAATGAAAAAAAATTGTATACTGATTAATGCTGCTCGAGGCGGAATTATAAATGAGTGTGATTTAAATAAAGCTCTTAATGAAAACTTAATATTTGGTGCTGGTCTTGATGTATTTGAAAAAGAACCACCCTCGCAAGACAATCCACTGCTTAAAAACAACAAAGCATTTCTAAGTCCTCATTCAGCTGTCTTTACAGAGGAGTGTTTATCAAGAATGGGGATTGAGACAATTCAAAATGTTATTGATTTTTTTGAAAATAAATTAGACAATTCAAAAATAGTGAAGATCTAATGAGTTTGAAGTTAAAAAATTTTGGATTACTAGAGTTCTTAATTTTAATTTCAGCAATTTATGTTGTTGGGATGTTGATATGGACTGCTAGCACAAGACCCGAAGTAGAAGCACGCGCAAATTTAGTCAAAGAAAACCACAATAAAGTAGTAGATTTTATAAATAGTGAAATTAATAATTGTGGAAATAATGATGAAGGAAAATTTACTATATGGGGAGATGCTTGTAACACTGAGTGGATAGCAGAAAAAGTTGCTAACCACATTAATAATAATCTTAAAATAGAAAATCCATTTTCAAAAGACAATAAAGTTAAAACAGATCCAGATCCAAGAATTAAAGCTGAGGGAAAGGCAGGTCAATCAGTAGAAATGGGAGTAATATTTATTATGTCTTCAAATTTTATGCCTGAACCTGGATCGGAATGGGTTATTGGAACATGTTTTAAATCACCTTGTGTCGCTGCAGGTAATAATGAGTTAACTTCCTTATACAGATAATTAATTATTAGAAATTTCTAAGTTAGCTATTTTTAATGTTTTATGCAAATAATTAAATCCAATTTTAGCATACTCTAATGGGTTTGCTATTGCTGGATCTTGTTCGGCCTCAACAACTAGCCAACCTGAATAATCATTTTCTTTTAATAGATCAAATAATGGCTTGTAGTCTATGCATCCATCACCTGGTACTGTAAAAGCTCCCTCTAGAAAAGCTTGCCTGAAACTATAATCGTTTCTTAATGATTTTTCCAAAATATTTTTTCTCATATCCTTACAATGTATATGAATAATTCTTTCTTTAAAATCTTTGTAAAATTTTAAACTATCACCTTTTGCAAATAACATATGACCAGTATCTAAAGTAAGTTTTACACTGCTATCAGTATTTTCTAAGAGCCTTCTAGTATCTTCTTCACTCTCGATACAAGTGCCCATATGATGATGGTATGCTAATGGCATTTCTTGGTCCTCTAAAAATTTACCAATTTCTGAAATTTTTTTGTAATAAATTTTTGACTCCTCTAAATCCATCTTAGGTCTTTTTGATAATTTTATGTTTGGATCAGTTTGAATTGATCCATAGATTTCTGCAAATACAATACATGGAGCGTTACATTCTTTAAAAAGTTTTAGTTGATCTGCTATAGCTAATTTTTCTTCATCAATAGAATTTATTCTTAAATTTGCTCCATACCAACCAGAGCACAGATTTAATTTATATTTATTTAATTTTGGAATTAGTTCGCCAGATGTTTTTGGAAATTTACCTCCAGACTCTATTCCTCGAAAACCTGCTTGACTAGCTTCTAAAAGGCATTGCTCTAAAGGTGTATCTCCACCAAGTTCTGGCATATCGTCATTGCTCCAGGCAATTGGAGCTATACCTAATTTTACTGACATAAATAATAGTTTTGTTATGATATTAAATGAACCGGAAAATTAAACCTAAAAAAATTAAACTTGGTATAGTTGGTGGAGGGCCTAAATCTTGGATAGGTCATGTTCATAGAATTTCATCTAGGTACGATGATAAATTTGAAATTGTTGCAGGAGTATTTTCTAGAAACGTTGGTAATTCTAAGAAATTTGGCAAGAGTATAGGTATCGATATAGATAGATGTTACTCAAATTTTAGAGAAATGTCTGAAAAAGAGGCAAAAATAGAAAGTGGTATTGAAGTTGTAGCAATTATGACTCCACCCTCTAGTCATCAAATTATTGCAGAGACTTTTATTAATAAAAATATACACGTGATTTCGGATAAGCCGTTTGCTGGAAATCTTAAACAGGCACAAAAATTATACAAGACTATAAAAAATAATAAAAAAATTAAGTATGCGCTAACACATAATTATTCTTCTTATCCTATGGTTAGAGAAGCAAAAAGATTAGTTGAAAAAGGAAAGATTGGTAAAATTGAATATATTAACGTTGAATATATTCAAGATTGGACTGAAGGAAAGCAAATTTCAAAAAGGAACTCGAAAAAAATTTTTAAATGGAAAATAGATAAAAAAATTGTAGGAACTTCTGCGGTTCTGAATGAAATAGGTTCACACGCTTATCATCTTGCAATTTATATTTCTGGGTTATCTGGAAAAAATTTAATTGCCGACATTAATAAATACTCAAAAAATATTGATTTAGACAATAATGCGCAGGTTTTAATTAATTTTAATAATGGTGCTAAAGGAATACTGTGGACCTGTGTTACAGCAAAAGGTGGAGTTTATGGATTAAGGATTAGAATATATGGCTCAAAAGGTAGTTTGGAATGGGTTCAGAACGACCCCAACTACCTTAAATATAATCCTGGGAAAGGATCTGTAAAATTTTTAGAGAGAGGATATGCTGACGCAAATTTTTCAAAAAAATTTTCTAGAATTAAGTTTGGTCACCCAGAAGGATATTTGGATGCTTTTGCAAATATATACAAAGAATTCGCTGAGTATTTAAAGACAAATAAAAAGAAAAAATTTTATTTCCCTAATGAGAACGAAGGTTTACAAACTGCAAAGTTTATAGATGCTTGCAAGAAGTCTTCACTTAAAAAACAGTGGGTAAAAATTTGATAAATATAGCACTATTCGGTTTAGGGAGAATTGGAGTAATGCATGGCAATAATCTTATTGATAATAAAAATTTTAAATTAAAGTATGTATTTGATGTAAACAGCCAATTATCAAAAAAAATCTCAAAAAATTTTAATTGTAGAAGTATTGAAAAGCCTGAAGAGGCTTTTAAAGATGATAGTATTGACTGTATATTTATATCCTCTAGCACATCTACACATCTAAAACTAATTTATGAAAGTGTTAAAAATAACAAAACTGTATTTTGTGAAAAACCATTAGACTTAAATTTAAATAAGATATTAAATTATGAAAAAAAAATAAATAGTTATAAAAATAAGATACAGTTAGGTTTCAATAGAAGATACGATCCTGGACACAAGTCTTTAAAGAAACATTTAGAAAATCGAAAAATTGGAAAATTAGAAAAAATTATAATTACAAGTAGAGATCCCTTGGCACCATCTATAAAATATCTTAAAGCCTCTGGAGGAATTTTCAAAGATATGATGATACATGATTTTGATCTTGCAAGGTTTTATGTAGGAAATGACGAATTTAAGTCTATTTTTGCTACTGGAAGCAATATTTCTAACAAATATTTTAATAAGCTAAAAGATTATGAGCTTGCAACTTCAGTGTTAAAAACAAAGTCTGGAGTTCAATGTATTATCACTAATTCGAGACATTGTACTTTTGGTTACGATCAAAGGGTCGAATTATTTGGAAGCAAGGGTATGCTTATTTCAGATAACATTAAAGAGAATGAGGTAAGCATTTATTCAAATAAAGCGACAAATACAAAGTCAAAACTTAAACATTTTTTTATAGATAGATATGAGATAGCTTACAAAAAACAATTGGATGACCTTGTGCAACTAATTAAAAAAAATAAGAAGCCGGAAACTGGATTTTCTGATGGAAAAATTTCAATACAAATTGCAGAAAGTGCTATCAGATCACTGAAGTCAAAAAAGTTTGAAAAAATAAAATACTAAGTAACAACCAACAGTTGAATACAACCTGTTTCTTTACAATCTAAATAAATTTATGTTAGCTTTAGAATATAAAAGTTAACTTTAATACTTAATGAGAGGAAATAATAAATGAAAAAAATAAAGAACTTTATATTGGCTTTTGCTGCATGGGCTATGATGTCTGTCTCAGCACTAGCAACTGATATAATTGTTGTTTCTCATGGTCAGGCTAACGATCCTTTTTGGTCAGTAGCAAAAAATGGAGTTGATGCGGCTTGTAAAGATATGGGTGTATCTTGCAAGTATACAGCCCCAGGTACTTTTGACATGGTAGAAATGGCAAAACTTATTGATAATGCTGTATCACAAAAACCTAAAGGTATTGTTATTACATTACCAGACGCAGCTGCATTAGGTAAGTCTGTTAAAGCAGCAATAGCAGCTGGTATTCCGGTTGTTTCTATGAACTCTGGATCAGATGATTATCAATCTTTAGGAATAAGTGCTCACGTCGGTCAAACTGAATTTGAAGCAGGCGTTGGTGGTGGACAAAAAATGAAAGCTGCTGGTGGAAAAAAAGCATTATGCGTAAACCATGAAGTAGGAAATGTTGCGCTTGACAGAAGATGTGCTGGTTTCAAAAAAGGTTTTGGTGGTTCTGTAGATATTCTTGGAACATCAAACGACCCTACTGAAATTCAAAAAGCTGTTTCTGCTAAATTAGGTGGTGGTTATGATACTATACTTACTTTAGGTGCCGGTTTATCCGGTGAAGCTGCTTTAAAAGCTTTAGAGTCAGCAGGAAAAGTTGGAAGTGTAAAATTAGGAACATTTGATATGTCACCTAATATGTTAAAAGCAGCTGCTGCAGGTAAAGTAGAGTTTTTAATCGACCAACAACAATACCTACAAGGTTATTTGCCTATAGCTATTTTTGCACAATATATGAGATGGGGAACAATGCCAGCTGGTGTAGTAATGACTGGTCCTGGATTTGTAACTCCTGACAATGCTGCAAAAGTAATCAAATGGGCAGCACAAGGTTATAGATAAAATCTAAATTAGAGACCTGACTTAGTATAGTCAGGTCTTTAAAAAAAATTCAAATGTCATTAAAGTCAAAAAGTATTTCATCAAAAGATAGTTTAAATAAAGATGAAAGATTAAAAAAAATATCTCCATTTAGAGTTTTGCTCAATAGACCTGAATTGGGAGCTTTAGGTGGATCTATTTTAGTATTCATATTTTTTGGAATTGTAGCTGGTGATACAGGAATGTTTAGCGCATATGGAATGCTTAATTTCTTGGATGTATCTGCAAATTTGGGCATTATCGCAATTGCAGCTGCAATGCTAATGATAGGAGGCGAATTCGATCTTTCTATTGGATCAATGATTGGTTTTGCAGGAATTTGTATAGCAATTCCTGCAATATATTGGGGATGGCCTTTGTGGATGAGTATAATTTTTGCTTTTGCAATGGCAGTATTAGTTGGATACTTCAATGGAATAATGGTGGTCAAAACAGGTCTACCTTCATTCATAGTTACATTGGCTATGTTGTTTATTCTCAGAGGTTTAACTCTAGCTATCACAAGATTAATAACCGGAAGAACACAAGTGCCAGGTTTAAGAGTTTTAATTGAGGATGATCCTATGGCTTGGTTGTTTGCTACAGATACATTTAAGTGGTTATTTACATGGTTAGGGTCTATGAAATTAATTGAGCTTAGAACAGATGGAACTCCTTTAGCGACAGGGATCCCTCCCTCTGTAATATGGTTCATAGCTTTAACACTTTTTGCGACGTGGATATTAATGAAGACAAGATATGGTAATTGGATTTTTGCATCCGGTGGAGACAAGGTCGGTGCTACAAATGTGGGAGTTCCTGTTGGAAGAGTAAAAATAAGCTTATTTATAGGAACAGCAGTAGCTTCAACAATTTTCGCTTGTATACAAGTATTGGACGCTGGTTCAGCCGATACAATGAGAGGTACTTTAAAAGAACTTGAAGCAATTGCAGCAGCTGTAGTTGGTGGATGCTTATTAACGGGGGGATATGGATCTGCTATCGGTGCTGCATTTGGTGCAATAATTTTTGGAACTGTTTCAATGGGGATATTCTATACTGATGTAGATACAGACTGGTTTAAAGTATTCCTTGGGGCAATGATGTTGATAGCAGTTGTTTTCAATAATTTTATCAGAAAGAAAGTTACAGAAAGTAAATAATGTCAAATTATCTTGTTCAATTTAATAATATCAGTAAATTTTTTGGTAAAGTTATTGCTCTCAAAGATGTAACAATGAGATTAAAAAAAGGTGAGATTATGTGTTTATTAGGAGATAACGGAGCAGGAAAATCCACACTTATAAAAACTTTAGCTGGAGTACATAAGCCAGATGAGGGAGAAATTATATTTGAAGATAAAAAAATAGTTTTTGACTCTCCAAAAGATGCTTTGGATATCGGAATAGGAACAGTTTATCAAGATTTAGCTCTAGTTTCATTAATGAGTGTAACCAGAAATTTTTTTATGGGGCGTGAACCTCAAAAGGGTATTCCTTTTCTAAAAACTTTTGATGTAAATCGTGCAAACAAAATTGCTGCTGATAGGATGGGTCAAATTGGTATTGATGTTAGGGACCCATCACAAGCTGTAGGAACCATGTCAGGTGGTGAACGACAATGTCTAGCGATCTCAAGAGCAATATACTTTGGCGCAAAAGTTTTGGTTTTGGATGAGCCAACCTCAGCTTTAGGGGTTCATCAAGCATCAATGGTTTTAAAATATATAGTTAAAGCAGCCTCTGAAGGGTTGGCTGTAATTTTAATTACTCACAATGTCCACCACGCTTATCCAGTTGGTAATAGTTTCACTGTTCTCAATAGAGGTAAAAGCATGGGAACATTTCAAAAAAAAGATATTTCACGCGAGAAACTGTTAAGTATGATGGCAGGTGGTGAAGAATTGGATAAGCTTGAAGTAGAACTTCAAGAAATGGATAGAATTCATCAAAAAAATTAGATATTACGCCCTAATATCTTATTCATGATTAAATCATTTCCATTATTATTTATATTACTTTGGTCATCTGCATTTATTTCAGGAAAAGAAATTGTTCAAAATGCTTCTCCTTTTGCAGCATTAGCTTTCAGATTTGGAATAGTAACTATTGGTTTTTTCATATTTGCATATATCAGCAAAGATAAAATATTTGGAAAATTAAAAAATATATTAGAGAGCATTTCTACTGGAGTTTTATTTCATGGTATCTATCTAGGTGGCTGTTGGTATGCTTTTTCAATTGGTATGCCGGCTGCAATAGTTGCTTTAATAGTAACACTTCAACCTATACTTACAAATATTTTATCTGGTCCAATTTTTGGTGAAAAAATCTCGTGGAAACAATGGGTTGGCATCACCTTGGGGTTTATTGGTTCAATTACTGTTTTAGGTATTGATTTTGGAAAGGAAATACCAACTCTTGGCTTAATCGCAACTGTTCTTGCCTTATGCGCGATAACAGCTGGAACACTTTGGCAAAAAAAATTGAGTGGAAATTTAGACTTGTCAGTCAATAATGCATATCAAGCTATTGGAGGATGTCTATTTAACTGTATACTAATGTTAATATTTGAAAATGCATACATAAATTTTACAACAAATTTTATTTTAGGTATGTCTCATCAAATTATATTAGTTTCGTTTGGAGCATTTACCATTTTAATGTTCTTAATTAAAAAAGGAACTGTAAGCAAAACAACGACTTTATTTTTTTTAGTTCCTCCAGTATCTGCGGTCATGGCTTGGATATTTTTGAATGAAGCTTTAACAACAATTGATATTATAGGATTTATAATAACAACAATTGGTGTATTTATTGCAACAAGAGAGAAAAAAAATGGATAGTAATTTTTTTAAAAATGTAAGAATTTTAGATGGTGGCATGGGTCAACTTTTACTAGAAAAAGGTTTAGTCACTATGGGAACTTTATGGTCTGCAAGTGCTTTACTTGATGAAAAATATCACCAATTACTAATAGATACTCATCTATCATATATAAATGCAGGAGCAGATGTCATAGTAACAAATACTTTTAGCTGCAGAAAATATAGATTGACTGAAAATAAAGTTGAGGATCAATTTGAAATTATAAATGAAACAGCATGTAAGCTTGCTTTGGATGCAAAAAAGTTATCAAAAAAAAATATAATTATTGCAGGGTCACTCCCAAGTCAAAGAGACTCTTATGTAATCGATAATAGAAAAGTCAGAGATATTGAAAAAGATATGTTGGAGCAAGCAATAATTTTAAATGATTATGTAGATTTTTTGTACTTGGATGTAATCAGCAGCTTAAGTGAAGTTGAAGCCGCAATGAATATATCTAAAAATCTCAACAAAAAAATTCTTATAGGGATACATTTAAAAAAAAATGGAATGCTTCCATCTAATGAAAAGTTAAGTGACTTATTCAAAATTAGTGAGGATAGTGATATTCTAGGTATCATATGTGCTTGCGTATCTCCTGAGATTTCTATTAAAGCATTAAAAGATTTTAAAAATTGTAAGAAGCCTTATGGATTTAAGGTTAATTTATGGAAGATTGATGAGCCAGGCCCAATTAAAACATTTAACACAGCAAAACCTGATGAAATTGGTGCTAACCCAAACATATCTTTTGGCATTAGAGATGATGTAAGTTTAAATGATTTTTATAAGATTTCCAAAGATATGGTAGACAATGGGGCTACAATTATCGGGGGCTGTTGTGAAACAACTCCAGACCATATAACTTCAATCTCAAAACTTAAATAATTACTTTGGTATCTGCTTTTCTTACAAAATAAATTCCAATTACAACTGCAAAAAGAGATATTAAGACTTTATCGGTAATTAATTCATCTAAAACTATATAGCCAAGTATAATTCCGAAAATTGGTATTAAATACGAAACTTGTGACTGGAAGATTAAACCATTTTTTTTTAATATTCTAAATCTTAAAAGCCAAGCGATCCCAGTTGGCACA
The DNA here is from genome assembly GCA_902515965.1 of uncultured Pelagibacteraceae bacterium. Classification (GTDB taxonomy): domain Bacteria; phylum Pseudomonadota; class Alphaproteobacteria; order Pelagibacterales; family Pelagibacteraceae; genus Pelagibacter. The sequence goes on from CABXWS010000003.1 coordinate 26,715, forward strand.
ATACCCAAATAAATTACAGATATTGAAGACTCAATAGAAGGATAAATTTGCCATGGCATTTCAAAAATACACATAAGTGGAAATAGAATAAGAGTTGCCCAAATTAATATTGAACCAGTAACATTTTCGTTTTTCTTTTTACTTATTTTTAGTGTCAGAACACCACCAACAACATAAAAAGTTGATCCTAATAAAATTAATAGTGCTGAAAGAAAATTATTTTGATCTATTAAAATATTATCTGAAAATAAAAATACTATTCCTGCGAAACCAACCAAGATACCTATGGTTTTTATAAAATTAAATTTTTCGTTCGAGGTATAAAAATGTCCTAATATAGTAGAACTTAAAGGTGTTGTTGACATAAGGATTGCTGCTAAGTTACTTTGAACTGATTTAACTCCATATGAAATTAAAAAAAAAGGAATAACTAAATTAACAATGCCTATTATCATAAACCAATACCAATCTTTTGAAAAAGCTTCTATAAATATTTTTTTGTAAAAACATAAAATTAATACTGGTATCGATCCAAAAAAAGCTCTTAAAAAAGCGATTGTCATTGGACCAAAGGACTCTGTTGCAATTTTAATATTAAAAAAAGCTGAAGCCCAAATAATTGATAGAAGTGTTAATAGGAAATAATCAGTGAAGTTAGCTTGTTTCATTCTGTAATTTCCTTAATCTCTGCATTAGTTATTTGTTTTAAACTTTTAAAGTTGATCTTGAAAATTACGTTTGGATGTCCAGCTGCTGCATAAATTTCACTAAATCTACTCAATGAATTGTCAATAAATATTTCTATTTCATTAATATGACCTATTGGAGACACTCCACCTATTGTATAACCCGTTTGAGATTTAACTTCGGCAGGTGATGCCATTTTCACATTTTTTTCATTCTTAATATTTTTTAATTTGTTCAATGAACATCGCTTATCTCCTGCAACAAGACATAATAAATACTTAGTTTGAACTTTTATTAAAAGACTTTTTACAATTGCTCCAACATCACAATTTAAAGAGTTAGCTGCATCTAAAGCAGTTTTGGCTGAGTTTTCTAGTTCAACAACGAATAGATTTTCATCAAATTCTTTAAGTTTTTTTGCAGCACGTTTAACAGCTTCTTTGTTAAGCAAGCTCATTACAACTCAAGATTGATAAAAAGCACAAAATCCCCCTAAATATTTCATGTTTAAATTGCATAGGTGATATCCTCATTATATGTATTCTTTATTATAACAATATTGATAATTAACCCAGATATTTAATATTACAGGAGAAAATATGAGTGCTAGTAAAGTTTTGAAAATGATGAAAGACAAACAGATAGAGTTTGTTGACCTAAGATTTACAGATCCAAGAGGAAAATTACAACACCTAACTATGGACTCTACAGTAGTTGATGCTGATATGCTAAATGATGGTGTGTTCTTTGATGGATCATCTATCGCAGGATGGAAAGCAATAAACGAGTCTGACATGATACTTAAACCAGACTTAAATAGACAAATTGTTGATCCATTTACTTCACACAACACTTTAGTAATATTTTGCGATATTCTTGATGCAATCAAGAGGAATCCATATGAAAGAGATCCAAGAGGAATTGCAAAAAAAGCAGAGGCCTACCTAAAGAAAACTGGAATTGGCGATAAAGCTTTTTTTGGACCAGAACCAGAATTTTTTGTTTTTGATGATGTAAGAATTAAAAATGATATGAATGAAACTAGCTTTGCTATAGATAGCTCAGAGGGCCCCTACAATTCAGGGAAAAAATATGAAAACGGAAATATGGGTCATAGACCAGGGGTTAAAGGTGGTTATTTTCCTGTACCTCCAGTTGATAGTGCTCAAGATATTAGAGGTGAATATCTCAAAGGTTTGAGAGATGTAGGTATAACAGTTGAGAAACATCATCACGAAGTTGCTCCAAGTCAACATGAATTAGGAATGCTTTTTGGTACTTTAGTCGATCAGGCAGATAACGTACAATTATATAAATACGTAGTACAAATGGTTTCACATTCATTTGGTAAAACTGCTACTTTTATGCCTAAGCCTGTAAAGGGTGATAATGGATCAGGTATGCATGTTCACCAATCGGTTTGGAAAGGCAAAACTCCAGTATTCTCTGGTAATAAATATGCAGGACTTTCACAAACTGCTCTTTACTATATTGGCGGAATATTAAAGCATGCCAAAGCTATCAATGCTTTTTCTAATGCAACAACTAATAGTTATAAAAGATTGATACCAGGATTTGAAGCACCCGTAATTCTAGCATACTCAGCTAGAAATAGATCTGCCTCATGTAGAATACCAATAACTCTAAGTAAAAAAGGAGCTAGATGTGAGATTAGATTTCCAGATGCATCGGGAAATCCATATTTGACATTTGCTTCAATGCTGATGGCAGGTATAGATGGTATAAAAAATAAAATTGATCCAGGTAAATCATTTGACAAAGATCTATATGCATTATCAGAAAAAGAGGTTAAAAAAGTTCCTACAGTTTGCGGTTCATTACGGGAAGCAATGCAAAGTCTTGACAAGGATAGAAAATTTTTGACTCAGGGGAATGTATTCACGGACGACCAAATTGATGCTTATATCGAGTTAAAGTATGAGGAAATCCACAACTTTGAGCATACTCCTCATCCAATTGAGTTTGATATGTATTATAGTTGTTAAATATTAATTAATAAATTTCTTTAAAAGGCAGTGATGAACACTGCCTTTTTTTTATACTTTAAAAGACTCTCCACACCCACATCTTTCGGTTTCATTAGGATTATTAAATATAAATTCTGATGAAAATTCTTTTTTTTTGAAATCCATTTCAGTTCCAAGCAAATACATGACAGCAGCAGGATCTATAAATACTTTAACACCCTTATCTTCTATTACCTCATCATTTGGATTAAAATCTTTTGTATATTCCATTACATAAGACATTCCTGCACATCCTCCAGATTTTACGCCCACTCTTACACCAAGAGATCCTTTTTCAGCGTTGGACATGATTTCTTTTATTCTTTGCGCTGCATTATCGCTTAATGTTATAATTTGTTTTGTCATAAATTTAATTCTAGTTTTGCAGACTCTGACATCATTGATTTATCCCAAGG
>CABXWS010000004.1 GCA_902515965.1 uncultured Pelagibacteraceae bacterium
ATTAAAATGGATAAATAATGCTCTAAAGAAAAAAGAAGTTGTTATGGGTTTTGGACATAGAGTTTATAAAAGTGGCGACTCAAGAGTTCCAACTATGAAAGAATACTTCAAGAAAGTTGCCAAACTCAAAAAAAGATAAAAAGTTTTTAAAAATATATGAAATTGTGGAAAGAGTAATGATTAATAAGAAAAACATACATCCAAATGTTGATTATCCAACTGGACCTACTTACCACTTAATGGGTTTCGATACAGACTTTTTCACACCAATTTTTGTAATTTCAAGAATTACTGGTTGGTCTGCGCATATAATGGAACAGCACTCGTCTAATAAACTTATTAGACCTCTTGCTAAATATAAAGGTAGCAAGTACAGAAAAGTGATGCTTTTAAATCAAAGATAATTATTTAGATAATAGCTTACCTAAGATTCTTATATCTTTTACCTTTTCTAAATCCTTAACAGTATCAATAATTTTTTTTGATTTTGCAATTGGCCATTTAGCAAATTCAGTACATCCTAAAAACTTATCTGCAACCTCATCGTAAGTCATTGGAATAGCTGGACTTCCTTTACCAAAATCCCCTCTTCCAGATATTTTTTTTCCATTTTTTAAATAAATATCGATTATTGTTGTCATCTTATCGTAGCCTGCAGCTTCAGCTATTTTGTTTTTATAAAAATTAACTTTTCTCAACATTTGTTGAACATCTGGTTTGTTAATTCTTTTATCTTGATACTCAGGAATATAAGCTCTTCTATCTAATAGTAAGATTGCCATTGAATACTCCATGCTAAATTTAGCTTGAAATTCATTTTTTGGTCTATGATGAATTAGTGCGTTCTGCATATTATGATTTGTACCAACATCAATTTTTTGAATTTGCTCAGGTTTAATGTCGTATTTTTTAATCAACTCTAACATCTTGGTCATGCCTGGATGAGTCAATGATCCACATGGATGGGGTTTAATTGAAATACCTGGTGATTTAAATGTCCAGGGCTTACCAAGCATACCTTTTAAAGAATTGATATTGTATCCTCCTCCGTGAGCTTGAAAAAATCCTCTGGGAGACTCGAGTATTTTATCAGTTGAAGACCAACCATATCCAACTAAATCACAAGCTATTACTCCACTTTCTGCCGCTCTACCAGCATGAAGTGGTTTGGTCATTGTGCCAAAATTCTCTCGTAAGCCTGCGCTTAAAGAAGCGGCAATTCCTAAAGATCTTACAATTTTGTTTAAATCATATTTTCTTATCTTAGCTGCAGCAGAAGCAGATGCAAAAGTTCCACAGGTTGCAGTTGAGTGAAATCCATGTTGATAGTGCCTTGGAGACATAGCTTCAGAAATTTTACATTCTACATCTACACCGATTAAATATGCGTTTAAAAAATCTTTACCATTTATTTTATTTACTTCTCCCTCTGCAAATGCACTCGGTAGACATGGCGCTGTGGGATGTGTTAGAAGTCCATAAACTCTATCTTTTGCAACTGCTAACTGTGTGTCATCGTAATCGTCAGAATGAATTCCAACTCCATTTGCTAATGCTGCAAAATTTGTTGGGACCTTCATTTTTGATCCAATAACAGTTGCTTTACCTTTGGCTGAACTTCTCTTTATATGGGTGAATAAATAATTACCAGTTCTTGCAACTGATCCTGATAAAGCTAATCCAAATCCATCAAGAATATGTTTTTTTGCTAATTCAACCACCTCTTTAGGAATATTTTTAAATTTTGTTCTATGTACAAAATTTGCTACATATTTTGTTAAATCTTTTCCTCTCTTAGACTTAATATTTGGTGTAAAAGCTTTACTCATTATTTTCCTTTCATTATTAGATTTTTAATTGGTCTATAAAATAAACTTAAAAAAGTTAAAGCAAAAAACACAAGAACAATCGGTCTTGTAAAAAACATAAATATATTTTGGTCAAAAATTATAATGGATTGAGCTAATGAATTCTCAACTAATTCTCCAAGAACTATCCCCATTATAATTGGTGCTGGAGAAAATCCATACCTTCTTAAAAAGAAACCAACAACTCCTGAAATCAACATTATATAAACATCTACCATTGATTGGGACAAACCGTAAGATCCAACCAAACAAAATACAAATACTGAAGGCCATAAATAACCTCTAGGTATCAAAGAAATTCTTGAAAATATTTTGGCTCCTAATAATCCAAATATTAGAAATATAAAGTTAGCTAAAAGCATTCCATAAAAAATAGTATATAATAGATCAGGTTGCTGTTCGAAAAGATAGGGTCCTGCTCTTAATCCATGAATTTGAAAACCACCTAAAATTACAGCAGTAGTTGCGGATCCAGGAATTCCCAATGCAAGTGTTGGTATCATTGCCCCTCCTGTAGCTGCATTGTTTGCTGACTCAGGTGCGGCCACTCCCTCAATTTCACCTTTTCCAAAATTATCTTTGTTCTTAGACCAGCGTCTTGCCTCATTATAACCAATCATTGCACTCACAGTTCCACCTTCTGCTGGCAGAATTCCAATGAAAGTTCCAATTCCAGATGATCTTAGTATTGTCTTAGCACAACTTTTAAATTCATTTAAAGACGGCAGCTTGATTGCAGAAAATTTTATTCTTTCTAGTAGTAATTCGCTTTTAGAAGCCTGTACTAATATTTCTGACATAGCAAACAAACCAATTAGAACTGGAACAAAACTTATTCCTTCAAATAATTCAGCTACACCAAAAGTAAATCTAGAAACACCAGTTGTTAGATGAACACCTATGGTTGCAACAAATAGACCAATTAAGCCTCCAATTAAATTTTTAACTGGTGATTTAGAACTGATTGAGGCGAGCATAGATAATCCAAAAATTGCTAAAGCAAAATATTCTGGAGGACCAAATTTGTATGCAATTCTGGCCAAAGTTGGAGCAAATATGATTAAAACAATTAGTGATAAAATTCCTCCTACCACACTTGATACTGCAGCCATCCCTAATGCTCTACCTGCTTCACCTTTTTGTGCCATTGGAAAACCGTCAAATGCAGTTGCAGCAGCTGGAGGTGCTCCAGGGGCATTAATTAATATAGCTGTAATTGAGCCACCAAAAGTTCCACCACAATATAATGCAGCCATTGCTGCTATTGCTTGGTTTGGTTCAAGATAAATCGTGAATGGAAGTAGTAAGGCGATTGCCATACCTGAGCTGAGCCCAGGTAGAGCGCCAATTAAAACTCCTACAATTGTTGAACCCAAGATAAGTCCAAACGTAGTATAATTTAAAATTAATGAAATATTAGATAAGAAATCCATTAATAAAAATTCCTTATAATGAAATCTTCAAGAATTCCCTGAGGGAATTTTAATTGTAGAACTAATGTAAAAAAAACAAATACAAATAGAGTTATAACTGATGAATAAAGAAAGATTTTAACATAATCTTTTCTTTGCCACAGAATTGGCATTAAAAGTGTATATAAAAATATAGAGATAAAAAAACCTAATTTATCTGCTATCAAAACTATAAAAAGAGTATATCCAAACGTTACAAATGCGTTTCGTCTTATAAGCTCTTTTGTTTCAGCCTTTAATTTCTTATTTTGGATTAATTGAAATATAGATAAAAAGATTATTAATGAAAAAATTAGTCTAGGCATCATTGTTGGTTGCATTCCTTGTGCTAATATTTCTGGAACTTCATCAAAAGTGAAAGTGTAAGCAAATAATGCGACTGAAATAATAATTATTACACTAAGAATTTTTATATCTTTAATCATAGAATTAATAACGGGGGAATTTCCCCCGTTAATTTATTTTTTGAAATTATTTAGCTAAACCTAAACTTACTAAAGCAGCACGTGCTTCTTTGTAAATAGATTTAATTTCTGCATCCCATGCTGCAGCTCCTGCAACACTAGATGAGTCTAATCCAGCTCCTTGTAGGTAATTTTGATAAACTGGATGCTTCATAGCTTTTAAGAAACCTTTTTCAAGAGTATTGATAGTTTCTTGTGGAGTTCCTTTAAGAACAACAACACCTCTAACAGTGGCAAATGATGCGTTGATACCTTTTTCCTTTAAAGTAGGTGTGTCTGGCAATGCTGACATTCTTTGGTCTGACATTACAGCTAAAACTCTTAGCTCACCTGCATCTAATTGATCTTTACCTTCATCTAAATTTAATCCAGCAGCCTCAATTTGATTTCCAACTAAGCTAGTCATTATAGCTCCACCACCTTCGAAAGGTACAAATGCGATTTTTGTTTTAGCTTCTCTTGCAAATATTAATCCTGAAATATGGTCAACACTACCAACGTTTGTTCCACCATACTTAATTGGCTTTTTGTTTCCTGCTTTAATCAAATCCTCAATTGTTTTGTAGGGACTTTTTGCATTAACAAATATTACAATTGGATCGACAGTTGTTCTTGCAACTCCAACAAAGTCATCAATTGTAAGTTCAGCTTTTCCCCTTGCCATTCTAAATAAATGTGTTGGAGTAATTGCTAAAACAGTATGACCATCTCTTGGCTTAGATTTTACATAAGCCATTGCTTTGTTTCCACTGTCCCCTTTTTTTGGAGTGATGTAAGCGTTATTTTTTAAATTTTTTCTTGTTCTAATAAGCAACATTCTTGCAGTTGTATCTGTACCACCACCTAATCCAGCATGTGTTACAACTTCAATAGGTTTTGATGGAAAGCCATGGCCATCAGCAACAGCTATATTTCCCAATCCAATAAATGAAGTTACTACTAATATTGCACTTAGAAGCAAATTAAACGTTTTTTTCATTATTTCCTCTCTTAAGTTAATAAATAATTAAATCAAAGAGAACTTCTTTATACAAGGTCCAATTAACCACACCTATTGGAGTTTAAGAAGATAGGTCCAACTTACCTATTTAAAAATATTAAATAATCGCCATATATAATTTATGGAAAATTTGAATAGGCATTATAAACCGCAAGATTTAAGTGATAAGATTGCTTTTGCATTTACAAAATTTTTAAGATTCCTTGCTGATACTTTTTTTAAAAAAAAATATGGCCATAGAGCAGTTGTATTAGAAACTGTAGCTGCTGTTCCAGGTATGGTAGCAGGAATGTTGTTACATTTAAAATCTTTAAGAAAAATGCAAGATGACAAAGGTTGGATTAAAATTCTTCTTGATGAAGCTGCGAACGAAAGAATGCATTTAATGACTTTTATTAAAATTGCAAAGCCAACGTTTATAGAAAGATTAATTATAATGTTTGCACAATTTATATTTATTTTGATGTATCTATTTATATATTTAATTTCACAAAAGACTGCTCATAGAATTGTTGGGTATTTTGAAGAAGAAGCCGTCGTAAGCTACACTGAGTATTTAAATGAAATAGAAGAAGGCAAAATAGAAAATATTAAGGCTCCTGAAATAGCAATAAATTATTGGAACCTTCCATTAAATTCCAGATTGAAAGATGTTGTAAAAGTGATTAGAGACGACGAGGCTGGACATAGAGATGTTAACCACAGTTTTGCAGATATTTTGAATGCGAAAAAAAATAAAAAAGTTTTTGAAGAGGAGGATGAAAAAGAAAAAGAAAAAATTTAAGACATATATGTCTATATGAAAAAAATATTTATTGCTTACGGCCATCATAACACTAATAATTCATTTAATGCTGCAATTAGAGATACATTTATAGAAGAAGCTCAAAAACTAGGCCATACAATTGATTTACTCAACCTTTTCGAAGAAAAAGAGCAACTTCCGTTTTATAATCAAGATGTAAACCCACCCCCAAAACTTGTTTTAGATTATAGGAAAAGATTAGAAGAATGTGATGTAATGATGCTAATTGGTAGTTGTCATAATTTAAGATTAAATGCAATTTTAGAAAATTGGGTTGATTGGGTATTGCATCCAAAGTGGTTCTTTTCCTATAGATCTTTAATTCCAGGAAATAAGTATTTTAAAAATTATGGCTATCCTGTACCAGGCGCGATGAAAGGTAAGCTTGGAATTGTATCTATTACATATGGAGGGCCTATGATAAGTTACCAAAGTTTCTCTATATTTGACAATATTCCTTTTAGAAGAATAAAGAAAGTTGTTTTCAAATTAGGTGGATTAAGAACAAAGTATATTAGATTTTATTCAGTTTTGCCAAATATGGAAAAAAAAGTATTTGATAAACATATGCAAAAAGTTAGAGCGTTAGCAAAAGGTTTATAAAACTACTTCAAAACCCTCGAAATTTGGAGCTCCCAAATATAAATCTTTGTGTTGACCTGCATTTTTATGAGCTAGTTTAAAAGCTTCTGATTTAGTCCAGTTAATAAAATCGGCTTTTGAATTCCAAATACTATGTGAAGCATACAACGAAAATTCCTCATTTTTTTCTCCCTTAACTAAATGAAATTCTTTAAAACCAGGAACTTCGTTTAAATGAGTATCTCTTTCTCGCCAAACTTTCTCAAATTCATTTTCCTTACCAGGAACAATTTTAAATCTGTTCATTGCAATAAACATAATTATAAATACGATATAATTTTCTGAGGATCAGGTCTTCTTCTTTCGTTTGGTTCCTCTTTTTTATGACCTAAGTAAATAAATCCTGCAATTTGGTCTTTCTTTAAGTCTCCACCTAAATATTCTAGCATTTTCTCGTTATAAGCATACCATTCTGTTAACCATTGAGCTGCATATCCCATTGATTGTGCACAAGATAATAAGTTCATACAGACTGCTCCTGAGGATAATCTCATTTCCCACTCTGGTATTTTTGGGTGTTCTACAGGTGAAGATATTACAGCTAATACTGCCCCAGCTCTTTGAAGCCTTCTAGATTCTGTTTCTAACTGCAATTGATCTGCGTCAGGATTTTGTTTTTTAAATTCACTAAGAATAATTTCTTCATCAACTATTTTTAATTTTTCCCCAACTATAACTTTTATTTTCCAAGGGTTAAGAGCACCATGGTCTGGTACTCTTATTCCAGCTGCTAAAATTATTTCTAAATCTTTTTCTGGGATGTCTTTGTTAGACATCATTCTAGCTAAAACAGATCTTCTTTTTAGGTAAAAGTTATCACTAGTGCCCATTCATAAATCTTTCTTCCGCACATGTGTTTTTAATTAACTAAACGCGTCTATCCAGCTACCCTGTGTAGATGCTTTTGAATATTCTGTAGCCCTTCCTTCAAAGAAGTTCATATGCTCTACTGCATTTAACATCGTATCTAACCAAGTTAGTGGATTTTTCTTAATATCATAAATTGGCTCTAAACCTAATTGAGACAATCTTCTGTTTCCAATAAATCTTATGTAATCTTTAACTTCTTGTGCAGTTAAACCTTGCATTGGACCCATCTCAAAAGCTAAATCAATAAATGCGTCTTCATGCTCAATTATTGTTCTGCAAGCTTCATAAAGCTCTTTTTTAAGTTGTGGAGTCCATATTTCAGGATTTTCTTTAATGAACTCTTTAAAAATTCTTATCATAGAATTACAATGAAGAGTTTCATCTCTTACTGACCAAGTTACTATCTGACCCATTCCTTTAAGTTTATTATGCCTTGGAAAGTTTAATAAAATTGCAAAACTTGCAAACAATTGCAAACCTTCAGTGAACGCACTAAATACAGCTACAGTTTTTGCAATATCCTCTTTTGAGTTTACATTAAAGTTTTGCATGTAATCATATTTATCCTTCATCTCTTTATACTTCATGAATGCAGAGTATTCAGACTCTGGCATACCAATAGTATCTAATAAATGTGAATATGCAGCCACATGAACTGTTTCCATGGATGCAAAGGCTGTCATCATCATTAAAACTTCTGTTGGCTTAAACACAGAAGTATAATGTCTTAGGTAACAGTTATTAACTTCTACATCGGCTTGAGTAAAAAATCTAAAAATTTGAGTTAATAAATTTTTTTCTGATTCAGATAAATTCTTTTGCCAATCTCTTACATCATCACCTAATGGAACTTCCTCTGGCAACCAATGAATTCTTTGTTGTGTTAGCCACGCATCGTAACACCATGGATATCTGAAAGGTTTATAAACTGGATTTTCAACTAATAAGCCCATTTTTTTTGGCTCTATAATTTTTTGTTTTGTATCTTTTAAGTTTTCTACTGACATGATAAGCACTCCTCGTATTCTGGTTGTTGATTTTCTTGTTTTTTTGATTTGTAAACATTCGCAGTTACATCAGTAGAACTTGCGTCGTTTACATTTTCCGCTCTTTGTATTGATTTAGATCTGCAATAATAAAGACTTTTCAAACCCTTTTTCCAAGCTTGGTAATGAATTTGATGTAAGTCTTTTTTGTGTATGTCTGCAGGTATAAATATGTTTATTGATTGAGCTTGAGAAATGTGAGGAGTTCTATCTGCTCCTAATTCTACAATCCACTTCTGATCTAGCTCAAAAGCTGTTTTAAATACGTCTTTTTCTTGTTGTGTTAGAAAATCAAGGTGTGAAACAGAGCCTTGGTTGGTCGTAATACCTGACCATGTTTCATCATCATTCTTATTGTGGGTTTCTAATAATTTAGATAAATATTTATTTCTAACGTTAAATGATCCAGACAAAGTTTTATGGGTATAACTATTAGCGGCTATCGGTTCAATTCCAGGTGATGTTCCCCCGCAGATAATTGAAATAGAGGCTGTAGGAGCTATTGCTGTTTTATTAGAAAATCTTTCGTTAATTCCATAATCAGCAGCATCAGGACACGCACCTCTTTCATCAGCTAAATCCTTTGAAGCTTGATCAACCTGTTTTTGAATATTTTCAAATATTTTTTTATTCCAAACTTTACTCATAACAGACTCGAATGGGATCATTTTTTGTTGGAAAAAAGAATGAAGTCCCATTACACCTAAACCAACACTTCTTTCTTTAAGAGCTGCATAAGTAGCATCGCTAAAAGACTCTGGTGCTTTTTCAATAAAATCAGTAAGTACATTATCCAGAAATCTCATTACATCTGGAACAAAATTTTCATCATCTTTCCACTCATCATATGTCTCTAAATTTAAAGATGAAAGACAACATACCGCTGTTCTATCTCTACCATCTTTATCTATGCCTGTTGGTAAAGTAATTTCGCTACATAGGTTCGAAGTTTTTACTGTTAACCCAGCAAGTTTATGGTGTTGTGGTATCATTCTGTTTACGGTATCAATGAAAACAATGTAAGGCTCACCTGTTTCAATTCTTGCAGTTAACAATCTAATCCATAAATTCCTTGCTGAAACTGTAGATTGAACAGATTGATCTTTTGGACTTTTAAGTGCCCATTGCTCATCTAATTCTACAGCACGCATAAATGCATCTGAAACTAAAACACCATGATGAAGGTTTAATGATCTTCTATTTGGATCTCCACCTGTTGGTCTTCTCATTTCAATAAATTCTTCTATTTCTGGATGATCAATTGGTAAATAACAAGCTGCCGATCCTCTTCTCAAAGAACCTTGACTTATCGCCATAGTTAATGAGTCCATTACTTTAATGAAAGGAATTATTCCTGAGGTCTTACCAACTCTTCCAATTTTTTCTCCAATAGACCTGAGGTTTCCCCAATAACTTCCAATACCACCACCTTTTGCAGCAAGCCAAACATTCTCACTCCAAAGATCTAATATTCCATTTAAACTATCCCCTGCTTCATTTAAAAAACAAGAAATTGGCAGACCTCTTTTTGTTCCACCATTAGACAAAACTGGTGTCGCTGGCATAAACCAAAGATTACTTATATAATTATAAAGTCTTTGTGCGTGTAAATTGTCATCAGCATAGTGACTTGCAACTCTTGCAAATAAATCTTGAAAAGACTCATTTTCTCCAAGATATCTATCACTTAGTGTTGCTCTTCCGAAATCTGTTAAATTTTCATCTCTAGTTCTATCAATTTTAATAGTTATACCTTTTGAATTTTGAAATAATTCAGTATTGTTATTTAAAGAAAATAAATCTGGTCTTTTATCTTTAGTGCTGACATTTTCTGCTGGCTTATAATCAGAGACAGCCTTCCTGATTGCCTGAGACAATATTTTATTCATTAAACTCCCTTTTTTTCTTTATACTAAATTTACTAGCAAATAACTAGATGTAGTGTATAGATTTACTGAGTATACTATATAAATTGTAAATCAATAGAACATTTATAGAACTTATTAAAAATTTATCAATAAAAAATTTAAAAAAATGTACATATATCCACATGAATAATTCAGCAAAAATAGATCCTTATGGATTTCGTGAATATGACGCAAGATGGTTATACGAAAAAGATATCGATGATAACGGAATCGATTCATTGGGAAAAGGACTTGGTTCGCAAATAATTAAGAATACGAACAAAAATAATCCAAGAGTAATTGTAGGACACGATTATAGATCTTATAGCGAGCATATAAAAAAAAAATTGATTAAAGGTTTAATCTCTACAGGCTGTTTAGTTGAGGACATTGGGCTGTCTTTATCGCCTATGGTTTATTTTGCTCAATTTAATTTAAACTCAGACGCGATTGCAATGGTAACTGCAAGTCATAATGAGAATGGTTGGACTGGTGTTAAAATGGGAATTAAAAAAGGATTAACCCATGCTCCTGAAGAAATGAAAGAATTAAAAGAAATCACTTTAAATCAGAATTTTATAAAGGGTGAAGGAAATGTAAAAATAATAGATGGCTTTAAAGAGATTTATAAAAATGATATTATTAATAAAAATCGAATTAATAAAAAAATTAAAGCAGTGGTTGCATGTGGAAATGGAACAGCTGGCATCTTTGCTCCTGAAATATTAAAGGGTATAGGTTGCGAAGTGATTGAATTAGATTGTGAACTTGACTGGACATTTCCAAAATACAACCCAAATCCAGAAGATTTAGAAATGCTTCATGCTATATCAAAAGCTGTAAAAGAAAATAATGCAGACATTGGTTTCGGTTTTGATGGTGATGGAGATAGAGTTGGTGTTATAGATAACATGGGTAATGAAATATTTTCAGATAAAATTGGACTTTTAATTGCAAGAAGCCTGTCGAAAGATCACAAAAACAGTAAGTTCATAGTTGACGTAAAATCTACTGGTTTATACGCCCAAGATCCTATTTTAAAAGAAAACAATTGTAAGACTACTTATTGGAAAACTGGACATTCTCATATTAAAAGAAAAGTAAATTTAGACAATGCTTTAGCTGGTTTTGAGAAAAGTGGTCATTTCTTTTTTAATGATCCTCTTGGATATGGCTATGACGACGGTATTAACTCAGCAATACAAGTATGCAGACTGTTAGATAAAACTGATAAACAAATTAGTGATATTTTAGGTGAATTACCAATCACTTATCAAAGTCCAACAATGGGGCCCTTCTGTAAGGATAGTGAAAAATATCAAGTAGTTGAGGACATGATCAAGGAAATAAACAAAAATAAAGAAAATAAGATTGAAATAGACGGCCAAGAAATAGAAAATATACTAACTGTTAATGGTGTAAGATTTTCCTTTAAAGATGGATCATGGGGATTGATTAGAGCTTCATCGAATAAACCATCCTTAGTTGTAGTTACCGAAAGCCCAACCTCAGATGAGAGAAAAAAGAAGATATTTGATTTTATTGATGGCCTTCTTCAACAAACTGGGAAGGTTGGGGATTACGATCAAAAAATTTAAATTTCAATTAAATAAGACTCACGAAATATGAGAGAATCGAATAATAATAATAATGAGGTGGCGGAGGGAGACTGAAACCACCTCGTCTCCTAGGTCACTAAAAATCTATATAAAAATAAGGTCCCAATTACATACAAAAATACTCCAAAAAGTCTTTGCGTTCTAACCCTATCTAAATTCTGTACTGTTTTGGCTCCTATTCTTGCCATCACAGTTGTTATAGGAACGAATATTAAGAAGGCTGGAATATTTATAAATCCTAAACTAAGAGGTATATCTGCATTCAACATCATGCCTGATGTAAAAAAAACCAATAGAACCAAATAAAGCAATTACAAAACCTATGGCTGCTGAACTCCCTATTGCTAAGTTAATAGGATAACCAAAGTATCGTAGTATTGGAACATTCATCATTGCACCAGTTATGCCCATTGGAGCTGAAATTAAACCTGATAAAAACCCAAAAATTATTCTTGGATAAACACTAATTTTTTTTTTTATTTTTTTTTTTATTATCATTTTGTAACAATAAATATGCACCAAAGAAAAACACAACTGCTGAGAAAAAAAAAAGTAAAGTTTTTGTATTCATGAGAGCAGCCATCAAAGTTCCAGAAAAAACACCGAAAATTACAAATGTTCCATAACTTTTTATTATATCAAAGTCTACTGCTTTGTATTTCCTATGTGTCAATACTGATGCTGTGGATGTTAAAATAGTAATTGAAAAAGCAGTTCCAACAGATAAATGCATAAGATAATCTTTATCAACATTAAAAGTTTCAAAAACAAAAAATAAAAAAGGAACAGATATTAATCCTCCACCAATACCAAAAAATCCTGCAAAGAATCCAACTGGAACTGCGGTAGCCATCATTAGAATTATAAAATAAATATTATTAATTTCTAAAAGCGTATTATTCAATCTGTCCTACCGATATGCTTTGTGGATGAAATTTTACTTTATCCATTATATGATCAATTTTTTTTATATCGGCATCTCTAACACACATATTTTCACTTAAATATCTTTTCCAAAAACTTGAACCGGTCTGACCATGAAATAAACCTAGTGTATGTCTCATAATTTGGTTTAATCTAGTACCTTTTTTAATTTCTTCCTTAACATACTTGATTAGTTTTTCTATAACCTCTTGTCGAGTTAAGATATCATCATTATTAAATATTTTTTTTTCTATATCAGCTAACATGTAAGGTGAATGATAAATTGATCTACCAATCATAACTCCATCTACAGTTTTGAGGTGTTCTTTAATTTGGTCTGTCGAAGTTATTCCTCCATTTATAATTATATCTAAATCTTTAAAATCTTTTTTTAATTTTGTTACATATTCATATTTTAAAGGTGGTATATTTAAATTTTGTTTAGGCGTAAATTTTCCTAACATTGCTTTTCTTGCATGTATAACAAAAGTTTTAACGCCTGCTTGCTTTAAAATATCTATAAAATTATGTAAGTTTTCATATTGATCAACGTTGTCGTATCCAATTCTTGTTTTTACTGTTACTGGTAATGATGTCTTTGATATCATCTCACTCAGACAATCTGCTACTAGTTTTGGCTCTTGCATTAAGCATGCTCCAAATTTATTTTTTTGCACTTTTTTACTTGGACAGCCTAAATTTAAATTGATTTCATCATAACCAAATTCTTCTCCTAAATGAGCAGCTTTTGCTAGTAGTTTAGGTGATGATCCACCAAGCTGCAAAGCAACTGGCTTTTCTCTAATATCAAATTCTAACAATTTCTTCTTATCGCCCCTATCAATGGCCTCAGAAACAATCATTTCTGTGTATAGAAGAACGTTTTTGCTTATCAGCCTAAGAAAGAATCTTTCGTGTCTATCTGTGCAATCCATCATAGGTGCAACAGATACAGTTCTATTTAATTTAGACATATTTTTTGAGTCTGCTTGATAAGTTTATTTTTTTATCATTAACATACTCTTGATGATTTTGTTCAATATTGGAAAGTTCATATTTATAATTTACCATTACACCAAATGATCTTTTAAAACCAACTTCTGATACGTTTGCATTTATAACAATATCGTCTATCTCTGCACCATTATTTAAATGAAATCTACATACATCATTTACAGGAAAACCTATTTCATTTTTTTGTATGGCTAAATAATTAAGTGCTAATTTAATTATAAGATCTTTATTGTCTATGAATTTTCTATCCCCAATTTTAAGGCCTAAAGATTTCAAAAATTCAATTTTAGGAAAATTTTCTTTTACCACTATTTCTCCTAATTTTTCATTATCTAAAGATTTTATCCAATCAGCAAAACCTATCATTGGAGAAAGAGTTCCGAAGTTTTTTACATCTGGCAACTCTTCTTGTAGCTCGTATACAACTCTTTTAATTAAAAAATTTCCAAGTGTAACTCTTGATAAACCTTCTTGACAGTTACTTATAGAGTAAAAAGTTGCTGTATCATAATTTTCTTTTGTTTCGTTATTTGGTCTAGTTAATTCCTGAATTGATTTTGCTAAACCTTTGGTAAGAGCAATTTCAACAAATATAATAGGTTCTTCGTCCAGAGCTGGATGAAAGTAGGCAAAAAATCTTCTGTTTTCTCCAAGCCTGATTTTCAACTCGTTCATATCTTTCATTGAGTGAACTTTTTCATATTGTAGTAATTTTTCTAGTATCGCCGCTTTTGTATCCCAAGTAATTTTTCTTAATTTTAGAAATCCTGGATTAAACCAGTTTTTAAAAATATCTATTAGATCATAATCTAAATCTTTTAATTCTGGATTTTTTATTAGAAAAGTTTGCAAATCTTCTCTTAAAGATACTATTTCTGGGGTACCATTTGGAGCCATATTTAGTCTCTTAAATAATTCTTTACGTTTACCTGAAGAAATTCTAGATAAATTTAAAATTGACCTGCTATTTTTGCTTTGACTATAATTTTTAATTGCCTCATCAACACTTTCAGTATTGGGTTTATATTTATCATTTACCTGCAGTAAAAATTTTAATTTGTCTTCACTTGATAAATTATGATATCTAAATAAAACATCTCTTGCCAAAGTAATTCCAAATGCTGCTCCTTTAGAAGATAACAAATCCTCACAAAGCTCAATTAAATCCCTCTTTTTAGAAAACTTTTTAATAGATTTCTTTTCTAATATTTTTTGGCCAGCATCAGCTATAGTCTCAAAAATTCTTTTTATATTTAACATGGTGCTTTTTATATATTAAAAACCTAAACTTTTGCCCATTATTTTATCAGGCAACCATGTGACTATTTCCGGAAAAATACATAAAATTAGTATAGCTAACGCCATAATGATCATAAAAGGTATCGATCCTTTTAAAATTTCTGACAAACTTACATCTGGAGTAATGCCTTTAATAATATAAAGGTTTAGTCCAACAGGTGGGGTGATTAGACCAATTTCCATATTTATAGTAAACACAATTGCAAACCAATATGGATCAAAACCGAGTTGAGTGATAACTGGCAATAGTATTGCAGAAGTCATTACAATAACAGCAACAGGCGGTAAAAAGAAACCAGCTATTAACAAAAAGATATTTATTAAAATAAATACAACCCATTTGTTAGAACTTAATTCAACCATGCTCTGCGCTAATGATTGTGTCACGTATAGTTGAGATAAAGTAAAAGCAAAAAGATAAGATGCTGCAATGATAAACATGATCATTACACTTTCTTTCATTGAAACTTTAACAATATTCCAAATTTTTTTAGGTTGATAAATTTTGTAAACAACTGCGATCAAAACAAAAACTAAAAATGCACCAACACCTGAAGCTTCGGAGGGTGTTGCTACACCTCCATATAGAACATATAGGACACCAGCTATGATAGCTAAAAAAGGAAGAATTCTTGGAAGAACTTCAATTTTTTCTCTTAAAGTTGGAGGTGTTCTATTTTTTAAAGCTTTTGCTGAATCTTTATCAATAAAGTAACTATGAATGAGAGCCCAAATTGCAAACATACCTGCCAGCATAAATCCTGGTATCAAACCACATAAGAATAATCTTCCAATTGATGTTCCAGTTGCAATACCATAGACAATTAAAACAATACTTGGAGGAATTAAAACTCCTAAAGTTCCTCCAGCAGCAATTGTACCTGTTGCAATTTGGTCTGAGTACCCTCTTTTTCTCATTTCAGGAATTCCCATTGTCCCAATTGCAGCACAAGTCGCTGGACTAGATCCACTCAGTGCAGCAAAGATTGAACAAGCACCTATATTAGAAATAACTAATCCACCTGGTACTCTCCAAAGCCATCTATCTAAACCAGTATATAAATCTTTTCCTGCTGGAGAATTTGCAACCGCCATTCCCATTAAGATGAACATTGGTATCGAAAGAAGTACAAAGGAATTTAATCCTGCATAAAATGTTTCTGCAAAAACATCTAACATTTGAATTCCTTCAAATGAAACTAAAAGTACAATGGATACAAAACACAAACCAAACGCTATTGGGATACCGGAAAATAAAACTATTAAAGTGAAAACAGCAACTATAATAGCTATAATTAGTGGATCCATCAGCTATTTACCTTTTCATCAGTTAATTTAATAATCTCAGCAATATACTGCAGTATCATTAAAGCAGCTCCAATCATCATCGATGAGTATGGTATCCACAAAGGTGGATCCCAAACTGTTCCAGTAGAATAATTTTTTGTGAAAGCTTCTTCCACCATTAAAAAACCAAAATAAAATAGAACTAAGAAGAATAATAGGCTCAATAAAGAAGTAAAAATTTTAAGCCTTATTATATTTTTTTTTGATAAAAAATCATAAATCCATTCCATGCTAACATGGGCTTTTTCACTTAATACATAAGCACTTC
This sequence comes from uncultured Pelagibacteraceae bacterium, assembly GCA_902515965.1. GTDB lineage: Bacteria > Pseudomonadota > Alphaproteobacteria > Pelagibacterales > Pelagibacteraceae > Pelagibacter. The sequence goes on from CABXWS010000004.1 coordinate 16,546, forward strand.
CTATAAAAGTTGAAGCAACTAAAAGCATTGTAACAAGCTCAGTTTGCCAAGTGATTGCTCTTTGGAAAAAATATCTCTCAAAAACTAATTCAACAATTACCAATATAGATAAAAGTAAAGCTGAAACTGCAAAAGCACCACAAATTTTTGCTACTAAATTACAAAATTTTAAATATTTATTTTTCATAAAAAAAAACCCCTACTTATTAAAAATAAATAGGGGTTCTTTATATATTATTTTATTTAACTGCTAAAGCCATTTCCATTAGCTTATCGCCACCTGGAACTTTTTCAGCAAATGCTTTATGGGATGATTGTTTTGCAATCTCAACCCATGCAGCATGGTCGTTAGCATCCATATATACTAATTTAACACCTGCAGCTTTGTATGCATCTTCAAATTTTTTATCTAAGTTTTCAACTTGAGCTGTCATATACTTCTCAGCAACTTTTCCAGCTTTCATTAAAGCAACTTGTTGATTTGAATTCAAAGCATTATAACTTTTCTTAGACATTAAAATTGGCTCATACATAAACCATAATCCAAATTTTCCTGGAGGTGTTGCACATTTAACTTGCTCGTAAATTTTGTAACTTACAAAACTACCAGAACTTGTATTTGCACCAGTTAAGACACCAGTTTGTAATCCAGTATAGATTTCAGATGATGGCATACTTTGTATACCTGCACCTGCAGCTTCTAACATTTGGTTAAATGCTTTTCCTGCAGCTCTCATCACTTGTCCTTTTGCATCACTAGGATTTTTTATGCATTGACTTTTAGACGCAAATCCACCGCCTAACCATGCATCAGATAAAACAACAACGCCTGCATCACCGATGATTCTTTTTATCTCAGTCATCATTGGACCTTTATTAAATCTTAATGCATGCTCGTGATTTTTAACAGTTCCTGGCATTAAAGTAGCATCAAATTCTGGATGAAATTTTGATGCATAAGCCAGAGGAAATGCTGAAATATCTAATTGACCAGTAGTCATTGGTTTCCACTGTTCTTTTGGTTTATATAATGATTTTGCAGGATAGATTCTGATATCTAAATCTACATTTGCTTTTTTTACTTCATCTGCAATAATTTGTACCATTTCATGACGAGGATCAAATGATCCATCAGATCTAGGTGTTCCTGGCCATTGGTGACTTGCTTTAAGTGTAACTGCGTACGCAGATCCAATTATTGAAAAAGCTAAAATCATTGAAGATAAATATAATGTTATTCGTTTTAACATAGTTCTCCCCTTTTTAATTTATATTATAGTTATTAAATTGAACTTATGTGTAAGAGTCAATATAAGGAAATGACATACTTATTATTATGGATGGTCCATTAAAAAATTTATTGGTTGTTGATTTAACAAGGGTTTTAGTAGGCCCTTATTGTACAATGATTTTATCTGATTTGGGGGCAAGAGTGATCAAAATAGAAGCACCTGAAATAGGTGATGACTCAAGAAAATTTGGACCTTTTGTAAAAGACTATTCTGCTTATTTTATGTCATTAAATAGAGGCAAGGAGAGTATTGCGCTAAACTTAAAAAATGATGATGACAAAAAAATATTTAATAAAATATTGTCCAAAGCAGACATTTTAGTCGAAAACTTTAAACCAGGTACATTAGAAAAATGGGGTTACGGCTGGAAGGAAATTAATAAAAAATATCCTAAATTAATTTATGCATCTGCGTCAGGGTTTGGTCAAACTGGTCCTCTGAAAGAACTTCCAGCGTATGACATGGTTGTCCAAGGTATGGGCGGCTTGATGAGTGTTACAGGTCATCCTGATAGTGAACCAACCAGAGTTGGTACATCAATTGGAGATATTACAGCAGGTCTTTTTACTGCAATAGGTATTAATGCTGCTTTGTATGATAGACAAAAAACTGGGAAAGGAATGTTTATTGATGTTTCAATGTTAGATTGTCAAATAGCAATTTTAGAAAATGCTATTGCAAGATATTTGTCAAAAAATGAGATCCCAAAACCAATGGGGTCAAGACACCCCTCCATTGCTCCATTTGAGGCTTTCAAAACTAAAGACAGTTATATAATTATCGCAGCTGGTAACGATAAGTTATTTGAAAAACTTTGTGATGTTTTAGAAATTTCAGAAACTGTGACTGATAAAAGATTTAATACTAATTCACTAAGATGTGAAAATATGGATGAACTAAAATCTATATTTGAAGATAAATTATCAAAAAAAAATACATCTGAATGGGTAAGTGAAATGGAAGCTTTAAAAATACCTTGTGGTCCAATTTTTAATATTAAAGAAGCCGTAGAAAATCCACAAGTTGAAGCTAGAAACATGGTAGTTAAAGCGTATCATAAAGTTATTGGAGAATTTAGATTGGCAGGAAATCCTATTAAAATGTCATCCTATGAAGATAAAAATACAAGAGGTGATATACCTGACTTAGATGAGCATAGAGAGAAAATTATAAAAGAATTTTCTAGTTAAGAATTATTTTCTTCTTCAATATTATTTTCTGGCACCTGTTCCTCTGCTTCAGAAACTTGATCTAAAGAAATATCGTCACTTTCTTCATTTTCATCAGAAGATTCTACGCTAACATCAGTTTGATTTGATGGTGAAAGTTCAGCAAGATCTTCTTTTGACACTTGAATTTTTTCAGGAATTTTTCTAGCTCTTTTTGAAGGAAGAATTGGAACACCACTTTTAGATATTTCACCTTTATAAAGATTTTCAAAATCATCTCCAACATCTTCATCTTCCTCACCAGTATCATCAACTTGTTCCACATGTTTTCTTAATTTATAGACAGCTGCTTCGGTTAAATCTGGAACTTTTATCTTCTCTTCAGCAATTTCTCTTAATGCAATAACTGTGTGTTTGTCGTTATCTCTCTCTAATGTTGGTTCTATTCCTGAATTTAATTGAGTGGCTCTTTCTTTAGCAACTAAGACTAGTTCATAAGGGCTATCAACTTTATCGATACAATCTTCAACAGTAACTCTGGCCATGCGCGATTATTTATACGTCACAACCAACAAAATCAAGTGAATTCTATATATAAATCGGGTTTAAATTTTTTCTTACAAATAACAAAAGAACGAAAGATGTAAGTATATAAAGCGCAGAAACTATAGCTATTTTCTCAATTGAGAAGCCAGAATCAATTAAAAAACCAAAAAGAGCTGTACCAAATGCAGTTGCAAATACCATCAATGCAGTAGTCAGTGCTTTTATCGAACCAATATGTTTTACACCATATACCTCAGCCCATGTTGAAGATCCTAAAACGTTTGCAAGTCCATTTGATATTCCAATAAGACCTAAAAATACAAAAGCAGATACAGTTGCATCAAAATATATAATTACAAAAGTTGATAAAAATAATGGGATATTCATAAAAATTAAAAGTTTTCGACTAGTAAATTTATCAATTAAAAACCCAGATATTAAAAGTGTAAGCACTGAAAAAAAAGAATACGACATAAAAGATTGTGCAATTACAAACGGACCCCAATTTTTTGAAGATGTTATAAATGATTGATAAACAAATACTCCTGTTGCAATCCAAGGCATAGCAAGCATATTCATACTAACGATGTAAAATTTATAATCTTTTAAAACTTCTATTCTTTTCCATTGCTTAATATTTTCTTCTTTAAATTCATCACCATCAGTTTTTTCTCTTGTATCAAGATTAACTTTTTTAACTAAAAAGAAAGATGCAATAGGAAGAAAAAATAAAATTATAATCGCAATTATAGTCCAAATATTTTGCCAAGTTGTAATTGATAGCAAGAAAACCATCAAAACTGGCATAATAAATTCAGCACTAGATAAACCAAACCAACAAATACTTAATGCCCTACCCCTTGATTTTGTAAAATATCTTGAAACTGTCGTTGTTGCAGTATGAGACATCATTCCTTGACCTGAAAATCTCATTAAAAATATAGCTAAAAATAAAAATGCTACTGAAGAAATTTTAGAAAAAAAGAAACAAGAAAATGATAAAAGTAATATTACATAAATTGCAAATCGGAATATATTTACGTCATCAATTTTTTTTCCTACCCAAATAAGTAATAAACTACTAAGTAATGTTGCTGATGCGTATATTGAGCCAAATTGTCCATGTGTTATTGAAAGTGTTTCTCTTATACTTGTGTTGAATATTCCAAGAAAAAAACTCTGTCCAAAGCTTGAAAAAAATGTAAATATAAATCCAAATACGATTACTTTTAAACTTAAATTTTTAAACATAAACAAATATGACTTCTAAAGTTGCTTTCATTGGTCTTGGTGTAATGGGTTATCCAATGGCTGGATATATATCAAAAGCAGGACACAATGTAACTGTTTTTAATAGAACAAAATCAAAAGTTGAAAAATGGATTGGTGAATATAAGGGTGATATAGCTGATACTCCATCTGTAGCAGCAAAAGATGCTGATTTTATTTTCACCTGTGTTGGAAATGATGATGACTTAAGACAAGTTTCTTTAGGTGAAAATGGTTTATTTCATAATGCAAAAGAAGGAAGTGTTTATATAGATAATTCAACAGTGTCCGCTGAAATTTCAAGAGAACTTTATAAAGCTGCAAAAGATAAAGGATTTGGTTTTTTAGATGCTCCAATATCTGGAGGACAATCAGGTGCTGAAGGTGGGATATTAACTGTGATGGTTGGTGGTGATGAAAATGATTTTAAAAAAGCAGAGCCAATAATTGATTGTTATAGTAAAAAAGTAACTTTAATAGGGCCATCAGGTAGTGGACAATTAACTAAGATGGTTAATCAAATGTGCATAGGAGGCTTGGTTCAAGGTTTATCTGAAGCAGTAAATTTTGGAATTAATGCCGGTTTAGATATGGACAAAGTTATGGAAACTATTTCCAAAGGTGCTGCACAATCTTGGCAGATGGAAAACAGATATAAAACTATGGTTGCTGACAAATTTGATTATGGATTTGCAGTAGATTGGATGAGAAAAGATTTAAAAATTTGTATTGAAGAAGCAAAAAGAAATGGTTCACCAGTACCTGTAACAGAACTTGTTGATGGTTATTATGAAGAAGTTCAAAAAATGGGAGGAAACCGTTGGGATAGTTCTAGCTTAATTGCTAGATTGAAAAAGAAAAGTTAATTGTGTCAACCACTGTTCCTTACTACGAAGATTTTTCTGAAATAAAAAAGAAGATTTGGTTTATGTTAACTGATGCAGTAACTAATAGATCGTCTCAATTCAGAATACCTGTTTTTTCGTGTGGAAATGAGAACGATATTGAAAGTAGAATTGTTGTTCTTAGAAAATCAGATGAACAAAATAATTTAGTGCAATTTCATAGTGATATTAGATCTGATAAAATTAAAATATTAGAAAAAAATCCTAATTCATCAATGTTATTTTATGATAAAGATGAAAAAATACAGGTTAGATTAAAAGTTGAAGCTATTATCAATCACAATAATGATGTAACAAAACAATCTTGGGAAAAAACTCAACATATAAGTCGTAAATGTTACTTAGTAGATAATGGACCAGGTACAGAGTCTGATATTCCAACATCTGGTTTAAAACCTGAATTAGATAATTTTGATTATACAAAAGAACAAAGCGAAGAAGGATACAAAAACTTTACTGTCATACAGTGTAAAATAAAATCTATAGAATGGTTATATTTAGCTGCAAAAGGTCATCGTAGAGCTAGATTTGATGTTAATAATAATAAAGATGCCTGGTTAGTTCCTTAATTATTTAATGATCTTTTGGATTTCGATTATACTCTCTATTAGCCTGTTCATTATTAAATAATTTCATAACTCCGCTACCGCTTCTGTCCCAATAAGTAAACTTACATCCAGATCCACCACTCCTATAGTTCCACTTACCTTTTTTAAGATCGCTTGCCTGTTTTTCTCTAAGTTTAACAAGTTTTTTGTGATTATATTTTCCCCACTTATTCAAACATATTAGCTTAAAAGGATCGTAAGGATCTTTTGATGTTGGTGTTAAATAAACACTATCTTCACCTTTTGGGCAACCTTCAACATCATGAACATAAGCTTTTCCAAAAAACATTTGTTTTACATCAGTGTCTTGTCCACCTTTAAAATGTGCATTTTTACTCATTCCGGGTACGCAAGCAAAACCTCCTCCCATTGCATGATGTACTTCATGAAGAGCTGTTTTAACCATGTTATTTATATTTTTATTGTATTTGCTTTTGAGAAACATTGATGCCATTCCTACTCCGCCTTCTCCACCATCTGGGCTAGTTACATCAGCAAAAGTAAAATAAACTTTTTTTGGATTATTAAATCCATTTAACCAAAGGTAAGCACGATAGTTATTATTTATATATTTGTGAAGTTCTTTTCTTTTTTTATCTAATCTTATAAAGGTAACATCTAATTTTCCATCTTTTCGATAATCGTACTTATATTTTTTTACACCTGAGGACCCTTTTGTTTTTTTACTAAACTTTTCAACAAGAGCATTCATTTTAAATGCATATTCTTCAATTTTACCATTTATATCTAGCTCACGATCTTTATCGCTGGCTGTCAGCATGTATATGAAATGAATTTGATAATCATCAGTTACATCTGGTTGATCTTCAAAAAACCGTCCGGCTTTTTCATCTGATGCGAATAAAGGGTAACAAAATAAAACAAATGTAAAAATTAAAAATATTTTTTTCATTATTAATGCTATCAATTTCTTTGTATCACTCCTAATTCTTTTTCCCATGGTACTTTTACATCTGTCCTACTATAAAAACAGTCTGAGTCACCTGGCTCAAAAAGGTTATTTTCGTCATAATCATGTTTTGTAACTTTCCATTTTTCTTTAGGCAAGCATGTAACTTCAAATGGACTAAAAGGTGTATCTGAAGTTGGTGTGAAGAAAACACTATCTTGTAAATCAGGACAAGTTTTATTGCTATGACCCCAATAATCATCATTCTTTGGATCCAGTGTATGATTTGTTCCATCTCCATTTGTACTCATCAAATCTGATGTTCCTCTAGTATTATGTCCAGTGTTGTAGTTTGGTGAACAATAATTAATTCCTCCCATACTGTGTAAAATTTCATGTAATATAAAATATCCAACTTCACTTTTTCTTAGTGGATTTCCTGCCATTTTTGAAAATATATTAAAAATTGGATATCCTGCGGCATAAGCCCAATCTTTATATGCAAAGTCACCGAAGTTAACATATATCTTTTTTGGATCATTGAAACCACCATGTACTATACTTTTTCCAAAAATATTTCCGCAACTCCACTTGCACCCTCTAAATTTTTTTTTAGTAAAATTTAATCTTAAAAAACTTATATCTAATTTTCCATCTTCTCTGAGATCCCATTTCAATCTTTGTCCCTCTCCATTAAATGTATTAGATTTTTTATTTGATTTTTTTGTTGTTTTGTAAATCCAATCATCTGCTATTCTCATTAATTCTTCAACTTTACCATTAATATCACCTTCTTTATCTTTTGAGTCTTTATAAAGAGTATAAACAACATGAACTTGGAAATCATTGCTTATGTCTGGTTGATCTTCGAAAAATCTTCCAGGCTTTTTATCTTCTTCCAGAAAAAACGGCATAGACTCTAGATCGTCAGTGTCATATTTCATTTTAACTACAAGAATTTCCTCATAATTTTCCCATACAATTTTATTGTTAATGGCAAAGATAAAACAATCACCTTGAGTAATTTCTTTGGCTTTTTTTTTGCATTTTTTGTATGCATATTTGTGATTTTTTTTAGATATTTCTTTTCCTACTTTAGTATACGTATTATGTGATGCGCACCCCGTCTCATTAATAGAAGCATACATTAGAAAATTTTTTCCTTCAGATTTGGCTTGTTCAAAATTCTTTTTATAATTTTTTAATGTACTTTCCTTACATTTTTCATCTGGAAAGCCTCCTTTGCCTGGTTGATTAACTTCTGCGTACGCTGAATTAAATAAAAAAAAACTTAGCAAAACTGATATAATTATAAATATTTTTTTCATAATTTAATAAACTGTCCTAATATATCTTTTCCAATTATCTTGATAATGTTTAGCATTTTCAGTTATTTTACTTATTTCTTCGTCATTAAGTTTTCTAACTACTCTTCCTGGTGCTCCAACTACTAACGAGTTATCTGGAATTTCTTTATTTTCAGTTATCAACGCCTTTGCACCTATGATGCAATTTTTTCCTATTTTAGAATTATTTAAAATAACAGCACCTATGCCGATCAAACTATTATCTCCAATTGTACATCCATGAAGCATAACGAGATGTCCTATCGTTACATCTTTTCCAATTTTTAAAGGACAGCCTGGATCAGTGTGTAAAACACTTCCATCTTGGACGTTTGAACCTTCTCCTACATGAATATTTTCATTATCTCCTCTAATTACAGCATTGAACCATACACTAGAGTTTTTTTCTAAAGTTACATCTCCAATTATAGTTGCATTTGGCGCTACCCAATTTTCGCCAGAGTTTTTTGGTTTTTTATCTTCCAAATCGTAAAACATAATTTATATATTAATACATTATGCCAATTAAAACACCAATATGTGAATTTGGAAAAAAAGCGGAAAACTTTGAATTAATGTCTACAGAAAACAAATTAATTTCGTTAAATAATATAAAAGGTGAGAATGGAACATTGGTTATGTTTATTTGTAATCATTGCCCTTATGTTAAAGCTATTATTAAAGACGTTGTTGAAGATTGTTTAAAGTTAATTGATCTAGGGATTAATTCGATTGCGATATGTTCTAATGATCCAATAAATTATCCTGAGGATTCATTTGAAAAAATGATTGAGTTTGCAAATAAACATAAATTTAGCTTTCCTTATTTGATCGACGGAACTCAAGACATTGCAAGAAAATATGAGGCAGTATGTACTCCTGATTTTTTTGGTTACGATAAAGATTTTGGTCTTCAATATAGGGGGAGAATTAGAGAATTAAGAGAGTTAAAACCAATAAGATCTGGAGATAGTGATTTATATTTAGCAATGAAACAAGTTTCACAAACTGGCCAAGGTCCAAAAGAACAATACCCAAGTATGGGTTGTGGTATTAAGTGGTCATCTAATTAATGTATCTAATAATAACTAGATCATTCCCACCAGAAGTTGGAGGAATGCAAAATTTAATGTGGGGATTATCAAGATCCTTGTCAAAATTAGATATGGTTAAAGTATTTGCAGATTATCATGAAAATCATAAGGCATTTGATGATAAAGTTTCTTTTACAATTGAGAGAATTAGTGGAGTTAAATTAATAAGAAAATACAGAAAATCATTTCTTATAAACGAATATTTAAATGAAAACAAAAATGTTAAATGCATAATTGCTGATCACTGGAAAAGTTTAGAGCTTATAAAATCCTCAAAAAAAAAAATATGTTTAATTCATTCTAAAGAAATTAATCACCCCAAAGGATCTAGACTAAACAAAAAAGTTTTAGAAGTTTTAAATAATGTTGATCATGTGGTAGCAAACTCAAATTTTACGAAAAATTTAGCAGTTAATCTTGGAGTTGATGAAAAAAAACTAATAGTCATAAATCCAGGTGTAGATCCTGTTGAAGAAATTCCAAAAGGTGACCTTAAACAAGCAGAAGAAATGCTAAAAGGAAAAAAACAAAGGTTAATTACTGTTTCTAGATTTGACAAAAGAAAAAATCACGAAAAAGTTATAATGGCTATTAGGAATTTAAAAGAGAAATATCCTGATATTACTTACACCTGTATAGGATACGGAGATGAAGAAGAAAATTTAAAAAAATTAGTGATAGAGCTAAAACTTGATAAGTATGTAGTTTTTTTAAGTGATATTTCTAATGAATTAAAAAATGCATTAATTGCAAAATCAAATATATTTATAATGCCATCAATAATTTACAAAACGTCAGTTGAAGGGTTTGGGATTTCTTTTATTGAGGCTGCACAATATGGGATCCCATCTATAGGTGGTAAAGATGGTGGTGCTTCTGATGCAATTGTTCATAATAAAACGGGATTAATTTGCGATGGCAATAGTCTAGATGAAATTTATTCAAGTATAGATAATTTATTTGTGGGTAATAAATATATTGAGTTTGGAAAAGAGTGCAAAACTCATTCAGAAAATTTTCTTTGGGACAATACAATTGAAAATTATAAACGAATCTTATAAAATTATCACATGATTGAAAAATTTAATGGAATAATTTATTTAATTATTTTTATTGTTCATTTTTTGGTTTATGCAGTTTATGCTTTTAGAACGGTCGTTGGGACTAAAGCATTTATGGATCAATATAAAATAGATCATAGTGCTGCGGTAATGGTGAGATTTTTTGGAGCAGCATTTATAGGCTCTATATTAATGGCCATTTACATAATGTTTGTTAGAGATGGTGGGGTAAATGGAACTTGGGGATTCTTTAATTTAATATTTGTTCAAAACCTAATGTATTTTTTAATTGGTGTTTATACTATACACATTAATAAATTGGGTCATAATGAAAAAACAAATAGCGAAGGTGTAGTAGCTTCTGCAGCTCTAACGATTTTAAGTGTTGTTCTAATTTATGGTCTTTCAGACAAAATTTACATTGCTTAAGTTTTTTTTCTAAATGTTGAAAATATCTGCCAAAAGATAATCACAATAGTTATAATTAAGATAATTAATGTTATGGGTCTGTCCCATAAAAAATTTGGAGAACCATCGCTAATAAGAAGTGATCTTCTTAAAGTCTCCTCCATAAGACCGCCCAAAACAAATGCTAAAATTAGCGGTGGCATGGGAAAATCATAGAGCCTTAAAAAAGTTGCTACGACGGCAATACCAATCATTAAAAAAATATCAAAATTATTAAATGACATTAGGTAAATTCCAGTTACTGAGAAAAATAAAATTAAAGGAATTAAGTAATTTCTAGGTACTGCTAAAATTCTAGCGATATAAGGAATTAAAGGCAAATTTAGAATTAAAAGTACTACCATGCCAATATACATTGACATGATAACCGACCAAAAAATTTCAGGGTTGGTCTGATAAAGTCTTGGACCAGGCTGAATACCAAAACCTAAAAGAGCTCCAAGCATAACTGCAGTTGTACCACTTCCTGGAATTCCTAATGTTAATAATGGTACAAAAGAACCGGAGCAAGCTGCATTATTTGCGGTTTCAGGAGCAGACAATCCATGGACACTTCCCTTCCCAAATTTTTGTTTTTCTTCTTCATTTACATAATTTCTCTCCATTCCATATGCCAAGAAAGATGCAATTGTTGCTCCCGCGCCAGGCAGAACACCTATTAAAAAACCAAGTATTGAGGATCTTGGTATGGTCTTAGCCATTTTAATGGTTTCCTCTTTATTTACTTTAATTGAACCTAATTCTGTTAATGAGATTTGTTTTGCAGCTCTGTTTGGATCTTTCCCTCTGAATATTATTGTTAAAGCTTCACTCATTGCAAATGTTGCCATCACAATAAGCACAAAGCTTATTCCATCAGTTAAATTCATATTATTGAATGTGAACCTCGTGATATCTGATAAAGAGTCTTGGCCAACAGTAGCTAGCATCAATCCTAAAACTACCATCATCATTGCTTTTAAAAACTGTCCCTTTGATGAAAAAGCTGAAATTGCAGTTAAACCTAAAATCATCAATGCAAAATAATCAGGAGATCTAAATGCAAGGCTAACTTTTGATAAACTTGGAGCAGCGATTAACAAAAAGATTGCTGAAATAGTACCGCCTGCAAAAGAACTATAAGCTGCGATTGCAAGAGCTTTACCGGCTTTTCCTTGTTGTGCCATCGGGTAACCATCAAAAGCTGTTGCCACTGTTCCCGGAATACCTGGAGCATTTAATAAAATTGATGATGTAGAACCACCAAATACTGCACCATAGTATACTCCAGCCATCAAAATTAGACCTGTTGAAGGATCAAAGCCATAGGTTATTGGTATCATTAAAGCAATTGCTGTCATAGGACCTAAACCTGGAAGCATACCAATTATTGTGCCCGCAAAACAGCCAACCATAACCATTAAAATATTTGTAAATGATAGCGCTGTACTTAATCCAATTAATATTCCTTCAATCATCCCATAACTCCAATATATTTTAAAAATGGATCACGTAGGTAAATATTTAATAGTCCGTGTAATAAATACATAAATGCTGAAACAAATGGGAAGGATAAAATAAACATTAGACCCCACCTTCTTTCACCTAAAAAATAATATGAAGCAAAAAGAAATAATGATGTAGAAATAAAATATCCAATTTTTAAAATTACAGCAGCGTAGATAAGTGAAATTATAACTAAGTAAGTAATACTTTTATAGTCTAAGTGCTTATGGTTAACTATAATTGTGTTTTTTTCTGGTAAGATAATTTTTAAACTAGATAAAACTATTCCAGCCCAACCCAAATAAATTGGAAAAGTTCTAGCATTAAATGGAGCATTCTCATCAAATGCAAATACTTGAATGTTATAAGCCGAGTATAAATAAAATACTGATAAAACAAAAAAAAGCAGTGAGATAAATTTTGTAGGACTTATTCTCACTGCTTTACTATATTAATAATCTGTAAAGATTATATTACTCCAAGTTTTTTCATTAGATCTGTCATTTCAACTGTTTGTTTTTCTAAAAATGCATCAAATTTAGAACCAGGATTATAAATATTTACCCATGCATTTCTTTTTCTAACAGCTTCCCACTCTGAAGTTTTTTGAACATCACCAAGCATTTTAGAAATTTTATCATAATCACCACTACTCATACTTTTTGGAGCAAAGAAACCTCTCCAGTTTACAAACTGAACGTCATAACCTTGCTCTTTTAAAGTAGGTGCTTCTGGAGCATCTCCTACTCTACTAGGTGCTGTTATTCCAATTATTCTCACCTGATCTCTAGCTCCCATCACTTCTCCTAAACCAGTTGAAAGAATTTGAGTTTCACCAGATAAAAGTCCTGCAAGAGCTTTTCCTCCAGCATCATATGGAACGTAAATTACATCATTCGGATTCGCTCCGGCTGCTTGGAATGCTAATGCACCAATCAAATGATCCATACTACCTCTAACTGATCCACCGGCCATTTTTATTGATTTTGGATCTTTTTGGTAAGCATCTACAGCATCTTTAAAGTTCTTAATTGGTGAATTTTTTGCAACCACTATTGCACCATAGTCACCGATTACACCAGCGATAGGTT
>CABXWS010000005.1 GCA_902515965.1 uncultured Pelagibacteraceae bacterium
GAGCTATTATACCTGAGTCAAATAAAACTACAGGCAACATTGGTGTAGAATATTTAATATTTAAATACAGACTTAATATTTATGAGGAATATTTTTTTCCAATCAATCATAATCTAATTGGAATTAAAGGTTCTAAATTAAGTGACATTAAAAACGTTTATTCTCACACACAAGCATTAAGCCAAGCATCAGACTTCATTAAAAAAAATAATTTGTCTGCCAATGTTAGAGCGGATACCGCTGGATCAGCAAAGTATGTTGCTGAGGAAAAGGATAAAACAAAAGGAGCAATAGCATCAAAATTAAGCGCTGAAATATATAACCTTGAAATTTTAAAAGAGAATATTCAAGATGATAACGAGAATTATACCAGGTTTCTTATTATGGGTAAGGATATAATACAGCCTGAAATTGATAAAAATAAATATATCACCTCTTTTTTATTTAAACTTAGAGATAAACCTGCAGCTTTATATTCCTCATTATCTGGATTTGCTATCAACGGTGTAAATATGACCAAGCTTCAAAGTTTCCCTGAAAAGAATTCCTTTTCATCTTTCTTTTTTTTATGTGATATAGACGGTCATTTAGATGAAACAAAAATAAAAAACTCTTTAGAGGAATTGGCTTTTCACTGTGAGGATATGCACGTACTAGGTGTTTACAAATCACACGAATTTAGACAAAAAAAATAATTAACTTTATTGTAGATTAGAAAAAATTATTGTTATAATACATTTGGAGGCCTTCCAGGTGGGATTACCATGAACTCCCCCAGACTTGAAAGAGAGCAAGGGTAATGAGTTATTTCCAGGTTGGTTGGTCTCCTATTTTATGACAAGTAAATCTCAAGTTCTCGCATTAAAATATAGACCTCAAATTTTTGAGGATTTAATTGGTCAAGATGTAATTGTTGAAACAATTAGGAACTCAATTATCTCAGAAAAATCTGCTAATGCCTTTCTATTTACGGGTATTAGAGGTGTTGGAAAAACTACAATCGCAAGGATAGTTGCAAAATCTTTAAATTGTGAAAATGGAATTAAAAATCAATGTGATAAGAAATGTAATCACTGTGAAGCTATAACAAACTCAAATCATATTGATGTTTTAGAAATGGATGCTGCTAGCAAAACAGGAGTTGACGATGTAAGAGAACTTATAGAATTTTCAAGATATGGACCGACAACTGCTAAATATAAAATATTTATTATTGATGAAGTTCATATGCTAAGCAAACAAGCTTTCAATGCACTTCTTAAAACACTTGAAGAACCACCAAAATATTTAAAATTTATTTTTGCAACAACTGAAATTAAAAAAATACCAATAACAGTAATATCAAGATGTCAACGTTTTGATCTATCAAGAATAAAATTTGATGAGCTCTTTAATTACATTAAAATGATTAAAGATAAAGAAGGAGGAAATGTTTCTGATGATGCTTTAAAGTTAATTGTTAAGATTTCAGAAGGTTCAGTCAGAGATGCTTTATCATTATTAGACAGAGGACTTCTTGCCAATCAAAACAACGAAGAATTGACCTTAGATAAAGCTCAAAGTATCTATGGCTATATTGATAAAAGTTCATTAATAAATTTAATCAAACATTTATTTGGAGGTGATGAAAAAAAAGTAAATGAATTGTATAGAGAGATTTACAACCAAGGGGTAGATCCAAAAGTTTTTTTAGATGATTTTCTTGAAGTTTTGTATTATTTAAAAAATATAAATTCTTTGAATATAGATGGAAATAATTTCTCATTAAACGATCAAGATTTTAATAATTTATTAGAGTTATCAAAAAACTTAAACTCAAAAGACATAATTTTATTTTGGCAACTTACTTTAGCTGCAATCAAAGAAATTAATATTGTTTCAAATCCAAATTTATCAGTGGAAATGTTTCTTTTTAAATTAATGTATATTAAAAGTTTTAATGAACGAGATCATAAAGAAAAATCTACAAAACAATCTTTAGATACTTCTCAAGAAATGAGAGAAAAACAACCTTTAGATACTTCTCAAGAAATGAAAGAAAAACAACCTTTAGATAAATCTATCGAACAATTAAAAAATATTTCTCAACAGAAAAAAATTGATCCAAATTTAAAAAAAGGGGAAGTGGTAAATGAACTTGTGATAAATAATTTTGAAAAATTACTAAATATATGCATAGAAAAAAAAGAGGCTAAACTTAAATATGAACTCGAAACAAACATAAATTTAGTTTCATTTTCTGAGGGTTTTATAGAAATTTCTTTTAACGAGAAATTAGATAAAGATTTTATTAAAAATTTAACAAATAAATTATTATTATGGACCTCAAAAAGGTGGATTATAACAATTACAAAAAACAAAGGTCAAATTTCAGAAAAAGAAAAGAATCAAATAGAAAAAAAAAAATTGTTTGACGAAGCAAAAAAATCTGACGAATATAATAAAATAATTACAACATTTCCTGATGCTGAATTAATTAACTTTAAATTTAAGGAGGATATGAATGACTGATTTTTCAAATTTAATGCAGAAAGCAAAAGAAATTGAGAGTAAAATGAAAGAAAGCCAAGAAAATATAAAAAAAATTGAGGCTGATGGTACCTCTGGGGCCAATGACGTGAAAGTTACCTTAAATGGGGAAGGAAATATGGTCTCAATTAAAATTAGTGAAAACATTTTAAATGAAGAAAAAACAATTTTGGAAGATCTTATTACTGCTGCTCATAACAACGCTAAATCAAACCTTAAATCAAAAACAGCAGAGGAGATTTCTAAGGTATCAGGAAATTTTGGAATACCTGGTTTTAAGTGGCCTTTATAATTTATATGCAAAATATTCCTGAAATAGAAGATTTAATCAAATTAATATCTAAACTTCCAGGACTTGGACCCAAGTCTGCGAAAAGAATAATCCTAAAAATGATTAATAATAGACAAGAACTATTGAAACCTTTAGCTCATAACCTGGGTGAAGTTTTTAAAAATGTTGAACGTTGTAAAATTTGTGGAATGTTAAAGTCTAGTAATAATCCTTGTAACAATTGTGAAGATAAAAATAGAAAATTTAGTAAAATATGTGTAGTCGAAAATATCTCAGATCAATGGGCAATTGAAAGTTCTTCTATTTTTCAAGGTTATTTTCATATTCTTGGAGGAACCCTTTCTAGCAATAGTAATAATAACAATAGAGAGGATTTACTAATTAATTCTCTTATAGAGAGGATTAATAATGATGATATTGATGAAGTAATTTTAGCAACTAGTGCAACTATTGAAGGACAAACTACAGCATTTTATATTCAGGATAGTTTAAAAAACACTAAAGTAAAAATTTCAAAATTGGCTCAAGGTTTACCAGTTGGTGGTGAAATTGAAAATCTAGATGATGGAACGCTTATATCTGCTTTTAAGAACAGAAAAGATTTAAATATTTAAATTATCCTTTTTTTATCAATCTATTTAAATGTAATAATGGTTCAGTGTAGCCAGATGGTTGTGATTTTCCATGAAAAATTAATTCACATGCAGCCTTAAAAGAAATAGATCTGTCATAATTAGGTGACATGTTTTCGTAATTAGGATCCCCATTATTTTGCCCATCAACAATTTTTGCCATTTTTTTTAGTATTTCCAAGACTTGCCTATTTGAACAAATCCCATGATGTAGCCAATTAGCTATATGTTGGGACGATATCCTTAATGTAGCTCTATCTTCCATTAAACCAACATTATTAATATCGGGCACTTTCGAACACCCGATTCCTTGATCTACCCATCTAACTACATAGCCTAAAATGGTTTGTACAGAGTTACTTAACTCTTTATTAATTTCCTCTTTACTCCAATTAGGTCTATCTGCAATAGGTATAGATAACAAATCCTCGGTATAAGATGATTTTTCACCCTTTAGTTCAACATGCTTGTCAAATATATTTATTTTATGATAATGCATAGCATGTAAGCTTGCGGCAGTGGGTGAAGGTACCCAAGCGCAATTTGCTCCTGCCTCCAGGTGTGTTATTTTTTGACTTACCATTTCTTTCATCTTATCTGGCATTGCCCACATTCCTTTTCCAATTTGTGCAGTACCTGAAAAACCACATTTTAAACCAACTGAAACATTATTTTTTTCGTAAGCTGTAATCCATTTTGATAATTTCATATCACCTTTTTTAATCATCGGTCCAGCTTCCATGGATGTATGCATTTCGTCACCAGTTCGGTCGAGAAAACCTGTGTTAATGAAAAAAACTCTACTCTTTAATGTTCTTATGCACTCTTTTAAATTAACTGAGGTTCGTCTTTCCTCGTCCATAATTCCACATTTGATAGTATTTTTCTCAAGTTTCAGGACTTCCTCAACTCGACTAAATATTTTATCTGTAAAAGCAGTTTCTTCAGGACCATGCATTTTAGGCTTAACAATATATATAGAACCCTTTCTTGAATTTCCTTTTCTTTTAAGATCGTGCAATGCGGCAGCAGAAGTAATGAACGCATCCATTATCCCTTCAGGAACTTCGGATCCATCATCTAAAATAATTGATGGGTTGGTCATTAGATGTCCAACATTTCTTATAAGTAATAAACTTCTTCCGTGTAATTTTTCTTTTTTATTATCTTTAGAAATATAACTTCTATCTGGATTAAGCTTTCTCTCTAATGTTTTCCCATTTTTCTCAAATACAGATTTAAGAGTTCCCTTCATTAGTTCTAGCCAATTATTATAACATAATACTTTATCTTCAGCATCTACTGCAGCGACACTATCTTCATTGTCACAAATGGTAGATATTGCAGATTCAATTATGATATCACTTATACCCGCAGCATCTTGCACTGCACTAAAAGCATTTGGGTTAATAATAATCTCTATTTTTAAGTTATTATTCTCTAAAATTATTGTACTTGGTTTATTTTCATCTCCCCTAAAACCAACAAACTTATTTTTGTTAATTAACTCATAACTATTGTTATCTTTTAAAATTTTTAAATCATTATCTTCAATCTTAAATCCAGTTATATCTTTCCAATGGAGATTTTTTATTAGAAAATGATCATTAAGAAAATCTCTCGCATATCTTATAACCTCTTGTCCCCTTAAAGGGTCATATTTTTGACTACCAGTTTCTTCAGACTCTATTAAATCTGTACCATACAAACTATCATAAAGACTTACCCATCTAGCATTTGCTGCATTAAGCGTATATCTTGAATTCATGATTGGGACGACTAGTTGTGGTCCAGCAATATTTGATATTTCTTCATCTAAATTCTTTGTATCAATTTTAAAATCTTTACCTTCGTCTTTGAGATATCCAATTTCTTTAAGAAATTTTTTATAATCTTCTTGATTAAAATTAGTATCTCTATTTTTTTTTAGCCATAAGTCAATTTCTGATTGAAGTGTTTCGCGTTTTTCCAATAATTTTTTGTTTATTGGAGTAAGCTCATTAATAACTTTATCAAATCCGTTCCAAAATTCCTCTACAGTCAAATCTATTTCAGAGATTAATTTTTTTTCAACAAAGTCAGCTAGGATTTTTGATACTGATAAAGAGTTAATTTTAACAAATGAACTATTCATATAATTAATATTTTTAACAACGCTATATATGATACCTTATTATGTATGTCATTAATTTTATTTAATATTACAGAATTCATAGAATTCTTATTAAAAAAAGAAATTTTTAAAATTTGATCATTTTTTTGCCTAATTGTATTATATTAATCATTTTTAATGAAAAATTATTTAAATTTTGAAACAGATATAAAAAATCTAGAAATAGAGTTAGATAAGCTAAAAGATCCATACAATCAGGATGGGCTCTCAGAGGTCGATACAAGCAAAATAAGTGATTTGCAAAGTGAAATTGATCTAAAATTAAAAGATATTTACTCAAACTTAGATCCTTGGCAAACCACACTAGTTGCAAGACATGAAGACAGACCGAAATCAAAATTTTTTATAGACAACCTATTCGATGAGTTTATCTCTCTTTCTGGAGATAGATTTTATGGAGAAGATAAATCTGTAATTACTGGCTTTGGAAGATTTAATTCTAAATCAGTCTTAATAATTGGTCAGGAGAAAGGGGATAATTTAGACACTAGGATTGAGCGTAACTTTGGAATGATGAGACCCGAAGGTTACAGAAAAACTATTAGGTTAATGAACTTAGCAAACAAATTTAGAATACCAATAATTAATTTTATAGATACTCCAGGTGCTTATCCTGGTGTTGGAGCAGAAGAAAGAGGTCAAGCAGAGGCTATTGCAAAGTCAATTGAATGTTCAATGCAACTAAAAGTTCCTACTCTTTCGATAATAATTGGTGAAGGAGGTTCTGGTGGTGCGATTGCTTTAGCTTCATCAAGCAAAGTCATAATGTTAGAAAATGCAATCTATTCTGTTATTTCACCTGAAGGATGTGCAACTATTCTTTGGCGGGATCCAACCAAGACCTTGGAAGCTGCAAAAGCAATGAAATTATCAGCACAAGATCTTTTAAAACTTGAAATTATTGATGAAATAATACCTGAGCCTTTAGGAGGAGCGCATAGAGATAAAGATTTAATTTTATATAATGTACGTGATGCAATTGATAGAAACTTAAGTAAGTTTCTTACATTGAATGAGGATGAAATACTAAATCAAAGAAAAAATAAGTTTCTTGATATAGGAAGAAATAAAGGATTTATAACTAAATCTGTTGATAAAGATAAGCTTACAGTCAATGTTAATTTTATACAAAATTATTTTTCAAAACTTAAGTTTAATATAAAAAGCTTTTCTATCTTTCTTGGATTAGTTATATTTTTTGTTCTACTAATTTTTTTAATTTAAATTGCACCATGGCAATGTTTAAATTTTTTTCCAGATTTGCATGGACACGGTTCGTTTCTACCAATTTTTTTGTTTGCAACAGATTTTAAATTTTCTTTAATAATATCTTCTGGGCTGTTTTCCTCTTCTTTTTGAACAATTTTTAAATTTAAAAGCATTGTAACAAGATCAGCTTTTAACTTATTAAGTAAATTTTCAAATAATATAAACGCCTCTTTTTTGTATTCAACCAAAGGGTCTCTTTGACCATAAGATCTAAGACCGATAACTTGTCTTAATTGTTCAAGGTATTGAATGTGTGATTTCCAATTCTGATCAATTATTTGTATCAATATTCTTTTTTCAATTTCATTAGCTTGCTCCGTTCCTAATAAATTATTTCTTTCATCTCTATTTTTATTAAAGGTACTTTTTATAATTTTTTCCATTTCTTTTACGTCTGAATTAATAACTTTTGTTAATTCCTCATTTTCTATTGATTTACCTAATGTTTGCTTTAAAGCATTTGGAAATTCTTTAGAATTAGGAGATTTTTCATGTAATATTTTTTGTCTTTTTAAATTTTCTAAAACTTCTTCAAGGAAAATATCTGAATAATTAACCCCTTCTTTTCCTTCTAATACATTCTTTCGTTGTTCGAAAATCACATGCCTTTGATCATTTAGAACATTGTCAAACTTAATGAGAGTTTTCCTAATATCGAAGTTTCTTGCTTCAACTTTTTGCTGAGCCCTCTCGATTGCTTTATTTATCCATGGATGATCAATACTTTCCCCGTCTTTTAAACCAAGTTTTTCCAACATATTGTTCATTGTATCAGAACCAAAAAGTCTCATTAAATCATCTTCTAAGCTTACATAAAAAATCGAGCTTCCTTCATCACCTTGTCTACCTGAACGACCTCTTGCTTGGTTGTCAACTCTTCTACTTTCCATTCTTTCTGTGCCAATTACAAACAATCCACCAATATTTTTGACTTCATCTTTTTCAACTTGGTCTGGACCACCTAATTTTATGTCAACACCTCTACCTGAAATACTTGTAGTTATAATTATAGATTTTTGCTTACCAGCATTTGCAATAATTTCTGCTTCTTTTTCATGATTTTTTGCATTTAGTACAATATGTTTAATTTTTTCTTTGTTTAAAAGATCTGAATAATGCTCAGATTTGTTGATGCTAGATGTAAAGACCAATAATGGTTGTCCTACATCGTTACATTCTTTAATCTTATTTACTATAGCCTTATCTTTTTCAATACTAGTTCTAAAGATTTTGTCATTAAAATCATTTCTGATCATTTTCATATTAGTTGGAATTTGAAGTACTGGTAAATTGTAAATTTCAAAAAATTCAGCAGACTCAGTCAAAGCTGTACCAGTGCAGCCAGCAAGTTTATTGTATAGTTTAAAAAAATTTTGATAAGTTATTGAAGCAAGAGTTTGGTTTTCTGCTTTAACCTCAATTTTTTCCTTTGCTTCTAAACTTTGATGAAGTCCATCACCAAATCTTCTTCCAGGCAGTTGCCTTCCGGTTTGTTCGTCTATTATAATAATTTCATCATCTTTAACAATGTAGTCTTTTCCATTTTCGAATAAGTAGTTTGCTCTTAGAGCTTGATTTACATGATGGACTAAATGTAAGTTTTCAGGATCATAAAAATTATTATTTTTTAAAATTCCGGCCTCTGAAAAGATTTTTTCAACATTATCTATACCATCATTTGTCAAAAGAATATTCTTATCTTTTTCATCTAAATCAAAATCATTTTTTTTTAGGTTCTTTATTAGTTTATCAACAGCTATATATTGCATAGTTTTATCTTCAGCAGCACCTGATATTACTAAAGGTGTTCTAGCTTCATCGATTAAACAAGAATCAATTTCATCAACGATAGCAAAGTTATGTCCTCTTAGTACCATTTCGTGCTTAGAATATTTCATGTTATCTCTTAAAAAATCAAAGCCTAATTCACTGTTTGTTGCGTAAGTTATGTCTTTATTATAATTCTCTTTCCTCTCATCGTCTGATTGCTCGGTATTAATATAACCACAAGATAACCCCGCAAAATTATAAATTTTGCCCATGTTTATACTATCTCGCTTTGCCAAATAATCATTGACCGTAACAACATGTACTCCTTTTTTTTCTAAAGCATTTAAATACGCTGCTAATACAATAGTTAATGTTTTACCTTCACCAGTTTTCATTTCCGCTATTTTATTTTCGTGTAATGCAACACCTCCTATTAATTGAACGTCAAAGTGTCTTTCGTTATTTACTCTTCTGGAAGCTTCTCTAATAAGTGCGAACGCTTCTGGTAATATTTCATCTAAAGTGGTTCCATTGTTAACACTTTCAACAAATTCATTTGTCTTCCAGGGAAATTTTTCATTTTCCATTTTGGAGAAGACTTCCTCTAGTTCATTTATTTTTTTTACGATTTTTTTTATCCTATCCAGTTCTTTTTGGTTACTGCTTTTTATAAATTTGGAGATAAGGTTAATAGGATTGAGCATAATTTTGCTGTATTAATAATTATAAAATATATAGTAATTTATTTAAAAATTTAAATAGCATGGATTTTGGTATAAACAACTTTTTTGACAAAAAACATAAAGACTTAAAGATTGGACATTTTCAAGATCTTGAACATATTGATGGATTATCTATCTCTACAGTAAGTTGTGGACTTTATGATAAAAAAAGAGATGACTTGGTGTTATTCTATTTTAGAGACGGTGCGAAATATGCTTCTGTATATACTCAATCAAAAATATTATCTGAAAATATAAAATGGAACAAAAGAATTAAAGAAAAAAAAGTATTTGGTCTTTTGGTAAATACAAGAAACGCAAACGCTCTTACAGGTCATGATGGATACAATTCTTTAAAAAAAATCTCCTTAAATTTATCTAAGTTGTTATCTGAAAAACAAATTACTGATGAAGATAATCCGTTGAAAATTAAACCAGGAAACATACTCTTTGCTTGTACAGGAACCATTGGAGAAAAATTTCCAGAAAGTAAAATTATAAGTAATTTAAAATATTTGATTGAAAGAATTAAATATACCCAAAACAAATTAATATGGATTAAAGCTGCACTTGGGATTATGACAACAGATACAAAGCCAAAACTATCCATGTTTGAATGTAAAATTGGAGGAACAGAGGTAAAAATATATGGAATAGCAAAAGGGTCAGGTATGGTTTATCCAAATATGGCAACTACTTTGGGATTTATTTTTACAGATGCTAATATTTCATCCTCAATTTTAAGACAAATTTTAAGAAAAAATATTAAATCTACATTTAATGCTATTACATGTGATGGCGATACAAGCACAAATGATATGGTATCAATTTTTACAACATCAAAAGCATCTAATAAAGAAATAAAAAGTATCAACGATCCAAAATTAAAGAAATTTATAAATGGAGTTGAGGAGGTTATGTTAAACTTAGCTAAGAGAGTAGTTAGTGACGGTGAAGGTGCAACAAAATTTGTAAGTGTTAAATGCAATAATAGTAAATCAGAAGAGGAAGCTAAAAAAGTATGTTTCTCAATTGCAAATTCTCCTCTTGTAAAAACAGCAGTATTTGCTGAAGATCCCAATTGGGGAAGGATAGCCATGGCAGTTGGTAAGAGTGGTGTAAGATTTAATATTGAAAAATTAAAAATATTTATTGGTAAGTTTATTATTTTTAACAAAGGTAAAATAGATAAAAGCTATAATGAAGTTGATGTTAGAGAGTATATGAAAAACGAAAATATTGAAATTACTGTAGACTTGTCTACAGGCAGCAAAGAGTTTACTGCTTATACTATGGACTTATCAAAAAAATATATTGAAATCAATTCTGATTACAGATCCTGAGTATTGAAATTATTAAAATAATAATTAAATCGATCTAATGATTAAATATCTACTAAACTGTAAAGATTGCACGATAGAATTTGAAAGTTGGTTCGCAAGTTCAATAGAGTATGATAAATTAAAAAAACTAAAACTGCTTAATTGTCAAAAATGTAATTCACAGAAAATAGAAAAATCACTAATGAAACCCAATTTATCGAGTAGTAGTTTTAAATTGAGTGAAAAAAATAATTCGATTAATAAAGACTTAAAAAAGAAACTTAAAGAATATCAAAGTTTTATAAAAAAAAATTTTGAATATGTAGGGGAAAATTTTACTTATGAAGCAAGATCTCTTCATTATAACGAAAAAAATAAAAAAAATATTTACGGTAAGGCATCTCTGAAAGATGTAAAAGAGCTTAAAGATGAAGGTATTGAAACTTCAATGATACCATGGATAGAGGATAAGGATCATTAAATTTTTTCATATTTGGTTATGTAGTTTACTGATAAATCTTTTGAAAGTTTCCATTTATTTGTTACTGGATTAAACTTTACTCCATCTATTTTTTTTAATTGAAGAGAGTTTGTTTTACACATTTTTTCTAATATTCCAGGTTTTACAAATTTATTCCAATCATGAGTGCCAATTGGTAGCCATCTCAAAATATACTCAGCACCTATTATTGCAAATATATAAGATTTTAATGTTTGATTTAAAGTTGCAATAAACATTGTTCCATTTTTATTTAGAAATTTTGAGCATTCAAATATAAAATCTTGAATATTGTCTACGTGTTCAACTATTTCCATGTTGAGTATAACATCAAATTTTTTTTCATATTTAAAATTTTCTGGTGATGAATTGTAATATTCTATATTTAATTTACTTTTTTCTAAGTGATGTTTTGCAACTCGAATATTCTTCTCTGATGCATCAATACCTACTACATTTGCCCCAAGTCTTGCTAAAGGTTCAGAAAGTAAACCACCACCGCATCCAATATCAAGAATAGAAATATTTTTTAGTGGTTTATCAATACTTGAAATATTTAAATCATTTATAATGTTATTCTTAATATATTCGATTCTTATGGGATTAAATTTATGAAGAGGTTTGAACTTACCATTAGGATTCCACCATTCTTCTGCGATTTTATTAAATTTTTCAATCTCTGCTTGGTTAATAGTATTAGTGTTCATTCTTTATTGACATTATAAGTTAGATGTATTTTATCAATATATTTAAACTTGTAAATAAAACTACTCAATGGAAACAATTGTATTAAAATTTGGTGGGACTTCAGTAGGCTCTATTTCAAGAATAAAAAAGGTCGCAAAATTAATAAAATCTTATTCAAAAAAATATAAAGTTATTGTTCTATCTTCAGCTATGAGTGGAACCACAAACAATTTGATTAAAATGTCAAAAGATATTAGCAGTAATTTCTCTTTTCATGAGTATGACACTTTAGTATCAGCAGGAGAGCAAATCTCCTGTGCACTACTTTCGGGTCGATTAATTGAAATTGGTTTAAATTCAAGATCATGGATGGCCTGGCAAATACCAATTATAACTAATGGAAAACACAAATTTTCAAGAATTAGTCACATAGGAAAAAAAGAAATTCAAAAATATTTAAATACCGGAGGAATTCCTGTTATTGCAGGTTTTCAAGGAATAAATAAAAACTTACGAATAACTACAATTGGACGAGGTGGTTCTGACTCTAGCGCAATTATGATTGCAAAGTTTTTTAATGCTAAAAGATGTATAATTTATACAGATGTTGAGGGAATATATACAACTGATCCAAACAAATTAAAAAATGCAAAAAAAATAAAAAAAATATCTTACGAGGAAATTTTAGAAATGGCTTCTTTAGGTTCAAAAGTTATGCAGCCAAACTCAATACAAGATGCGAGATTGAATAGGGTTAATGTAGAAGTAAAATCATCATTTGTAAGGAAACCAGGTACATTAATTACAAAAAGAAAAAATATAATTAATAATAAAATAATAACAGGTATATCCACGACAGATAACGATGCAAAAGTGTCATTATTAGGTGTAAATGATAGGCCAGGTATAGCAGCTTCAATATTTAAACCACTCTCACAAAATTCTATAAATGTTGATATGGTAGTCCAAAATATTTCTTCTAATGGAAAACAAACAGATTTAACATTCACAATAAAATTAGGTGATTTACAGAAAACAAAAAAAATTATTTCTTCAAACAAAAAAATTATTTATAAAAAAATGATATTTGATAAGTTTGTCTCAAAAGTATCGATAATTGGTGTTGGAATGATAACCACTCCAGGTGTTACTTATAGAATGTTTCAAGCTTTAGCTAGAAAAAATATTAATATACAAGTAATATCAACTTCTGAGATAAAAATTTCAGTTTTAATAAAAAAAGATAGTTTAAACAAAGCTATTAAGTCACTTCATAAAGAATTTAATTTAGATAAATGAACTCAGAAATCAGACCTTTCAGAAATATAAATAGACGAAAAACGAAGGAGATAATGGTTGGCAAAGTAAAAGTAGGAGCAGATAATCCAATCTCAGTTCAATCAATGACAAATACCCTTACAAGTGATCATAAATCTACTATAGACCAGATTAATAAAATTTCAGAGGCTGGGGCAGAAATTGTTAGAGTGTCTTGTCCTGATGAAAACTCAACACAGTCTTTAAAAACAATAATAAAGAATGTTGATGTACCGATAGTTGCTGATATTCATTTTCATTATAAAAGAGCTATCGAGGCTGCTGAAAATGGAGCGCATTGTTTAAGAATAAATCCAGGAAATATTGGAAATAAGAAAAGAATAGCCGAAGTTGTTTCTTCTGCAAAAAATAATAATTGCTCCTTGAGAATAGGTGTTAATGCTGGGTCGTTAGAAAAAGATATATTGGAAAAGTATAAGGAGCCTTGTCCTGAAGCCCTGGTTGAAAGTGCAATGAGAAATATCAAAATAATTGAAGATTTAGATTTTAATAATTTTAAAATCAGCGTGAAATCCTCAGATGTTTTTTTGTCGATCTCTGCTTATAAACTTCTTTCAAAGCAAACTAATTATCCACTTCATCTAGGAATAACCGAGGCTGGCAGCTTTTTACCGGGAAGCATTAAATCTTCAATAGGATTTGGAAGTTTGCTATTAAATGGTATTGGAGATACAATACGAGTATCTTTATCTGATGATCCAGTTGAAGAAGTTAAAGTAGGAAATGAAATATTAAAATCATTGAATTTAAGAAATAGAGGAGTAAAAATAATTTCATGCCCATCTTGTGCGAGACAAGCATTCAAAGTTATAGATACAGTTAAAATTTTAGAAGAAAAATTATCTCATATTAAAGAACCAATAACGCTTTCAATTATAGGCTGTGTTGTAAATGGTCCGGGTGAAGCTAAACAAACTCAAGTCGGTATTACAGGAGGTGGTAAGGATAATCACATGCTTTATATAAACGGTTTAGAAACAGAAAAAATCACAACAAATGAAATGATAGATAAAATTGTTGATATTGTTGAAAAAAAGGCATCAAGCTTAAAATCAAATTAATAATGCTTCCGTTGGATAAAGTACAAAACTTAATCAAAAGACATGGAGAGATTGAAAAAAAACTTTCATCAGGCGATTTAAAAAAAAATGAGTTTGCAGAACTCTCAAAAGAATATTCAGATTTAAATAATATTATTCAATCAGCTAATAATTATTTAAATTATGAGAAAGAAATTGAAGATTTATATAAAATAATTAACGATAGTAAAGCAGAGAAAGAAATAAAAGAGCTCGCAGTCAATGAAACAGAAAATATTAAAAAGAATTATTATATAAGTGAGAAAAATATCAAATTATTTTTGTTACCAAAGGATTCCGCTGATAGTAAAAATGCTATTATTGAGATTAGAGCTGGCACAGGTGGACTAGAAGCAAGTTTATTTGCTTCAGATTTATATAAAATGTATGAGAAAGTAAGCCAAAAAAAAAGCTGGGAAATAGAAATTATTTCAATTTCAAAAAGTGATGCAGGGGGACTCAAAGAAATAATTGCATTGATTAAAGGTAAAAATATTTATTCTTCTTTAAAGTATGAAAGTGGAGTGCATAGGGTCCAAAGAGTTCCAGATACAGAAACTCAGGGCAGAGTTCATACTTCTGCAGCAACTGTTGCAGTCTTACCAGAAGCGGAAGAATTAGATATAAGATTAGACGAAAAAGATATTAGAATAGATGTATTTAGAAGTAGTGGACCTGGAGGTCAAAGTGTGAATACAACAGATTCTGCTGTGAGAATTACCCACATACCAACTGGGTTAGTTGTAAGTCAACAAGACGAAAAATCACAAATACGAAATAAGGAAAAAGGGTTAAAAATATTGAGATCAAGAATTTATGATTTTGAAAGACAAAAAGTTGATCAAGAAAGATCCATGGACAGAAAAAGTAAAATAGGAACTGGAGATCGTTCAGAAAGAATCAGAACTTATAATTTTCCACAAGGAAGAGTAACAGATCACAGAATAAACTTAACTTTGCATAAACTGGAAGAATTTATGGAAGGCGAAATTTTTGACGAAATGATTGAAAACTTGAATTTACAAGCGCAAGAAGATGAATTGAAAAAAATAACTTCATGAACTATCTTAAAGCATTAAATTTTGGAAGCAATATACTCAAATCAAACAGTATAAAAACCCATTTAATAGAAAGTGAACTACTCTTAGCAAAAGTATTAAATTCTAAGAGAGAGAATATTCTGATTAAACTTGATGATCAAATAAATATAAAGAACTTTAATGATTTTAAAAAACTTATTTTAAGAAGAAAAAAAAAAGAACCAATTGCTCATATTTTAAAAAATAAGGAATTTTGGAAATTAAATTTTTTCATAAATAAAGATGTTTTAATACCGAGGCCATCATCAGAGATAATTGTTGAGGAAACATTAAAATTAGTTGAATTAAATTCGTCCAAAAGAATTTTAGATATCGGAACAGGATCTGGATGTATAATTATTTCAATAATATATGAAAGGCCTAACTGCCGAGGTATTGCAATAGATATATGCAAAAAAGCGATAAAAGTTGCAAAATATAATGCAAAAATACATCATTTAAATAATATGATTAATTTTTTAAATATCGATGTTGACAAATTTAATTTAAGTAAATATGATTTTATTATATCTAATCCCCCATACATAAGTGATATTGATATTAAAAGATTAGATGAAGATGTTAGGCTTTTTGAACCTCATTTAGCCCTTAGAGGAGGGATAGACGGATTTAGTGAAATAAAAAAATTAATTATTAAGAGTAAAAAATTATTAAAATACAAAGGCAAGCTGATTTTTGAAATTGGAAACAAACAAATTAAATTTTCAAAATTTTTTTTAGAAAAACATGGATTCTATTTAAATAAAATATGCAAAGATATCCAAACACATCCGAGAGTGCTGATAGCAACAAAAATTGATAATGAATAACTATCGAAATAATAGAAAAAATAGATTTAAGTTAAATAATGAGAGGGGATTTAGAAAAAGATCTATGACTGGTCAAAAAAACCCAAACGAGTATGGGTCTGGTATGGATTTCAGGCATAGAAATTATGGTCGCAATAATCAAAATGCGTCAAAGTTGATAGAAAAATATAATAATTTAGCTAGAGAGGCTCTATCTTCAGGTGACAAAATATTATCAGAAAATTATTTGCAACATGCAGACCATTTCTCGAGAATACTCACACTACAAGAGTTAAATAAAAAATCTAGTAATGAGAATAGTTCTATAGACCAAAATCATAAAAATAATGTGGAAGGCATAAATAATATCAGAAAAGAAGATGAGAAAGAAACTAGCAACCTTATCAAAACAGATTAATTTAATTTAGAAACTAAATCTGACTTTAAAACATCTATCTTAATTTTTGTTACTTCAAAATCTTTTCTGTCATTTCCTTTTAAGATCTTACCAGATGGAAGCTTAAGCTTTTGTGAATTAACTTTTTTTCCATTTACAATTACTTCATAATGTAAATGTGGTCCCGTAGACAATCCAGTTGAACCAACATATCCAATAATTTGTCCTTGTTTAACACGTAAACCTTTTTTGATACCTTTTCCAAATTTTGACATATGAGCGTAGACAGTTTGATATTTACTATTATGTCTAATTTTAACACAATTTCCTCCACCTCCACACCAACCTGCTTTTGTAACCTTTCCATCTCCTGATGCCATAATTGGTGTACCAGTAGGCGCTGCAAAATCTGTGCCAGTGTGCATCTTAGTATAGCCTAATATTGGATGTTTTCTTTTGC
Organism: uncultured Pelagibacteraceae bacterium; assembly: GCA_902515965.1. Lineage (GTDB taxonomy): Bacteria > Pseudomonadota > Alphaproteobacteria > Pelagibacterales > Pelagibacteraceae > Pelagibacter. The sequence continues at coordinate 17,058 of CABXWS010000005.1, forward strand.
CATAAGATGAGGATAATCTCGCACCATTTATTGGTGTTTTCATTAAAGTTTTTTTTATACTTTGTCCTTTCTCATCAAAATAATCAATTTTATTTTTTTCATACTCGTATTTATAAAGTTGTAAGTTATTGTTTTGTAAATTTAAACTTGCAAAAATTATTTCACCCGTATCTACAATTTTTTTATTTTCGTTAACATATTCTTCATAGATTATTTGAAAACTATCATTTTTCCAAACATCTCTTTGAAAATCGACTTGAAAACCATATAAACGAGCAAACTCGATTATAATATTTGGGCTTATACCTAAGTTTATAGCACTACTATAAAGTGAGTCAGTGATTACTGTTTCTTTGTAAGCTAATTTTTTAATAAAATTCTTTTGTATCTTTTTTGAGATAAAAATATTTTTACTTTTAGATTTAGTAAATAAAATCTCATTTTTTTTGTCAGTTTCAATTTTAAATTCAATAATTTTGCTTTCTAACATATTATCTAACTTAAATGTAAACTTCTGATTTATTTTTAATAGTTTAAGTGATTTTATTTTAGCAATAGAATCCAACAATATTTCTTTCTCATCTTTGCTTATATTTAAAGTATTTATTATACCTTGATATGTGTCACCATTTTTTGATGTGTAATTTTTATAAATATATCTTGATTCTAAGCTGTTAGTAAGTTCTTTAACAACTTTTTTTAAATAAATATTACCTAAACTTGACTTTATTTTATAATTTTCTTGCATCTTATTATTGCTATAAATATTTGACATCAATATTCCTAAAATAGTAATTAAAACTAACCATAGGAAAATTGAATACTCTTTAATAAAATTTAATTTAACAATCTTCATTTAACCTAAAAAAAGTGTTGATTTTACTGGTTTTTTTAACAATTTTAAATTCATCTAATTTCTTGATTTATTAATAATATTATTTATAAGCGTTCCACTCAACATTTAAAAATGTTATTTATTGGGAAATCCCAATTAGCTATTTAATAAGTATATATTTTAAGAAGAGAAGTGTGGACGGTTAAGGTTACCAAAATTTGTCGTACACACTTCAAACATAAATAAATATTATTCTTAGTATTTATTTAGAAGCTAGTGTGCGCCGTTTTTAAACTTGAGAGTTTGATCATGGCTCAGAACGTACGCTGGCGGCACGCCTTATACATGCAAGTCGAACGAAGTAGAAATACTTAGTGGCAGACGGGTGAGTAACATGTAGGTATCTTCCCTTTGGTGAGGAATAACACGAGGAAACTTGTGCTAATACCTCATAAGTCTTTACGGAGAAAGCTTTATGCGCCATAGGATGAGCCTGCATTTGATTAGTTTGTTGGTGGGGTAATGGCCTACCAAGACTTTGATCAATAGCTGATCTGAGAGGATGATCAGCCACATTGGGACTGAGACACGGCCCAAACTCCTACGGGAGGCAGCAGTAGGGAATATTGCACAATGGAGGAAACTCTGATGCAGCGATGCCGCGTGAGTGAAGAAGGCCTTTGGGTTGTAAAGCTCTTTCGTCGGGGAAGAAAATGACTGTACCCGAATAAGAAGGTCCGGCTAACTTCGTGCCAGCAGCCGCGGTAATACGAAGGGACCTAGCGTAGTTCGGAATTACTGGGCTTAAAGAGTTCGTAGGTGGTTAAAAAAGTTGGTGGTGAAATCCCAGAGCTTAACTCTGGAACTGCCATCAAAACTTTTTAGCTAGAGTATGATAGAGGAAAGCAGAATTTCTAGTGTAGAGGTGAAATTCGTAGATATTAGAAAGAATACCAATTGCGAAGGCAGCTTTCTGGATCATTACTGACACTGAGGAACGAAAGCATGGGTAGCGAAGAGGATTAGATACCCTCGTAGTCCATGCCGTAAACGATGTGTGTTAGACGTTGGAAATTTATTTTCAGTGTCGCAGCGAAAGCATTAAACACACCGCCTGGGGAGTACGACCGCAAGGTTAAAACTCAAATGAATTGACGGGGACCCGCACAAGTAGTGGAGCATGTGGTTTAATTCGAAGATACGCGCAGAACCTTACCAACACTTGACATGTTCGTCGCGACTTTAAGAGATTAAAGTCTTCGGTTCGGCCGGACGAAACACAGGTGCTGCATGGCTGTCGTCAGCTCGTGTCGTGAGATGTTGGGTTAAGTCCCGCAACGAGCGCAACCCTCACTTTTAGTTGCCACCATTTAGTTGGGCACTCTGAAAGAACTGCCAGTGATAAGCTGGAGGAAGGTGGGGATGACGTCAAGTCCTCATGGCCCTTACGTGTTGGGCTACACACGTGCTACAATGGCATTTACAATAGGAAGCAAGATGGCGACGTCAAGCAAATCCTAAAAAGATGCCTCAGTTCGGATTGTACTCTGCAACTCGAGTACATGAAGCTGGAATTACTAGTAATCGCGGATCAGCGCGCCGCGGTGAATACGTTCCCGGGTCTTGTACACACCGCCCGTCACACCATGGGAGTTGGTTCTACCTTAAGGCAAGGTTTCAAACCCTTGACCACGGTATAGTCAGCGACTGGGGTGAAGTCGTAACAAGGTAGCCGTAGGGGAACCTGCGGCTGGATTACCTCCTTTCTAAGGATGATTAAGAAATATTTCTTAATCTAAATAATATAACAGGCTAATGTTGACCGTCCTCATTTCTCTTCTTAAAATTTGTGTTTCACTCTTCTGCGATAAGGGCCGGTAGCTCAGTTGGTTAGAGCACACCCTTGATAAGGGTGGGGTCGAAAGTTCGAGTCTTTCTCGGCCCACCATTAAATACTGGGGGATTAGCTCAGCTGGGAGAGCGCCTGATTTGCATTCAGGAGGTCAGCGGTTCGATCCCGCTATCCTCCACCATGAAACACTTAGCTATTTTACCTTGTAAAAATAAATATAATATTATCAATATCTATATCCGATTGTTCATAGAATTGAACAATCAACAAATATTCGAAATGATGAATGTTTGAAAAATTTAATTCAACACAGAATTTTTTTCTGTGCATAAATTAAGCGTTTAAGGGCGTGTGGCGGATGCCTTGGCACTGAAAGCCGATGAAGGACGTGGTATACTGCGATAAGTTACGGGGAGCTGTATGCAAGTTTTGATCCGTAAATTTCCGAATGGGGAAACCCAACACTTTATGTGTTACTTTAAACTGAATAAATAGGTTTAAAGAGATAACCCGGAGAACTGAAACATCTAAGTAACCGGAGGAAAAGAAATCAATTGAGATTCCGTTAGTAGTGGCGAGCGAAAACGGAATAGGCCAGTAGATTTGTTAAAAAAATTTGAATAGTTTGGAAAAACTAACCAGAGAGGGTGATAGTCCCGTATGAGTAATGTTTAACAAGTTTCTTGAGTAAAGCGGGACACGTGAAATCCTGCTCGAATATAGGGGGACCACCCTCTAAGCCTAAATACTCTTCAGTGACCGATAGTGAACTAGTACCGTGAGGGAAAGGTGAAAAGAACCCCTATTAGGGGAGTGAAATAGAACCTGAAACTGCATGCCTACAATCAGTCGAAGCTCTTTTTAGAGTGACGGCGTACCTTTTGTATAATGGGTCAGTGACTTAATTTATAAAGCAAGCTTAAGCCATCTAGGTGTAGGCGTAGCGAAAGCAAGTCTTAATAGGGCGATTAGTTTTATGAATTAGACCCGAAAACGAATGAGCTTACCATGAGCAGGTTGAACGCAAGGTAACACTTGCTGGAGGACCGAACCAGTTGACGTTGAAAAGTCTTTGGATGACTTGTGGTAAGGGGTGAAAGGCCAACCAAATTCGTAGATAGCTGGTTTTCCGCGAAAACTATTTAGGTAGTGCGTTGAATAAATATGCTTTCAGAGGTAGAGCACTAAATGGGCTAGGGGGAAGAGATTCTTACCAAACCTAATAAAACTCCGAATGCTGAAAGTAGTTCTTCAACAGACAGACTGTGGGTGCTAAGGTCCATGGTCGAGAGGGAAAGAGCCCAGACCACCAGATAAGGTCCCAAAATTGTGATTAAGTGTGAAAGGATGTGGAAATTCCTTAACAGCCGGGAGGTTGGCTTAGAAGCAGCCATCCTTTAAAGATAGCGTAACAGCTCACCGGTCTAATAGAGTTTCTGCGCCGAAGATGTAACGGGGCTAAAATCACATACCGAATCTGTGGGTTTATAAAGTTTTAAAACTTTATAAGCGGTAGCGGAACGTTCTGTAAGCCTGCGAAGGGATACCCGTGAGGGATCCTGGAGGTATCAGAAGTGCGAATGCTGACATGAGTAACGATAAAATAAGTGAAAAACTTATTCGCCGAAAATCCAAGGGTTTCTGCGCAAGGTTAATCCGCGCAGAGTTAGTCGGCCCCTAAGGCGAGGGCGAAAGCCGTAGTCGATGGAAATAAGGTTAATATTCCTTAACCAGATGGTAGTGACAGATTTTGTAAGTTGTGAGTTCTTAATGGATTGAACTTGCCGCGAAAAAGTCTCAGGAAATAGCTCCATCATTAGACCGTACCCTAAACCGACACAGGTGGATTAATAGAGTATATTTAGGCGCTTGAGAGAATGATGTTGAAGGAACTCGGCAAAATGCTTCTGTAACTTCGGGATAAAGAAGACCTTTTTTTGGGCAACCATTAAGAGGTGGCACAAGCCAGGGAGAAGCGACTGTTTATCAAAAACACAGGGCTCTGCTAACACGTAAGTGGATGTATAGGGTCTGACGCCTGCCCGGTGCTGGAAGGTTAATGCGATGGGTGCAAGCTCATTTCTGAAGCCCCAGTAAACGGCGGCCGTAACTATAACGGTCCTAAGGTAGCGAAATTCCTTGTCGGGTAAGTTCCGACCTGCATGAATGGCGTAACGATTTCTCCGCTGTCTCCAACATCAACTCAGTGAAATTGAATTCTCCGTGAAGATGCGGAGTTCGCGTAGTTAGACGGAAAGACCCCGTGCACCTTTACTGCAACTTTACATTGGTGTTAGGAAAAACATATTTAGTATAGGAGGGAGACATTGAAACGATGACGTCAGTTATCGTGGAGTCAACAGTGAAATACCTCTTTTGTTTTTCTTGATATCTAACTGATTGCCGTTATCCGGCATCAAGACATTGTATGGTGGGTAGTTTGACTGGGGCGGTCGCCTCCCAAATAGTAACGGAGGCGTGCGAAGGTAGGCTCAGAACGGTCAGAAATCGTTCGTAGAGTGCAATGGCATAAGCCTGCCTGACTGTGAGACTGACAAGTCGAGCAGAGACGAAAGTCGGTCATAGTGATCCGGTGGTTCTGAGTGGAAGGGCCATCGCTCAACGGATAAAAGGTACGCCGGGGATAACAGGCTGATACTGCCCAAGAGCTCATATCGACGGCAGTGTTTGGCACCTCGATGTCGGCTCATCACATCCTGGGGCTGGAGCAGGTCCCAAGGGTTTGGCTGTTCGCCAATTAAAGTGGTACGTGAGCTGGGTTCAGAACGTCGTGAGACAGTTCGGTCCCTATCTGCTATGCGTGTAGAAGAATTGAGAGGAGTTGACCCTAGTACGAGAGGACCGGGTTGAACATACCACTGGTGGACCGGTTGTAGCGCCAGCTGCAGTGCCGGGTAGCTAAGTATGGAAGAGATAACTGCTGAAAGCATCTAAGCGGGAAACTCACCTCAAAACTAGTTCTTCCTATAGAGCCGTGGTAGACCACCACGTTGATAGGCTGGATGTGGAAGCGCAGTAATGCGTGTAGCTGACCAGTACTAATAGCTCAATTGGCTTAATTTATGCACTGAAAAAAATTTTTTACTAATAATTTTAATTTTAAAAACTGTTGATTAAATATTAGATAAGTATTGTTTATATTATATTAATTTATATGAGTTTTTTTTCAAAAAAATGTTTTTAAAAAAATTTCTAGATAAGACTTACTTTATAGCTGAAATAGGAGTGAATCATAATGGAAATCTATTTCTTGCCAAACAAATGGTAAATGCTGCAAAAAAATCAGGCGCTAACGCAGTCAAGTTTCAGACTTTTAAAGCTGAAAAATTAGTATCTCCAAATACGCCTAAAGTAAAATACCAAAGAAAAAATACAGACCCCCAATCTTCACATTATGATATGATTAAATCTCTAGAATTTTCTAAGAAAAATCATATTAAAATAAAGAATTATTGTAAAAAAAAATCTATTGATTTTATTTCAACTCCATATGATGTCGAGTCTGCAAAATTTTTAAATAATTTAGGATGTAAAGCTTTTAAGACAGCTTCAGCAGATATAGTAGATTTAAAACTTCATGAATATTTAGCAAAAAATAAAAAAACAGTGATCATTTCCACAGGAATGAGTACATTTGAGGAAATAGAAAAATGTTTAAAAATTTATAAAAAGTATTCTAATAAAAATTACATTCTATTACATTGTGTATCAAATTATCCATGCTCTTTTAATTCATTAAATCTAAAAATAATTCCTATAATGCAAAAAAAGTATAATTGTATAGTTGGTTTTTCCGATCATACCAGAGATCATGAGGCAGCAAAGATTAGTGTTTCGTTAGGAGGTAAATTAATAGAAAAACATTTTACCATAGATAAGAAATTAACTGGACCAGATCAAAAAACATCCTTACTTCCTGACGAGTTTAAAAAAATGGTAGTTGAAGTAAAAAAGACAGAGTTAATTTTAGGTAAAGCAATTAAAGAATGCCAGCAAGAAGAATTTGAAATGAAAAAAATTTCAAGAAAAAGCATGACATTAAATAGAAATCTTAAAAAAGGAGATATTTTGAAAAAAAAATTTATTGATCTAAAGAGACCTGGTTTAGGTCTATATTATAACGAGCTAAAAAAAGTGACTGGTATGAGAGTAAAAAGAGATCTAAAAAAAAATTACCAGTTTAATTTTATTGATTTAAAAAAATAATTAAGGAATGACTGCATATATTTCAACAGGTGGATTTAATAGAATTCCAGCATATAAATCTGTAAGAAAATTAATTAATTATGGTGCAAAAAATATTGAATTATCCGGAGGTATTTATTGTTCAGAAAATTTGAAAAAATTAAAATCTCAAAAACAAAAAATTAATTTTCAAATTCATAATTATTTTCCTCCCCCAAAAATTCCTTTTGTTTTTAATCTAGCTTCACAAAATCCTTTAATCGCCGCAAGATCACTTAAGCATGTTGAAACAGCTATAAGAAATTGCAAGGAAATAGGCTCAGATTATTATAGTTTTCATGCAGGTTTTTTATGTGATATTGAAATTGATGAGTTAGGAAAAGTAGTAAAAAAAAAAAAATTATTTGATAGAAGAAAAAGTATCAATATATTTATAAAAAGAATCAGCAAATTAGCAGCTCTTGCAAAAAAAAATAAAGTTACTCTTCTTGTAGAGAACAATGTTTTATCAAAAAAAAATTTAAAAGAATTTAATGCAAATCCATTCTTGATGTGTGAACCAATTGAGTCTTGTAAAATCGCAAAAAGATTTCCACCAAATGTAAAATTACTTGTTGATGTTGCTCATTTGAAAGTTTCAGCAAAAACGTTAAATTTTGACCCTAAAATTATGTTTCAAAAGTGCAATAAATACATTGGGGGCTATCATCTGAGTGATAATGATGGAAAATCAGACACCAATAAGCCGTTCTTTGATAATGCGTGGTTTTGGAAATATTTAAATAAAAATCTTAATTATTTCTCAGTAGAAGTGTACAATCTTAATAAAAAAAAATTTTTAGATCTACAGAAAGTAGTTTTTAAAAAATTAAATAAATCTTTTTAATGAATTCAAATAAAATTAAAGAAATTACCGTTAATCTTCCTAATAAATTAAGTGATGTAATAAAAAAAATTGATGAAAATGGTTTAGGTATTGTTTTTGTAGTCGATAATCTTAATAAGTTAAAAGGTTCAATAACAGATGGAGATATTAGAAGATTTTATCTAAAAAAAAAAAAGTTACCTAAAATTATCAAATATAACTCAAAAGTTTTAAACAAAAAACCTTTCGCATTACCAATAAACTCTAATATTCAAAAAATACTAAAATGTTTAGAGCCTAATTCGATAAGAAATACCACCACTATAAAATGCATTCCTCTATTAAATAAAAAAAAAATTATTGTTGATGTCGCAACAAAAGAAAATCCAAGAGATTACCCTGTAGCTCAACCAGAAATTGGAAACAAAGAATTACAAAATGTTATTAAAACAGTTAAGTCAGGATGGATTTCATCTAAAGGAACTTATATACAAATTTTCGAAAAAAAGTTTTCCCAATACTTAAATGGAGGATATTCAGTTTCAACTACAAGTGGAACTACGGCTTTGCAGCTAGCTATAAGTTCGCTAGGGATTTCAAAAGGAGATGAGATAATTGTTCCAAGTTTTACATTTGCCGGTAGCATTAATTCTATAATAAATTCAGGTGCGAAACCTGTAATTGTAGATATTGAACGAGAGACATGGACCATAGATTTAAATCAAATTAAAAAAGCTATAACTGAAAAAACAAAAGCTTTAATGATAGTTCATATATATGGACAACCTTGCAAAATAGATGAGATAAAAAAATTATGTAAATCAAAAAAATTATTTTTAATTGAAGATTGTGCAGAGGCTATTGGGGCAAAATATAAAGGTAGATTAGTAGGGCTTGATGGTGATTGTTCTTGTTTTAGTTTTTTTGCAAACAAAACAATCACAACAGGCGAAGGTGGTATGGCAGTTTTTAAAAGTAAAAAAATTGCAGAACATGCAAAAATTTTAAGAAATCACGGCATGTCTTTATCTAAAAATTATTGGCATATTTCTGCCGGTTTCAACTACAGGATGACAAATATTCAAGCTGCGATAGGTGTAGCACAAATTGAAAGAATAGAGTCACTCTTGATAAAAAGAAAAAAAATTTTCATTAATTATGACAAACTTTTAAAAAAAATTGATAAAATAAGCTTGCTACCAAGCAATAATTGGTCCAAAAACTCTTACTGGCTATATACAATAACAATTGGTGATAATAAAGTTAGAGATTATGTTGTAAGTTATTTAAAAAATTTAGGAATTGATGCTAGGCCAAGCTTCTATCCTTTAGACTTAATGCCTCCATATAAAAAATTTGCCAAATATAAATGTATGGTCTCTCATAAAATAGGACTAAATGGACTGAGTTTGCCATCATCAAACATAAGTTTAAGTGAACAAAGATATATAGTAAAAAAACTGATATTAGCTTTACAAAACAAGATAAATTAAATTCTATTTGCAATCAAATAGTCTTGCATGTCGTCAATATCAACAGACTCTTTTTTTGATTTATTAACACAAGCGATTGAATTTTTTGGAACTAAAGTTTTCTCTTTTAATAGAATTGAGGGATTGATTAAATAACCTAACCCATTAATTTTATATAATTTAAAAAGAGATTGAGATCTATTTGTAAAATATTTTTCCGACATAAAAGGTATCATTCTGTGATTTTTTAATTTTATCATCCATTCGGGATGCTCATCACATTTTGAAATATTTACCACAGACTTTTTTTTATTATTTTTAAAAATGTTAATCATTTTTTTTAAAGTTTTTATAGTTCTAAAAGGAGACGTAGGCTGTAAAACAAAAATTCCATCAACCTTTCCATAGTTTTTTTCGTACCAATTATAGGCATGTATTATCGCTTTATAAGATGGAGAAAAATCACTCGAGAGTTTTCTGGGTCTAACCCATGGCGCTAAGATATTGTACTTCTTAGCGAGTTTTATTATACTTTTGTCATCAGAAGTTAACAAAATATTGCTAAATAATTTTGACTTTTTTGCAACAATAAAAGTATGTT
>CABXWS010000006.1 GCA_902515965.1 uncultured Pelagibacteraceae bacterium
GTTGCCGAACACATAGTAATGATGATTGTTTCGATGGTCAGGGATTATCATAATCAACATAGAATAGTTAACGAAGGTGGATGGAATATTGCAGATGCAGTACAAAGAAGTTATGACGTCGAGGGTATGCATATAGGTACTGTGGCAGCAGGAAGAATTGGTCTTGATGCATTAAGAAAAATGAAACCTTTTGATGTTCATCTACATTATTTTGATAGACACAGACTTCCAGAAAGTGTTGAAAAAGAATTAAATTTAACTTTTCATGAGTCTGTGGAATCAATGGTTAAAGTATGTGATGTAGTTACTATAAACTGTCCTTTACATCCAGAAACAGAAAATTTATTTGATGATGAGATGATAGGGAAAATGAAAAAAGGTGCTTACATTGTAAATACAGCTAGAGGGAAAATCTGTAATAAAGATGCTATTGCAAGAGCATTAGAAAGTGGACAACTTAGCGGATATGCTGGGGATGTTTGGTTTCCACAACCTGCACCTAATGATCACATTTGGAGGAGTATGCCAAACCACGGAATGACTCCTCATACATCTGGAACATCTTTATCTGCGCAAGCAAGATATGCAGATGGAGTGAGAGAAATATTAGAGTGCTTCTTTGATGGAAATGAAATAAGAAACCAATATTTGATAGTAAAAGACGGTCAATTAGCCGGTATGGGGGCACACTCATACAGTAAAGGATCCGCTACAAGTGGTTCAGAAGAAGCTGCGAAATATCAAAAAAAATAAAATTAATTTGTTAGAGGTATGCTACTAGAAAAAGTAGCTACCTTTAATACCATAGATTTATGACTTCATTTCTATACATTTGAATTATGAAGATTATACATTTTTGTTTTATATTATTCCTAATTACTCCGTCAATTTCATACTCGAAAGATAAAGCTTATTTTGCTGGAGGGTGTTTTTGGTGTATGGAGGAGTCATTTGAAAAGTTAGATGGTGTAGAAGAGGTAATATCTGGATATTCAGGAGGTATTACTAAAAATCCAACCTACAGGGAAGTCACATATGGAGATACGGGTCATTTTGAAGTTGTGGAGATTATTTATGATAAACAGAAGATTTCTTACGAAGAACTTTTAAAGAATTTTTGGAAAAATATTGACCCATTTGATGCTTATGGGCAATTCTGTGACAAGGGTTATAGTTATAGATCAGTTGCCTTTTATGAAGATGACTTTCAAAAAAATTTGATAGAGAGTGATGTAAAGAAATTAGAAAAAGAGTTTGAAAAAAAAGTAGTCACATATGTAAAAAGGTTCGAAATTTTTTACAAAGCTGAAGATAAACATCAAGATTATTATCAAGTATATTTAGAAAATTATTTAAGATACAAAAAAGCTTGTAAAAGAGAAAAGATACTTGATATTATCTGGGGATCATAATTGATGTCAATGATTAGCAAATACGTAGCATTAAAAAACTACATTCCATTAGGTTTGCCAAAAGAAACTGATTTTGAAATAAAAACAAAAGAGATATATTTGGATAATAATAATAATATTTTAGTTTCAAATCTTTGGATTTCTGTTGACCCTTATATGAGGGCAAGAATGACAGAAAGAAAAAATTATAAACCTCCATTTAATATTGGTGAAGAAATGGAAGGTTATGCCCTTGGAAAAGTTAAAGAATCGAAAGACGAGAATTTTAATGAAGGAGATATTGTTTTTAGTAATTTTGGAATGAGGGATAAATTTGTTTGTAAATCTGATGATTTAAAAAAAATTGAACCAATAGATATTCCTTTACAATCATATTTAGGTCCGCTTGGAATGACTGGTCACACAGCTTACATAGGCCTTTTCAAACATGGAGATTTAAAACCTGGTCAAACAATATTGGTTTCTTCTGCTGGAGGAAGTGTTGGATCTACTGTTTGTCAAATTGCAAAAAATATAGGCTGTAAAGTAATTGCGAGCACAGGTTCAGATGAAAAAGTAAAATGGTTAATTGACGATTTAAAAGTAGATTATGCATTTAATTACAAAAAAGTTGAAAATTTAGTAACATATTTAAAAGAAATCTGCCCAGATGGATTTGATTTGTATTTTGATAATGTTGGTGGTGATTTTTTAGAGTCTGCAATTTTTCAAATGAAAAATTTTGGAAAAATTATTATTTGTGGTCGCATATCTCAAATGAATGTAACTAAAGCAGGATCAGGTTTGAAAAATATGGCCCATGTTCTTGTTAAAAGACTAACGATTAAAGGGTTTATTATTTTTGATCACGATAAGGATCGCGAACCTTTTGAGACTGATATGACTAATTGGCTACTAGAAGGTAAAATTCAATTTAAAGAGACCGTTTATAAAGGAATAGAAAATACCCCAAAGTCATTCATTGATTTACTAGAAGGTAAAAATATTGGAAAAATGCTTGTAAAAATTTAAAAAAATCTTTTATGAAGTATTTAAATAAATTTTACAGACCCTTTCTATTAACCTATATATTTTTAAGCGTAGCGATAAGTTTTTATCCCTCATTTAATTTTTACTCTATCAAAGGTCAACTTACTATCTTAAGTGTGTCAATATTTAATGGAATTCTAGGTATATATGTTAAAAAATTATAATACGTATGGTTCCGGCCTTGCTGAACTGTTTAATACTCTTTCAACACCAAATACGCTAATATCAATTGTTTGATAGTTGCCGGTATTTATTAGTTCAGTAAGAGCTCTACCTATGCCTGGTGCTTGCATTAATCCTCTTCCAGTGAAACCTGATGCCATATAAACATTTTCGTATTTTGGATGTTTGCCAACTACAGCATTATTGTCTAGCTTATTACAATCATAATAACCAGCCCATCCGCCAGTTAACTTTAACTCCTCGAATGCTGGTATTCTTTTTGCAAGTGCTGGCCAAACCAGTTCTTCAAAATCATTCCATGCCGGTTCTAGATCTTCTGCATCAAAAACAGAAATTGGTGAACCTGCCAAATATTCCTTTCCCTCTGGTCTCCAGTAAACTCCAGTTGTAAGATCGCCAGTTAAAGGCATTTCAGGAATGTGCTTAGGGCATTTAACTCTAAATACAGTATGCTTTTGAGGAACTACTGGAATATCATCTAGCAACTCTTTAGTCCAACATCCAGCAGCAGAAATAATTGTCTTTGCGTTTATTTCAGATAAATTTTTAACTTCGCCCTTAATAAATTCAGCCCCAAGATCAATTGCTTTATGCTTTAATGCGCTATGAAATAAAAATGGGTCTATCCAACCTTCGCTTTTATTATCTGTAAAAGTCGCAGTTTCAATTCCTTCGTCATTTATATAAGGAAATAATTTATTTAATTCGGATCCTCTGATATTTTTTGTACCAGCATCGCATTCTTTATGATTTTCTAGAGCTCTGTATTGCTCTTCTGCATGATCAGGTCCAAACATTAATAGGTATCCGTTAGGCACCATGCTTGCAGTTGGATTAGGGTTTTTTTAGTTTTAAGCAATTCTGGTATTTGAAATATAAATTCTCTTGCAAATTTGCCTAAAAGAATGTTCTCTTTTTGAAAAAATTGTCTTCTAAATCCACCAAGTGATAATGGGAATGAGGCGGTTTTGTAAGTTGGGTCTCTTTCTATAACTTTAACTTTTCTCCCCTCTTTTGACATAAAATAAGCTGTAGCTACTCCAATTATACCACCGCCTACTATTACAACATCATCCATAATTAATTAATTAAATAAATATTTATGTTTAAAAATAATGCAAAACAACACCATAATAAGTAAGGAAACATTAAATACATACTTAACAAGCTAATATTCTTATATTTTAATATTAATAAAACAATAAATATAATTAACACAACAAGATTTAGCATCGCTAAAAATATATTGTTGAAGCCAAAAAAAACAATACTCCAAGTTGTATTAAAAAAAAGATGAATAAAATAGATGAAAACTAGATTTAAATTATTTGTATTTTTATGCCATGCATTCCATATTGATATGACCATAAATAAATAAAGTACTGTCCAAACTGGCCCAAATATCCAATCTGGTGGATTATAATTAGGTTTATATAAAGTTGAGTACCATGGCTCTTTAAAATTAATAGTTACTAAACCACCAATAAATGAAGCAGAAAATGTGGTGATAGTGAAAAGAATAAAAGATAAAATTTTATTTTTTACCATTTAAGTACTATACAGCAGTTAAATATGAATAAAAAAGTAATTTGGATAACTGGTGGAAGTACCGGAATTGGCAAGGCTCTCGCCTTAAAATTTGCTGATAATGGTTGGCAAGTTGCAATTTCTGCCAGAAGAGAAAATTTATTAAAAGAGGTTGAGGAAAAGCATCAAAATATTAAATCTTTTCCACTTGATGTAAATGACAAAGAAAAATGCAAGTCTGTTTATGAAATTATAAAAAAAGAGTTTGGAGATATAGATATATGTTTTTTTTCAACTGGTACTTGGGATCCAAAAAAAGAAAGGGAGATTGATCTTGAGCAAATTGAAAACGTATTTAAAGTAAATTTTTTTGGTACTCTTAACTGTATAAAAGCTGTTGAAAATCATTTTCGAGAAAGAGGAAAAGGAATAATAACAATTGTATCCTCTATAGCAGGATATAAAGGTCTGCCAAATTCAACCGGTTACGGGCCTTCTAAAGCGGCTTTAAATAATTTAGCTGAAAGTCTCCATTTTGATTTTGGTAGGTATGGAGTGAGAGTTTGTCTAGTTTCTCCCGGATTTATAAAAACACCTATGACTGATAAAAATGATTTTAAAATGCCTTTTTTAAAAACACCAAAATATTCAGCTGAAAAAATTTATGATGGACTTATTAATGGTTCAAATTTTGAAATACATTATCCTAAAGAACTTACTTTGATACTTAAGTTTTTAAAAATTATACCTGATAAACTATATTTTTATTTAATAGGAAGATTAACTAAATTACAAAAAAAATAAAAATTAATCTTTTACAAACATTACAGTTAATTCAGCAACTTTAATTCCAAATTTTGTCATTTTAGCTCTGTTGATAGCTACTCTTTCATCTTGCATAAATATCCAATCGTCAAAGGTAATTTTTATATTCTTACCTTTCACAGGTACTAACAAAACATATTCAAATTTAAATGCTGGCCCATATGAAAATCCCCTAGCCTTTCCAACAACATCCCCTGCAGTACCTTCATAGTTGTGGCTATCAATTTTATCTATTTTCCATTGTCTATTTTGAATTTCTCCATCATTCCAAACAAATTTTTCATCTAATATAAGTTGTTTACCATCCCACTTTCCGTCAAGATCCGCAGAAAATTGTCTTGTCACTTTACCTGATCTATTTTGCAGTATACCCCACGCTTTAACATTACCACTCAAGTATTCTTCTATTATTAATCTTGGTCTTTGATTTTTAAAATCTTCTGGTTTCATAGATTGATTATTTATACAGCTTGTAATTAATCCTGAAAAAATTATCAATAAAAATACTTTAAATATATTTTTTTTAATCATATTAAATTTTATTTTGCATTGAAAATTGAATTAAATCTATGTTCTTAGATTTAAAACCAGCTTCACAGTATGATAAATAAAAATGCCACATACGTTTAAAGTGGTTATCAAAACCCTGTTTTGAAATTTCATCCCATTTTTTTAGAAATTCATCCCGCCATAATTTGAGAGTACTTGAATAATGAGAACCGTAAGATTGATATTTTTTAATTTTCAAACCGTTACTACTAGATAAATCATATAACTTTTTCTTAGAGGGTAAAAAACCACCTGGAAATATATATTTCTGTATAAAATCTTCTTTGGATTTATACCTGTCAAATAAACTATCATCTATTGTAATTGCTTGTATTGCAGCTTTTCCGTTTATGGATAGGTTTTTTTTGATACTTTTGAAGTAATTTACTAAATAATTTTCACCTACTGCCTCTATCATTTCAATTGATGCAATAGAGTCATATTTATTTTCAATATCTCTATAATCTTTCATTAAAATATTAACTTTTTCGTTTAGTCCATTTTCAAAGATTCTTTTTTTAGAAAATTCAAATTGTTCTTTTGAAATAGTAATGCAGTCAAGTTTTACGTCATAATTTTTACCAACAAATTCTGCAAAACCTCCCCAACCACAACCTATTTCTAAAATCTTGTTTCCAGTGTTTGGCTTTATTAATTCTGTTAGTTTTTTATATTTATTTAATTGAGCTGACAATAGATCATCTTTTTGTTTTTCAAAAATCGCACTTGAATAAGTTAATGAAGGATCTAGCCATAATGAAAAAAAATCATTTCCTAAATCATAATGTTTTGAAATATTTTTTTTACTCCTACTTTTATTATTATTTATAAAGATACTCTTTAATTTATTAATTATAGAAAAATCAAAAATTCCTGAAAATTTATAAACTAGTTTTATATTTTTGGCTGTTATTTCAATTAGATTAGTTAAATTATCAGTTTCGAATTCTTTCTGCATATATGCTTCTGCTAGACCTACGCTACCTGATTTTATTATTTGAAGAGTTAATCCTGGCTTATTAATTTTAATTTTTGCTTTAAGCAAATCATCCTTATTACCAAACTTATATATTTTGTTATCATGATTTTCAATTTCGAGATATCCATGTTTTATGAGATTGAGAGAATTAAATACAATCTTATCTGATAGATGATTAAAATTCATTTTTTTTCAAATGTAATATTATTTTTTAAATTTATCTTTTTTTTTACTAATCTTACTCCCTTTAACCATAATTTTAATGCTTCAAAATGAATTGCGGCAATAACTTTAAATGTCATTAATGGGTGTGAAATATACGATAATAGCATATTTTTATTATTGATTTCCTTTGCAACTCCATCTTGTGAAGCATATAGTAATTTGCCTTTAGCATCACATTGGTCAATACTAACAGACAACCTCTTTTCTGGTTTAATGATTCTAAAACTGTATTTGCTTTTCATCTCTATAAATGGAGAAACAAAAAACTTCTTCTCACAATTATTAGTAATTATTTTTTCATCATCAACTTTAAATATGTAAGTATGTTGTTCGCCAAATGTGTTTTTAACTTCATATAATATAGCTATAATTTTTGAAAGATTATCATAAACAAAAAAGATGCTTAGAGGATTAAAAACATAACCTAATATTCTGGGATAACAAAGTAACTTTACTTTTATATTTTCGTATTGAATATAATTTGATTTCAAATTTTCTTCTACCCATTTTTTTAAATTACCTCCATCCCTGGGACCATGATCTTTGTCATAAAAACTTAGAATATTGAAACTATTATGAGAAAAAATTTTAATTTTCTTTTTTATAGAATTAATTTCATCAAGATCTAAAAAAAGCGAGAACACCTTATATTTAAAATAATGATATTTGGGTTTAAATCTTTTATGGATTACTTTGCCCTCGTAAATATTTGAATTTTTAATCATTTAGGTTTTCAATCATATTAATGGAAGATTTTATTCCATCTTCATGAAAACCGTAACCAAAATAACTTCCACAAAACAATATATTTCTTTTATTTTGTATTTCTTTTAATGCTTTTTGATTATTTAAAGCGTCTTGATCAAAATAAGGGTGAGTAAAAGTCACTTTTTGTAGTACTTTTCTTTCATCGATTTGAAAAAAAGGATTTAGTGTTAAAAAGATATTTTTTTCTGAGTTCAAATTTTGTAACAAATTCAGCCAATAAGTTAATGATGTTTTGCCTATATTTGATTTATCAACTTTAGAGTTCCAGGATGACCAAACTTTTTTATTATTTGGCATACATACTTCATCAGTATGTATTACAGCTAGGTTAGATTTATATTTAAAATTTGACAGTATTTTTTTTTCATTTTCTGTTGGCTCACCCAAAATCTTTAATGCATCATCAGCATGAGTAGCAATAACAACTTTATCATAATTGAAAAATTCGTTGCTAGCACCGTAATAAACTTGAACACCGCTATTATTTCTTTTTACTAAATTAATTTTATAATTTTTAAAGTATTCTCCACTGATTTGCGTCAAAACTTTTTCAACATAAGTTCTACTTCTATTAGTCACAGTGTACCACTGAGGTCTATTTTTTAATTTAAAAAGTCCATGATTCTGAAAAAATTTTAAAAAAAATTTGATTGGCATTTGATTTGCCTCAACTGGTGGCATAGACCAAATAGCAGAAACCATTGGGATTAAATGAAAATTAATAAAATTTTTTGACCAATTATTTCTCTCAAGAAATTCTCCAAGGGTAATTTCCTCATTCATGTTTTTTATTTGATCACACTTTTTATAAAAATTAATAATATCAAAAAACATTTTTAAAAATTTTATATTAAAAAAGTTCGCTTTATTTGCAAAAATTCCAGTCAAACCCCTACCACAATATTCATAATTCGTGTCTTTCACTGAAACAGAAAACGACATATCACTCTTTTCAATTTTAATTTTTAATTCATTAAAAAAATTCACGAGATTTGGATATGTTTCATGATTAAAAACTATAAATCCAATATCTACAGGAATCTTTTTATCATTGATTAAAGTATCTATTGTATATGAATGACCACCAAAATGATCTTCACATTCAAATAAATCAACATGATATTTTTTTGAAAGCTTTTGTGCTGCTGATAAACCAGAAATTCCTGATCCAATTACTGCTATTCGCATCAATGTTATGCTGCGTCTTCTTTAAACTCGTCCATACTTGGACATGTACAGAATATATTTTTATCACCGTAAACATTATCTACCCGAGCAACTGGTGGCCAAAATTTATTTTGTTTTAGAAAACTTGCAGGATAAGCTGCTTCTTGTCTTGAGTATTTATGTTCCCAAACATCTGATGACAATTCCATATCAGTGTGAGGAGCATTTTTAATCGGATTGTCTATTTTATCAAATTTACCAGATTTAATTTTTTCAATTTCTTGTTTAATCTTAATTAAAGTGTCACAAAATCTATCAATTTCCGACAAACCTTCACTTTCTGTCGGCTCTATCATCATGGTACCAGCTACAGGCCATGACATAGTTGGTGCATGAAATCCAAAATCTATTAATCTTTTTGCGATATCTTCTTCTGTGACGCCTATCTCTGATTTAATATTTCTAATATCAATAATGCATTCATGTGCAACATTGCCATTTAAACCTTTATACAAAATTGGAAAGTGATCTTTTAGTCTGTGAGCAATATAATTTGCATTTAGTATTGCAACTTGAGTTGCAAGTTTCAATCCTCTTGATCCCATCATTTTTATATACATCCATGAAATTGATAAAATGCTTGAGCTACCCCAAGGAGCTGCTGACACCGCTCCTATACCGGTTGTTGGCCCACAATCTTTTATAACTGGATGATTAGGTAGATAAACTTGTAAATGTTTTTTACAAGCAATCGGTCCCATTCCAGGTCCTCCCCCACCATGAGGAATACAAAATGTTTTGTGTAAATTAATATGACAAACGTCTGGACCAAAATTTCCAGGTTTTGCAACTCCAACTAAGGCATTTAAATTTGCTCCATCCATGTAGACTTGGCCACCGTGTTTATGAACTAAATCACAAATTTCAGTTATTTTTTCCTCAAAGACTCCATGGGTAGATGGGTAAGTTACCATTAATGCACCAAGGTTTTCTGAATTTTGTACTACTTTTCTACTTAAATCATCAAAATCGACATTTCCCTCTTTATCACAATTAACGACAATCACTTTCATTCCAACCATTTGAGCGCTTGCTGGATTTGTTCCATGAGCTGAACTTGGAATTAAACATATATTACGATTAGGTTCACCTCTATCTAAATGATACTTTCTGATAACCATTAATCCTGCATACTCACCTTGAGCACCTGCGTTAGGTTGTAGAGAAACGCCTGAAAAACCGGTTATGGATCGCAACCAATTTTTTAGATCAGTAAATAAATCTCTAAACCCCTCCATTTGTTCAACTGGAACAAATGGATGAGGTTCTGCGAATTCTTTCCAAGAAATTGGGATCATTTCAGCAGCAGCATTTAATTTCATTGTACATGAGCCAAGTGCTATCATTGTTCTATTCAACGCAATATCCTTGTCCTCCAACCTTTTTAGATACCTAAGCATTTCAGTTTCAGAATGATATGAGTTGAAAACTGGATGTTGTAAATATTTTGAAATTCTTAATAAAGTTTTTGGTAAATTAGGTAAACTTATTGAAGGATCTTCTTTTTTGATAGATTCTGCAGCATTAAAAATTTTTAATAGTTGATTTACTCTATAAACATTTTTTCTCTCATCAAATGAAACAGCAAGCATTTTTGAGTTTACTTTTCGTATATTTACTTTTTGATTTAAAGCATTTTTATAAATTTGATCTGTCTTTTCTTTGGTAATAATTGTAACAGTATCAAAAAAATTATCAGAATAAAGCTCATATCCAGACTGTTTTATTTTATCTGCAAAACTTTTTGCTAATTGAGAAACTCTTTCGGAAATATTTTTAATTCCTTCTGGACCATGATAGATAGCATATGCTGCTGAGACAATTGCTAATAACGCTTGGGCGGTGCAAATATTACTTGTCGCTTTATCTCTTCTAATATGTTGCTCTCGAGTTTGTAAGGATAATCTATATGCTTTATTACCATGCCTATCAACTGATACTCCAACAATTCTTCCAGGCATAGATCTTTTATACTCGTCTTTAGTTGCAAAAAAAGCTGCATGCGGACCTCCATATCCCATAGGAATACCAAATCGTTGGGAGCTTCCGACTGCTATATCAGCACCAAGTTCTCTAGGGGTTTTTAATTTTGCTAATGCTAAAAGATCGGAAGCTAATACAGCCTTCCCGTTCTTTTTATGAATTTTGCTAATCGCTTCACTTGGGTCTTTAATGTCTCCTAAAGTTCCAGGATATTGTAAAATTCCACAAACTAAATCCTCTTTTAACTGGTCTAAAACTTCATCTTCATTACCAACTAAAACTTTTAGACCCATTGGTTCTGCTCTTGTCTGAATTACATTTATTGTTTGAGGATGACAATTCTCTGATACAAAAACTAAATTACTATCTTTTTTATTTAATCTATGGCTTAGACCCATAGCCTCTGCTGCTGCTGTTCCCTCATCTAATAAAGAAGCATTAGCAATATCCATTCCTGTAAAATCTACTATCATTTGTTGAAAGTTTAATAGCATTTCAAGCCTACCTTGAGCTACCTCTGGCTGATAAGGTGTATATGAAGTGTACCAGCCTGGATTTTCTAGTATATTTCTTAAAATTACATATGGTGTATATGTTCCGTAATAACCCATTCCAATAAAATTTGAGTAAACTTGATTTTTCTTTGAAATTACTCTTAATTTTCTTAATGCTTCATATTCTGAATTCGACTCTCCGATATTTAATTCACCATTAAACTTTATTTTTTCTGGAACAGTATTGTCAATTAAATCATTTAGTGATTTATAATTTAATTCTTTTAGCATTTTTGATTGGTCTTCTTTAGAAGGTCCAATGTGCCTTTTTAAAAAATCTTTTTCTGAATTTGGTAACATTATGATGATGTCTCCTTTGCAAATTTTTCATATTCTTCTTTATTCATAAGATTATCCATTTCGGTTTTATCTTTAATTTTAAGCTTAAAAAACCACGCAGTTTCTTCTGGGTCTTCATTAATTTTTGACGGGTCATCAACTATCATTTGATTTGTATCTATAACCTCTCCACCAACAGGAGTATAAACATCGCTAGCAGCTTTCGTTGACTCAACTACTCCAGCATTACCATCTTTCTTAACATTTGAGCCCTTCTCTGGAAGTTCAGCGAATACTATATCCCCTAGCATTTCAGTTGCATGCTTGGTTATTCCTATTGTAGCTTCTTCCCCATCTAGTTTGATCCACTCATGTTCTTTTGAATATTTAACTTCAGACATTTATTTCACCTTTTGCGTAGTTTTTTTTATAAAACGGTAAATTACAAATATTTGCAGGAATTTTTTTTCCTCTAACTTCAAGGAATATTTTTGTATTTACTGTTGAATAACTATTATGGACATATCCCATTGCTATTGGGTGTTCTACGCTGGGTCCAAATGTGCCACTTGTTACTTTTCCAATTTCTTGATTTTTGTCATTGTAAATTTTAGTATTCCCTCTAGCAATAACTTTACTTTCTGGTTTTATGCCAACTCTAAGTTTCTTTACTCCACTTCGAAATTGATTTTTTAAAACTTCTGATCCAACAAACTCAGTTTCAATTCTACTTTTTGGTATTGCCCATTTTAAATTAGCTTCGATTGGACTAGTTTCGTTATCTAGATCGTTTCCATACAAACACAAACCAGCTTCCATTCTTAAGGTATCTCTTGCGCCTAAACCTATCAGCTTAGATCCGTTTTCTATCAAACTTTTAACTAAAGTTTCAGCATTACTATGTTTTATAGAAATTTCAAATCCGTCCTCGCCAGTATATCCTGATCTAGTTATATATACTTTTTCATTGTTAAAAACAAAATTGTTTCCATTCATAAATTTTAGATTTTCACAACTTGGTATTACTTTATTTAAAACATTTTTTGCTTCAGGACCCTGCAAAGCTATTAATGACAATGACTCATCAAGATTTAATTTATATTGACTATCTAGTTTAGATTTTATTACATCATAATCGTTATATTTGCATGCAGCATTTAAGATAATTAAAAATCCATTATAAGTTTTCGTAATTATGAGATCGTCTTGAATGCCCCCTTTATTGTTCATTAAAAACGAGTACTTACTTTGATTAGTTTTCAATTTTTTTAAATCTGCAGGAAAAATCTTCTCAAGGTTATTTGTTAATTCATTTCCACCTGATATAAATAATTGACCCATGTGAGAAACATCAAAAATACCAGAATGTGAACGCGTGTATCTATGTTCTTGTATAATTCCATCTTTATATTGAATCGGCATTTGATACCCAGCGAACTCAACAAATTTAGCACCATATTTGATGTGAAGATTGTTTAATGATGTTTTTTTTATACTCATATTAACTCTTTATGCCCCCTCTGTCTTTTTGCCTGAGAGATTTGCTCCTTCGGCGAGAATAATTCTCTTTCCAGAGTTAATATGGACGGTCCTTTTGCCTGAGAGTTTCCGGGGTGGTTGCTCCTTCGGCGCTACAATAGTAGTCTCTCCCGTATAAATTCTTATAACATAACTAATATAAAATTATAGTTCTAATTTGTTGCACTTTTCTTTTTCATAAGTGTAATAAATTGAATTAAAACTGCAAATATCACTATTAAACCACCAATTAAAACACTAGTTGGAGGGGTTTCATTAATAAATATCCATGCCCAAAAAGGTCCCAAAACCGCTTCTGATAACATTATGATTCCCACCAAAGCTGAAGGCGTAGATCTTGCACCGATTGTAATAAAAATAAAACCTAAACCAAGTTGGAAAAAGCCAGCTAAAAATCCTAAAAAAATATCATTTAATGATATAAAAATTGTTTTTGACATTAAATATCCGATTATTAAAGCAATAACACCTGCAATAAATTGTAGTGGAACCATATCCACGTTTGGAAATTTTCTAACAATTAATATTAATGTTGCAAATGATATCGGCATAATAAAAGCCGCAATATTTCCAGTCATTTGCCCAACTGTTAGTGAGCTTCCAACCATCAAAATTATTCCTGAAATCGCTAAAATTATAGAAGTTAATGAGATTAAGTTTATTTTTTCTTTTAAAAAAATATATCCAAAAAATGCTAAGAACAATGTTTGGGTTTGAATTATAAAATTAGTATTTGCTACGGTGGTATTATACATTGCAAAAACATAGCCACTAAAACCACAAGCAAGAATAATACCTCCAATAATACCAGGTAATCCAGATTTATAAAATGCTGATATTAAATTTTTTTTATAACTAATAATTAGAAAGATCAGAACTACAATTATAAAAAAAACTGATCTCCAAAATAAAATTTGCCATAAAGTAGAACCTTCGAAAGATTTGACTATTAGTCCACCGAAACTTAAACTAAATGCCCCTAAAAAAATCAATAGTGGCCCAGGTAATTTTTTAATTGGTATCATTTAATTTGAGATATAAGATTGTTAGTCTCCATTTGATAAAGCTTATATAATGTTTCTGCATCCGCTAAACTTGCAATTTTAAATTTAAGATTAGAGCCAGGTGTTAATTGAACTAATCGATCATAGTCAGCGGATATAACAGTAGCAATCTTAGGATAACCACCTATAGTCCCATGATCTGATAACATAATTATTGGATCTCCATTAGATGTTATTTGAATTACACCTTTTACTAAACCTTCAGATTTTATATTTGGATCAAAAATATTTTCTATTTTTGAACCCTCTAATCTCATACCCATTCTGTCTGAAAGTTTTGTAACTTTATAGTTTTCTTTAAAGAATTTGTCTTGGGATGACTTAGAAAAATAATCAAAATTTGTGCCTTTAATAACCCTTATATTTTCAATAGTATTGCTTAAGTAGTTTAGTTTTCTTTTACTAAAGAATTTATTAACATCAATTATTTCAATTTCTAAATTTTCAGAAAATTTAGCTCCATTATTTGGTCCGATTTTAGCTTGTGTATTTATTGAACAGCTCCCCCAATAATAATCAACATTAAAAGTTCCATTTATTGATAAATATCCATATACAGATTTATTGGTCGAATATATATCTAGTTCATCTCCGTTTTTTAGCAAATAACATTGATAACAATTGCCATCAAAAACAGCTTCCTTAGATTTAATTTTAAAAGAGACATTCCCAGTAATACAAAAAAAAATATCTCTTCCAAAATATTTTAAATGTGGACCTTGATAAGCAAACTCTATAACAGGTGAGTTATGATCATTTTGCAAAATCGAGTTTAGCAATTGAAAATTTCTTTTATCCATCACACCACTAAAAGGGATGCCAATATGATATAAATTGTTTCTTCCTAAATCTTGATAAGTAGTGTTGATACCGGCTCTTAAGACTTTAAAGTAGTTTCTATTTTTTGATTTCATTATATTGATCTAAAGTTATTCTATAAAATTTAATTGTATCTCCTGGATTAATAAGATTTGGTTTTGCCTGATTTGATGCATCAAAAATATTTTGTGGTGTGTTTCCCAAAATATTCCATCCCCCTGGTGTCTCAAATGAATATATATTGCAAAATTGTTCTGTTATACCAACTGAACCTTTTGGAACTTTTACTCTTGGAGTTTCTAATCTTTTTAATTGCATTTCTTTGCTTAGGTCACCAAGAAAAGGCATGCCTGCTACAAATCCTGTCATATAACAAAAATAATTTTTACTAAAAAATTTTTCTAAAATTACATCTGGTTTTAATTTTAATTTTTTTTCGACCCTTTCTATATCTAATGCAAAGTTATTGTCACAACATACTGGTATTTTGATAAGATTTTGCTCTAATTTATTACCTTCTTTGATCTCAATTTCTTCTATTTTTTTTTTCAAAGATAAAAAGGAGTGGGTATTTAAATCAAATGAAATTATTAATTTATTATAAGAAGGAGTTAAATTAGTAATGCCTTTAATATTTAATTTTTTCACACTGTAAAAATATTTGATAACATTTGAATTTGTCTCTTGATTTACCTCGTTTCCAAAATCACAATATAGAGCTGCGTCACCAAGATTTAATATATTTTTTATCATACCATGTTATACTTATGATTTATGGGTAATGAAATTAATATCAATTGTGATTTAGGAGAAAAATCAAAGTATCATTCAAATGAAAATGATCCAAAATTACTAGAAATTGTCAATTCAGCCAACATAGCTTGTGGATATCATGCTGGGGATGAAAAAAGCATGAATGATGTAATAAAAATTTCGAAAAAAATTGGAGTAAGTATTGGTGCTCATCCATCGTTTAATGATCCAGAAAACTTTGGAAGAAAAAGAATCAATCTTAATGAAAAAGAAATTAATCGATTATTAGTAGATCAGTATGAAATTTTACAAACAATTGCTGACGAATATGGAGTGAAAGTAACTCATATCAAGCCTCATGGCGCATTAAATAACATGGCTTGTGAAGACCTAGATTTAGCAACAACTATTGCAAAATCAATAAATGATATAGATAAATCAATAATATATTTAGTTCCAACTGGATCAAAAATGGAGGAGGCAGCTAAGAAATTTAATATGAAGATTGCTTGTGAAATTTTTGCTGACAGAAATTATGAGGATGATGGCAATCTTGTATCTAGAAAGAAGCCAAATGCTCTTATAACTGATGTGGATCAAGCTAAAGCACATGTTTTATCTATGGTTAAAAATCAGGTTATTAATTGTCACAGTGGGAAGCAGATACCTTGCGAAATAGATTCAGTTTGCATACATGGAGACAATACAAGTTCGCTTGCGACAGCAATAGCTGTAAGAGATAATTTAGTTAAAAACGGCTTAGAACTAAAAACATTAAACAATATGGAGAAATTTAAATAATGATTAAATCAAAAATCTTTTCAATAATTTTATTAATAATATTCACAGTAAATTCTTTTTCAGCAGGTTCATCGAGCGATTCTGGCACAACAAAAACTCTTTATGACAAAGCAGTAAGTTTAATTGAAATTGCAAAAAAAATGGAAGAAAAAGGTAAAACAGAGAAGGCCAATAAAAGATATAAGAAAGCACAAAAATTTTTAATTAAATCAAATAAAGAAAAACCAAATAAGGCTGATACTCTAAATTACCTTGGTTTTACAACAAGGAAACTGGGAGATTTTGAGGGTGGTGAAAAGTTTTATCTTCAAGGTTTGGCTATTGAACCTAACCATAATGGAATAAATGAATATCTTGGAGAATTATACGTTGCAACTAATAGAATAGATCTTGCAAATGAGAGATTAAAAGTTTTAGAGACATGTAACTGCGAAGAATATGTTGAACTTAAAGAAGTAATAGAAGGTACAAAAAAATCTAAATATTAGTTTATATTTTTAATCATCTGTTCTGGCATCCATAAAGCTATCTCTGGAAACATTACTACAAGAACCACGGCTAATATCATAAGCAAAAATAGTGGGAACGCGCTTCTCGCAATATAGCCCATATCCTTATTTGCCATACCTTGTAGCACGAAAAGATTAAAACCCACTGGTGGTGTAATCTGTGCCATTTCTACAACAATAACTAAAAAAATACCAAACCAAATCATGTCGAAACCAGCTTGTCTTATCATCGGCTCAATTATTGCCATTGTTAAAACGACAGCAGAGATACCATCAAGAAACATTCCTAGAATTATATAGAAAATCATTAAAACAAAAATTAAAACATATGGAGAAAGTTCCATCCCTTCAATCCATAACGCAAGATTTCTTGGTAATCCTGTAAAGCCCATTGCTAGAGATAAAAAAGTAGCCCCTGCTAATATGAAAGCTATCATACAAGATGTTTTTGTTGCACCTAACAATGAGTCTTTAAATGTTTTTAAAGATAAGCTTTTTTGGAAGTAAGATAAAATTAATGCTCCAACTACTCCCAAAGAGGCTGCTTCTGTTGCGGTTGCAATGCCAGTGTATATTGAGCCTATAACAGAAAGTATTAATAATATAACTGGGATGAGTTTTCCTGATTTCCTTACTTTTTCCATAAATGAGTAGTCTTGTTTAAAATTAGGCATAGATTTTTTATTTATTGATGACCAAATCATTACGTAAACCATAAATATTAATGCAATCATTATTCCTGGTAAAATTCCTGCAATAAAAAGTTTTGCTATAGACTCTTGAACTGTGACACCATAAATAATTAATATAATTGATGGTGGAATTAAAAGACCAAGTGTTCCTGAGCCAGCTAGACTCCCAAGCAATATACTTTCTGGATATTTTCTTTTCCTAAGTTCAGGTATAGACATCTTACCAACCGTTGCCACAGTTGCTGCAGATGAACCAGAGATAGCTGCAAAAAGACCACAACCAACAATATTTACGTGAATTAATCCTCCAGGTAACTTTTGCATCCAAGGAGACAATCCTTCAAATAAATTTTCAGATAATTTTGTCCGAAATAAAATCTCACCCATCCAAATAAATAAAGGAAGGGCAGTTAAAGTCCAAGAAGATGATGCTCCCCAAATTGTAGTTGCCATTGCATCTCCAACTGGTCTAGTTGTGAATAATATCATTCCAATAGATGAAACAGCAATCATGCTGATTGCAACCCATATTCCAGACCCCAAAAATAATAAAAGAACACTAATAAAAAAAATAGTAAGTAATATTTCAGTCATTTTTTTTTGAATTTATTTTTAAAATTAATTGATGCAATACGCATATAAAAAATATCAATGAACCTAAAGCAACACTTGTTTGAGGTATCCAAATTAAAATTTCATCTGCACCTTCACTTCTTTCTTGAAAATCATAAGATATTTTTAACATTTTCAAAAAATAAAAAGCTAAGTAAGCAGAAAATATTGTTGCTATTGTCAAACTCCACAATTCTAATAGTCTTTTTTTAATACCAGTAGCTTTTTCTAAAAATAATGTAATTCTTATATGACCCCCTTCAACAAATGTGTATGACAAAGCAAAAAAAGATGAGGCAGCCATACAATACCCAGAGTATTCTGCAAGTCCCCTAATGTAAAATCCAAATATTCTAGATGAGACTCCTATTAAAATAAACACTGCAACTAATATAAGAAATACAGCAGCAATATAACCAGAGTAACGATAAAGACTATTTAAAATTTTATAAATTTTTAAAAACATAAATAAGGCCGCGATTAAGCGGCCTTAATAATTATAATGATTTAATTGTAAGCGGCAAGAACACTAGCGCCTCTTTCGCCAGCCTTTTTCTTCCATTCTCCTGCCATTGTAGAACCTACTTTTTTGAAATGATTTTCTAACGCGGAGTTAACTTTTCCAACTGTCATTCCAGCATCTGATAATGCTTTTTTATCAGCAACATTACCTTTTTTTGATAATGCCCAGCCTTTCTTCTCAGCTACAGCAGCTTCATCCATAATTAATTTTTGTGTTGCTTTATCCAATTTGCTCCAAGAACCTCTATGAGCTACAACCATATTTTTTGGAAACCAAGCAGCAATATCATAAAAGTATTTAACACCATTTTCCCAGATTTTACTATTTTTACCAGTAGTTGGTGAGGTGATCATGCTCTCCACGGCTCCAGTTGAAAATGCTTGACTTATTTCTGCTGCTTCTATTTTTGTTGGGGCCATTCCAGTTAATTCGGCCATTCTTATAGTAGCAGAGTTATATGCTCTAAATTTTAATCCTTTTAAATCAGCAACACTTTTAATTTCTTTTTTACTATAGAGACCTTGAGCAGGCCATGGTACTGCATATAAGAAAACTAGACCTTTTTGATCTAAACCTTTTATTATTTCAGGTTTTGATGCTTGATATAATTTCATGGCATCATCATATGATGATGCTAAGAAAGGCTGAGAGTCTATTTCTAATATTGGGTCTTCTTTACCTAAAGCAGACATGAATCTCTCTCCAATTTGAGCTTGTCCTGTCCTTACCGCTCTAAATATTTCCCCACCTTTAAATAAAGAACCACCAGGGTGTGTTACTATAGTTAATTTTCCTCCACTTTTTTCTGTTACATTTTTCGCAAATTCAGCTGCGTTTGCAGAATGGAAATTGCTTGCACCATATGCGAGTGCCATATCCCATTTTTCAGCTGCAGTGACATTAGCGGTTAAAAAAACAGAAAATAAAATTGAGAATAAAATCTTTAAATTTTTCATAAATCCTCCTTATTTTTTTAAAAAGCTATCTGATTATGTATTATTTATTAAATCAATATAAATTTTGGATGTTTTATTGAAAATTGAAAAATAATTACTATTATATGGATATCTTGATAGAACAATCCCTTATTTTACTGCAAATCGTATTTATAGATATTATTCTAGCTGCAGATAACGCGATAATAATAGGGTTAATTGCTGCTAATTTTGTTCCAAAAAACAGAAAAAAAATAATATTTTGGGGAGTAGTAGGAGCTTTAGTTTTCAAAGTTATTTTTGCAATCTTTGCGACGTATTTATTTAAGTTTTATTTTATTAAAATTCTTGGTGGATTACTATTAATTTGGATTGTTAATGATTTAAGAAAAGACCTTTTTGAAATTCAAAAAGTCAAATCGCCTAAAAAAAAATCTATGGAACCGTCATTTATTAAAAGCATTTATAAAGTATTATTTGCAGACATAACAATTAGTTTTGATAATGTAATTGGAGTAGTAGGAGCATCAAAAGGTAATTTTGGTTTTATGATCTTCGGTTTGGTTTTATCGGTGGTACTAACTGGTGCCCTAGCTACTTATTTAGCAAATTATATACAAAAACATTTGTGGATAGCTTATGTAGGTTTAGGATTTATATTGATTGTTGCTATTCAGCTAGTAATTGGCGGATTGGTCGATCTAGAGATTTTAAACATAAACGAAAAATATATTAAGTACTTTTAATATTTACCAACTTCCAGTATTTTCCATTGAAAACCAAGGCTCTTTTGAAGGAAGAGTTCCTTCCTGTAGAATTTCAATTGATATTTTGTCTGGTGATTTTACAAATGCCATATGACCATCTCTAGGTGGTCTATTAATTGTATAACCCATATCCATTAATCTTTGGCATATTTCGTATATATTTTTAACTCTGTAAGCCAAGTGTCCAAAATTTCTTGATCCTTCGCCTAAGTTATCTCCATCCCAATTATAAGTGAGTTCAATTTCTGTATTATTATCATTTGGTGCAGCTAAAAAAATTAATGTATATCTGCCTTTTTCATTTTCCATTCTTCTTGTCTCTATTAAACCAAGACCTTCACAAAAAAATTTTAATGACTCCTCAATATTAGAAATTCTGATCATTGTGTGTAAATATTTCATATTAAAATTATAGTTTTTTTTTATTCAAGTTCAATAGTGCTTGGTGGTTTGGAGGTGACATCATACACCACTCTATTAATGCCTCTTATATTATTTACTATTTTATTAGATACCATTTGCATAAATGGTTTATTAAACTGAAAATAATCTGCAGTCATTCCGTCTTCGGATGTGATTGCTCTCAGTAAGCATAAATATTCATAGGTTCTATTGTCACCCATTACACCAACAGTTTTTACTGGTAACAATGCAGCATATGCCTGCCATATCTTATGATAAAGATTATTTTCTTTCAAAGCAGTAATAAAAAAATTGTCTGCTTCTTTTAAAATTTTAATTTTTTCTTTTGTTATTGTACCTGGCATCCTAATGGCTAAACCAGGTCCAGGAAATGGGTGCCTTGATATTATTTCTTTACTTAAATTTAATTCCAAACCTAACATTCTAACTTCATCTTTAAACAAATACTTTAAAGGTTCGACCAATTTTAACCTCATCCTCTTAGGGAGGCCACCAACATTATGGTGAGACTTAATTTTTGATGTTTGACTTCCTGTAACAGATCTACTTTCAATTAAATCTGGATATAATGTACCTTGAGCTAAAAATTTTACATTTTTTATTTTTTTTGCATATTTTTCGAATACTTTAATAAATAAATTTCCAATTATTTTCCTTTTTTTTTCAGGGTCAGTTATATTTTTTAATTTATTAAGAAATATTTGTTCAGCATTTACATAAATTAAATTTAATTTGAATTTTTTTTTAAAAGTATTTAAAACCTGTTGTTCCTCGTTTTTCCTAAGCAGACCAGTATTAACAAATATACAAGTTAAATTTTTTCCTATCGCATTACTTAATAATTTTGCTACTACACTACTATCCACTCCACCAGATAAAGCACAAATTACTTTCGAATTTCCAACTTGATTTTTTATCTGTTGTATTAATTTGGATTTTTGATTTTTTGATGTCCAATTTTTTTTTATTTTACAAATTTTAAGCACAAAATTTTTTAAAATAATTTTACCTTTGTCAGTATGAGAAACTTCAGGATGAAATTGAATTCCATAAATTTTTTTTTTAGTATTTTCAATCATGCACAACTTTGAATTAGACGATTTTGCTATTACCTTGAAATCTCTGGGCAATTTAATTACCTCATCTCCATGGCTCATCCAAACGTTGGTTATTTTTTTTGAGAAGAAGTTTTGAGTTAGAATACTATTTCTTAGTTTTATCACTTTTGCTAATCCAAATTCTCTTGATTTGGCTTTTTTTACACTACCACCTAATTCTTTCGAAATTATTTGATGACCGAAACAAATTCCTAAAATTGGAATATTTAAAGTTAATAAAACTTTGTTAAATTTAACTTTTTTTATTTCGTAAACATTTAAAGGTCCTCCAGATAAAATTATGCCTTTTACATTTTTTTCATGTTTATAGTATTTGATTTTATTGTGACTTACTATTTCACAAAAAACATCTAGCTCTCTTACTTTTCTAGCAATTAGTTGCGTAAACTGAGATCCAAAATCAATTATAAGAATTTTATTGAGGTTATTTTCAAGAAGCATCTTTTTTTTCAAACTCTTTTAACCGTTTGTTGATAAATGCTATTTTATCACATAAGTTTGAACAAATTTTCTTAAAGTCTTCACTAAGTTCTTCTGCTTTAGAAAAATTAGATCTTTGTAACTCGATATCGATTAAAAGGTACATTGCTTCTTCATTTTTAGGCTCTAGTAGCAAAACTGTATTTATATTTTTCTCTAATTCTGAATTATTTTCTTCGTTTTTAAAAATTTTAGCTAAATAAAGATAAGACTCAGAGTCCTTAGGGTTGTATACTATATTTCTTTGAAACAAAAATTTTGAATCATCATATTCTTCTTTCTCATAAAGTTCTTTTGCCTCTTCAAAAAAACTTAATTTCTCAGCGTTAACGATGAATGTTAAATTGAAAAACAAAATGAAACTTAATATAAATTTTTTAATCATCTTTTTATTTCGTCTATGTTATGTACCATACTTTCGTAAAATCCAGCTTTGGTAATTTTAACAAATTTTGGTTTTTTTCTCAGATCTTTTATTTTTTTTGCGCCTAAGTATCCCATTGATGATTTTAAACCACCAACTAGCTGATATATAATTTTTTCAACTGTCCCTTTATATTTAACAAAACCTTCAACTCCTTCGGCAACATATTTTGATGTATCTTTTTGTTTTGACTGGAAATATCTATCTGCCGAACCTTTATTCATTGCACCAATTGATCCCATTCCTCTGAAACTTTTAAATAATTTACCACCCCTTTTAATAATTTTACCTGGAGCCTCATTTGTTCCTGCGAATAGTGATCCAATCATGACAGCATCTGCTCCAGCCGCAAGTGCTTTCGCTATGTCCCCTGAAAATTTTATACCTCCATCAGCAATTAATGTTGATTTGCTTTTACCCATACCTTTTTTAACATCTAAAATTGCACTCAATTGTGGTACTCCTATTCCTGCAACTAATCTTGTTGTACATATTGAACCAGGTCCTATTCCTACTTTTATAATATCTACTCCTTGTTTTATTAAAAATTTAGCAGCTTCTGCTGTCGCAATATTGCCTGCACATAAAGCTGTTTTCTTTGGTTTTATTTTTTTAATTTTTTTTATTATTTCGCCTACCTTTTTTGTATGGCCATGAGCTGTATCAACTACTATTAAATTAATATTTTCCCTTAAAATCTTTTCTGCTCTAATATGCTCATTTTTACTCGCACCAACCGCAGCACCAACTAACATTTTTTTTGCTTTTACTTTTCTTATTTCTTTTATCTGATCATTTATCGATAGATTTCTATGTATAACGCCTATTCCACCGGTTTTGCCAATAGAAATAGCCATATTAGATTCTGTTACGGTATCCATTGCTGATGTTAAAAGAGGTATAGAAATACTTAAATGATCGGATAATTTAACTTCTGTTTTAACACCAGATGGTAAAATCTCAGAATAATTTGGTGCTAACGTTACATCGTCGAAAGTAAGTGCTTCTTTAATAAGACCCATGTCCTTATATATACGATTCTTAAAAAATTTAAAGTATCTATCTTAAATTTTTACAGATTAAAAAACTTTCTTTAGAATCTTTTCTGCTTGCTGGAGGTTTATAAACATTAAAATTACCAAAATTTTTTTTTGAAAAAGCTATTATTTCGTTAAAAGATGTTCCCATAAATAATTTTGATACAAAATAACCATTTGGTTTCATCATTTTTGTTGCGAAATCTAAAGCTTCTAACACTAATTCTCCAGTTACCATTGAGTCTAAATTTTTGTTTCCAGTTGTATTTACTGCCATATCTGAGATTATTAAGTCAATTTTTCCTCCAAAATAATTGCTAATTTTACTTTGTTGCACTGTATCTGTAAAATCACCTTTAAGTATTTTTACATGTTTTATTTCTTCTATTTCTTTTAAGTCAATGGCCAGATGCTTATTACTCTTTAGATTACTTGATATATATTGAGACCAACTTCCAGGTGCAGCTCCTAGATCAATAACAGATAAGTTATTTTTTAAAATTTTAAATTTTTCATCAATTTCTTTTAATTTATAAACAGCTCTAGATCTGTATCCTTCGATTTTAGATTTTCTTACGTAAATATCTCTTCGCTGTTTGTTAATCCAATTCTTTGAAATTTTATTTTTTTTCAACTATTCTTATACCTTAAAGATTTAGATATTTTAGTTTTATCGAGGGTTTGTAATTCTATTTCTAGATTTTTTTTTTTTCTCATATCCTGATTGTTTACTTTTATACCGCTGGCTAAGTGAATTATGCCTATTTTTTGGTTTGGCAAAAAGGGTTCTACAAAGATATTTTTCTCATTATCATATTTTGGGAGTAAGTTGCTCGCAAGCCAATTACAATTATGAGGGAGGAATTCTACATCAACGTTATCGATATAAACACAAATGTTAATTGCCAATTGTTCTGAACCAAATATTTGACCATTTTTTAAAGTAGATCTTAAATTTTTTTGCCATTCTTTCCAACAACTAGAATTTTTTTCTAAAGAAAATACACCGATATTAATGT
This sequence comes from uncultured Pelagibacteraceae bacterium, assembly GCA_902515965.1. GTDB lineage: Bacteria > Pseudomonadota > Alphaproteobacteria > Pelagibacterales > Pelagibacteraceae > Pelagibacter. The sequence goes on from CABXWS010000006.1 coordinate 25,056, forward strand.
GTGGTGCAAATGCCAATTTTCTTGCTTTATTTATATCGATTTTTGATTTCATAGCATGTTTAAAGTTTTGAGATTTAATAATTGCCAACTTACCAAATAACCAATTAACATTACTAAGTATTCTATAGCCTGGTGTCATAGTTTGAGTTATGCCAAGTTTACCGTCTTCACATGCTCTAAAGAATAGTTCTACCGCGTACCAATCCTGAACCCATGCATCACAATCTATCCATAGATATTTTTTGTAATTAGGAAAATATTTTGGAAGGAATGCTCTAGATACTTGGCTTTTTAACCACTCTTTGCCTTGCACTTTTGACAATGGCACCTCTATATCCCACTCAGCTTTTTTAATTTCGTCTACTTTTTTCCCTAAAACTGAAATTTGTTCTGTGTTTAAACCAGCATCTAGAATACAAATTGCCGTATTTTTACTTTGATCGAACTGCTTTATTGAGTCAACTAATTCATTTAATAATTCGAAATAGTTAGCATCTGCTAGAGATATGATTACGTTGTCTTTCATTATAAAATATCTTCATGATGATCTATGTTGTCATCATTTTCTTTAATATTCTTTTTGATTAAAAGATAATGAATTGAGCTAATTGGGATCATTAAAAGATAAAAAATTCCTGAAATAATTATTGTATTGAAGGTGTAGATCAGTAACAAACCAAAATAAAGAATAACTCCAAAAAGAAGAAATATCGATGCACTTCTTGGTACGGCAATTCTTTTTAACGAGTATGTAGGTATTTTGCTAATTAGAAGAATTGATATAATTATAAACAGAATTGGCACAACAATTTCTTTTTTAATAATAACAAATTGAAATTCACTAAGACTGTATATTAGAGGCATTAATACTAAAACACCACCTGCTGGAGAAGGTATCCCTTCAAAGTAATTGTCACGCCAAGATGGTTCGCTACTTGAACTAACATTAAATCTGGCAAGCCTTAGCGCAACACAAACTACATAAATTAATGCTATTAGCCATCCAAGTCTTCCTACGCTGTCTAATGCCCAAAAATACATAATAAAAGCTGGTGCAACTCCAAAACTAATTACATCTGTTAATGAGTCTAGCTCTTTACCTACTTTGGAAGTTCCTTTAATCAATCTTGCAATTCTTCCATCTAAGCCGTCTATAATAGCTGCTATCAATACAGCAATAGCTGAAAATTCAAATCTACCATCAAAGG
>CABXWS010000007.1 GCA_902515965.1 uncultured Pelagibacteraceae bacterium
TGGGGTCTATCAAAACAAGTAGATGTACTGCCATGGATAGGTGAGGTGGATCATGCTTTGGTATGGGTCGCAATTATTTCGGCACTTGGTGGAACAGTTGTCTTAGCAGCTGTTGGTATAAAGCTACCAGGTATAGAATATGATATTCAAAAAGAGGAAGCAGGTTATCGAAAAGAATTAGTCCATGGTGAAGATGATCCAATAAGAGCTGCACCTCCAACAATTGGACAATTATACGATAGAGTTAGAGGTATACATTATAAATCATATTTCCATTATCTATATTTTAATGCAGTTAAATGGAGTTATTTTCAAGGAATGGTAATTGTTCCATATTTAGCTTTAGCTCCGACTATTGTTTCAGGTGCAATTACGTTAGGATTTGTACAACAAATTACAAGAGCCTTCGGTAGAGTTGAAAACTCATTACAATATTTAGTGAGAAGCTGGTCAACAATCGTTGAATTGATTTCAGTTTGGAAAAGATTAAGTGAATTTGAGGCAAGATTGAAATATAGTTCTGAAGAAACTACTGTTGAAAATGTTTAATGTCTTTAGAAAAAGATCTAATTAAAAAACTAGTCAAAGTTACATCAAGAGCAGCGGTTAATTGTTATAAGTTTTTAGGTAAAGAAAATAAAAAATTAGCAGATAAAGCCGCAACAGACTCCATGAGGAATGACTTAAATAATCTGGAGATAAGTGGAGAGATAGTAATAGGTGAGGGCGAACTTGATGAAGCACCAATGTTATACATAGGGGAAAAATTAGGCAAAGGATATGGCCCAAAAATAGATATTGCTGTTGATCCTCTTGAAGGAACTAATTTTGCTGCAAAAAATCTTCCAGGGGCAATTTCAGTACTAGCTGTTTCAGAAAAAGGTAATTTATTTAATGCTCCTGAGACGTATATGAATAAATTAGCAGTAGGAAAAGATGTTCCATTTGATGCTACAGACATCGATTTTCCAATAAAAAAAAATATTTCAAATATTGCCGATTCAAAAAACAAAAAAATTAATGAGCTAACTGTCTGTATCTTGGATAGACCAAGACATAAAGAAATTATCGATGAATTGAAATCTTTGAAAGTAAATTTAAATTTAATTTCTGATGGCGATATTTGTGGATCATTACTCGTAACAGATAATAAGTACAATATTGATTTATTTCTTGGTATTGGTGGTGGTCCTGAAGGAGTAATTTCAGCATCTGCGTTGGATGCATATGGTTGTAAATTTCAAGGAAGATTCATTTTTGAAACTGATATAGATAAAGATCGTGCAAAAAAGATGGGTATTACAGATTATAATAAAAAATATGAATTAAGTGAAATTGTTAAAGGAGATAGTATTTTTTGTGCGACAGGAATTACCAATACCGAAATTGTAGCAGCTGTAAAAAAAGAAAATTCAAAATTTATTACTGAAACTCTTGTCACACATAAAGAATCTACAATAGAAGTTATCAAAACAGAGGAAGCTATAACTTGATTATTTTTAATAATTGCAATAGAAACTCCACTTCTGGTCCCTTCGTCTATCGGTTAGGACACATGGTTTTCATCCATGAAAGAGGGGTTCGATTCCCCTAGGGACCGCCATAATGAATTATTTTGTTTATTTAATCATTACAAAAAATAAGCAAAAAATCACTAGTTATGTAGGCTATACTAATAATTTAAATGAAAGATTAAAAAAACATAACACTTCTAAAGGTGCAAAATTTACACGAGGTAGAAAATGGATATTGGCTTATAGTAAGAAATATGTTTCTAAAACAATAGCTTTGAAGGAAGAATACAAATTAAAAAAAAACTTTAAATTAAGAAATAAGATAAAATCGTATATTTATAAATGAAAATTTCTGTTCTACTTCCTTACAAAGAGAACTTTTCCCCTGATTACCCGGGTGCTGTATCATTATTTCTCAAAGATACTGTTCCTTTAAGTAAATTTAAAAAAAAAATATTTATTTATGGAAACACCAACTATAAAAAAAAATTATTAAATAATTATAAGAATTTAGAATTTAAGAAATATTTTTTTAAAAGTTCGTCTAAATCTTACCTTTCAAAATTTATTGAAAATGAAAAATTAAAAAAATCAAATCTAATTGAAATACATAACAGACCGAATTATATAAATACAATATATAAAGAAAATAGAAATATAGTCTTATATTTTCATAATGATCCTTTGAAAATGAAAAACTCTATCTCAGTTACTGATAGAAAGTATATATTAAAAAAAACTTTATTGATTATTTTTAATAGTAAATGGACTTTAAATCAGTTCACTAAAGGTCTTAAGAAAAATGAATATAAAAATAAATTAAAAGTAATTAATCAATCTACGAATAAAAAAAAAATTAATTTCAATAAAAAAAAGAAAATTATTATTTTTGTTGGACGACTTAATAAATCTAAAGGTTATGACATATTTGGTAAAGCAACATTGAATATTTTAGACAAATACCCCAGCTGGAGATCTATAGTAATAGGTGATGAACCTAGGGAAAAAATAAATTTTTACCACAATAGATTTAAAATTTTAGGCTTTCAAAATAATATTAAGGTTATTAATTGGTTTAAAAAATCAGATATCTCAGTGATTTGTTCTAGAATTGAAGAACCTTTTGGTAGAACAGCTTTGGAAGCTTCAAGTGCTGGCTGTGCAGTTATAATTTCGAATAGAGGTGGTCTTCCAGAAGCATCACCTTTAGCGATAAAAATTAAAAATTTGACAATTCAAAACTTACAAAAAAAAATTGAAAAATTAATAAATGATTCAGTTTACAAAAAATCAATTCAAAAAAAAATTTATAAAAACTTTATGTTAACTAATGAGTTTGTTTCAAAAAAAATTGATGAATTCAGGCTTAAATTAATTAAATCTTGATTTTATTTAAAGCATTATGCTTAAATATATTAGCTTCCCTTATATATCTTCTAACCATTTGATTGGTTTTATGACCTGTCATAGCCATAATACTCCTTTCATCTGCTCCTGCATCCGCAGCGACTGTTGCAAAACCAGATCTAAGACTATGACCTGCGAAATTCTTACTTTCTATACCAGCTAAATTTAAGTATTTTTTCATTATTAGTACTACTGATTGATCTGTTAATCTTTTATCATTCAATATTAGACCTTTTGAAAATCTTCTAAATATTGGACCTGTTTTGATTTTAGAAATTTCTAGCCAATTTTTTAAATTTTCAACAGGACAGTAAGTTTTATTTTCAAAGTAGGGGAGACCTTTTATCATACCTTCTCCATATTGATCTGTTTTTGATCTTTTAATTGTTATTTTTAAACCTTCTGAACTAAATTCTAGATCATCATGATCTATTGAAATAAGTTCGCTTCTTCTAAAACCTCCTCCGAATCCAATTAACATCAATGTTTTATCCCTTAATTTCATTATATTATCTATTTTACATTCATTAATTACATTAATAATTAATTTTAAATGTTTGATTAATATGGGTTTTTTGCCTTTTTGAAAAGTTCCTTTGAGTCTTTTAATCCCCATTAAATTTTCAATTATTATTGGATGTTTTGTATCTAGATAATGACCTTTAAGCTTATGAACCATACTTATAGCTACTAATCGTCTTCTAAGTGTGCTTATTTTCGAATTCTTGGAAAGATGAGTTAGGTACAAGGAAATAACTTTTGGCTCTGTTGGAAGTGAAATTAAGCCATGCTTTGCGCAAAAAGCTGCAAAATCTTTAAAATCTGATTTATAAGCTCTTAATGTATTGCTTGCTTTTGAATTTTTTAAATTATTTAATGTTGCCTCATGAAGCAATTTTAAGTCTGTTGTAAGCATATTCATATAATTACTATTGATAACAATTAATTATCATTAGTAATATATTAAGTGATTTTAAATGTCAAATGAAATAAAAAATATTTCATGACTATAGATGGCGAGATTCCAACAAGCTATTTCTTAATAATATCTCTAGGTTTAACTATACTAAGTTATTTAGTTTACAAAAAAAATGGAAAGTCATTAGAAGTATATTTCTTATCTGTTTTAACAATAATTTTCTATTTATCTTATTTTGTTGTTATTTTTGTTGGACCTAGATAGTTTATTAACGCTATTCACAGCTGTTAAAAACCCTTAATAATCAACTATAAAGTGATACTAATCTAATTTGCACTATGATAATCTAATAAATGAATTAAGAGGCAACTCTTAACTGACCATCTGGGGAAAAATCGAGAGATTCAAGCCCAGAGGGCAGAAAACCACGCAGAGTAGCGCTAAAATTGCGGGGTGGAAGGCATGGCGGTAGCGCATACAACGACGTGCCAAAAACTACTGATCTTTGTGCCTGAAAAGGTGCAGAGATACAGGGTTTTTTTTGTATGATCCTCAAAGGAACAAAATTTCAAATAAAAGTCTGGAATTATTTAAAAACTATAAAAAAAGGTACTGTTTTAACGTATTCTGACGTAGCCAAAGGTATAAATAAGCCTAGAGCTGTTAGAGCTGTAGCTAATGCTATAGGAAAGAACCCTTATGCTCCTAAAATACCTTGCCATAGAGTAATCAGGTCTGATGGGTCTCTTGGAGGGTATTCTGGTAAAGGTGGTATAAAAACTAAGAAAAAACTGCTCAAATCAGAGGGTATTTTGCTCTAAAAGGTAATAATACCAACGTTTTTTTTAAATTTAACAACATTTAGTATTACAATTTTAAATTCCCCTATTGGTTGCAGCTTATAAATTGAAATCTCTAAATTAGCACTATATTTGGGGCATTAAACGCTATATTCATAAATTGCATTACTTAGGTAATTATTAAGAAAATTATTGTTTTTTATATATTTATATCAATTAATATTAAGAAATTTCTATGTCAAAATAGAAGTAAGTTTTTATTATAAATAGATTTGTTGTAATATTTCTTCATAATTGTTGATTTTATTGAATTATTGTCCCCTATCTCATATTCTAATTTTTATTTTCTATTTTTATAATTTAGATAACTCCATATTTATTGATTATTTTTACTTACCAGCGCTTATTTAATTGAAAATTTTATAATTTTATTCCATTATTTTTAATTTATATAATTAAAACTATAGTTTAGATATTATAAAAATTGTAATAATTACAATAGTTTACATATATATATTAAAGTATTATATTAATATATAGTACATATATATTTACTTATATTTATGGTAATATTCTCTTTTAAAAACATATAAGCCTGATGAAACGATTATGAAAAGACCAATAAAAGTATATTTATCAGGAAAATCAGAAAACACATAATACCCTAAGATAAGATTAGTAATTATCTCGAAATAACCAAATGGTGCTAATTTTGAAGCATCAGCGTAACGAAGAGACAAAATAATTAATATATGGCCCAAACAGGCAAATATACCCATTAGAGCCATCCAAGACCATTGAATTAGAGTAGGATTAGTCCAAACAATAGGAACAAAAAAAGATGCGATAATGGCCCCTACTATACCCGTAATCAGCAATGTGAGTAATGGACTATCTGTTGAATGTAATTTTCGAGTTATTATTAGATAAAAGCCGTAAAAACAGCCTGTTCCAACAGCTGCTAAACTAGCATGGTTAATCTCTATAATTCCAGGTCTTATAACAACTAAAATACCACAAAAACCGACTAATACAGCAGTCCACCGTCTATATCCGACTTTTTCTTTAAGTAAAAATGGAGAAAGAGCAGTTGTGACCAATGGAGCAACGAACGCCAATGTTAACGCTTTTGCCATTGAGATTACAGAAATGGAGTAAAAAAAACATATATTTGCAAAAAATAAAGACAAACCCCTAATTATTTGTAATTTGATATTTTGAGAAAACTTCAATTGTTCCCTAAAAAATAAAAACATAAAAAAAGTTGTGAACACAACTGTAAAAAAATATCTAGCCCACGTTATTTGAAAAAAAGATAAATCCGAAGATAAGTATTTTGCAATTGCATCCATAAAGGGCAAAATCATCCATGCGGATAAATTTAAACATATTGCTTTCATTTAAGCGAAATATTTAAGGGCAATAAATACTGTAATTGGAACTGTAACCAATGACATCAAAGTAGATACAACAATTGTGCTGGAAATATTATCTACATTTTTTTTAGGAGAATACATAGAGGCAACCAAATAACACAATATTGCACTAGGCATAGAAGATTGAATTAGTAAAACTCCAGCTGCAAAACCAGATAAATTAAAAAATTTTATAATAAAAAAACCTACAATTGGACCAAGAATTACTCTACCTATTGATGTTATAATTGAGTCTCTCAAAGAAAATACTTTCATTTGAGTTAAGGCAATACCTAGAGACATTAAAATCATAACAATCATGGCATAAGATAAAAGCATTGTTGTGTTAATCACAAAAACTGGCATCTCTTTGCCGTAGTATAAAAAGATAACGGTCAAAATAATTGTATAAAAGGAAGGACTTTTTGCGATTATTGAAAAATCAAATTTTCGTTTTGCAAGAAATATATTTGCAGTAAAATGTAAGAGTATTACCAAAGATGAAATAGCTGCAGCTACACCCATCCCCATTTTACCATAAGCAAAAAGACATATTGGTATACCCATATTACCTGTATTAGGTAAAAAAAAAGTAGGTAATTCTCTAATGTAATCTTTTTTCATAAGAATTAAAAAAACAAGACCAATTAAAGCAAATGATGAAAGTAATATTAAAGCGTAAATAAAATATTCTGCAAATATATCAAAAGTAACACCTGTGGATGTAAGAGAGAAAATTACTAAAGCTGGAGTTCCAAAATTTCCAGCATAAGATGTTATAAAAGAAGTATCAAAATTTGGATTTTTTTTTCCTAATAAAAATCCAATTCCAACAATAAAAAATACAGGAAACAGAACTTCAAAGAGCTTTAAATAAAGTTCCATTAAAAAAGTCTTAATAATATAGGATTTTTAATAATATTTTTATTTGATTTAAAGGATTTAATACATTTCTGGTAATCCTTTTCCAAGGACTTGTGAGTTATTATCACAATAGAAGCAGTTTTATTTTTATTATTTGGTATTTGAATTAATCTTTGAACAGAAATTTTATGTGTAGCAAATTTTTTAGTGATTTCAGACAAAACACCAGGTTTATCTTTAACTTCAAGTCTAATATATAAAGCATTAGAATAATTATCTGTATTATAAATTGAAGGAGATTTTCTTTTATTGTCGGAAATACCGAAAGGGTATTTGATATTTCCACGTAAAATTGACAAAAGATCGGACATCAAAGCAGATGAAGTTGGCCCAGGTCCAGCACCTTCTCCTTGTAAAACACTCTCCCCTACTGGATTACCTTCAATTATCACAGCATTCATAACACCATTAACATTTGCAATGTAAGTATTTTTTTTTATTAAACACGGATGAACTCTTTCAAATAATTTATTATTAACAATTTCTGTTATTCCCAATAATTTAATTTTATAATTTAATTGATTTGCAATTTCTAAATCTTTGTATTCTATATTTTCAATACCCTCCATTAAACATTTTGTATTTGAAACTTTATAATTAAATGCTAAAGCAGAAAGAATTTTAACTTTAGCTAAAGCATCATAACCATTTAAATCTAATTTTGGATTACCTGGTTCAGCATAACCTAATGATTGAGCTTTTTTTAAAACAGTTAAAAATCCAGACTTAGTTTCTTCCATTTCAGATAATATATAATTGCAAGTACCATTTAATATTCCATATACTTTACTTATCTTATTGGTTGCTAGTCCTTCTTTAATTGTTCTTAAAATAGGAATACCACCTCCCACTGAAGCTTCAAATTCTAAATTAACTTTATTTTTTTCAGCAAGTTTCGATAGATTATTACCATGTTTGGAAATTAATGCTTTATTAGGAGTTACAACATGAATTTTATTCTTTAGTGCAAATTCTACAACTTTTTTAGATATACCATCGGAATGACCAATAGCTTCAATTAAAATATCAATTTTATTATTTTTAAAAATTGTAAAAGGATCTTTGTAAAATATTTTCTTATTAATTTTAAATTTTCTTTTTTTATTAATATTCTTAGCTGATATTGCAGAAACAAAGATAATTTTTCCAGTTTTTTTTAAAATATCTTTTTTCTTTGTATTGAGCTCATTATATAGATAATTGCCAATTTGACCTAATCCAACAATTGCTATATTAAGTTTTTTTGTCATATCAATCATCTAAACTTGGAAAACTACTATTTTTTCCATAATTAATAATTTTATTTTTAAAATCTTCAAAAGAAATATTTTTATCAATGTCTAAATGCGGTTTTTCAACCACATCATCATTCTTTTTCTTTAAAAAGGAACCAAAGTTTTGATTAGAACAATTATTTATAAATAAGAAAATTATGAAAATTATTAATATTTTCATTAATTTAATCCTTCATTAGACTTATATCCAAATAAAATATTCATATTTTGAACAGCTTGTCCACTACCACCTTTAATTAAATTATCTATAGCTGATAATATAATAATTTTATTTTTATATTTACTCTCACATACGGAAATATGACAGTTATTTGTATTCATTACTTCATTAGTCCCTAAAAAAGTATTTGGTTTTAGAATTTTTATAAATTTACAATTTTTGTAATATTTTGTTAGAAAAGAATAAATTTTTTTAATAGAATCATTTCTTTTTAGATCTAAATACATGGTAGTTAATATTCCTCTAAACATTGGTGAGAGATGGGGTGTAAATTGAAATTTAACCTTTTTACCTGTTTTTATTTTTAGTTCCTGATCTATTTCTGAATTATGTCTATGAAACGCTAACCCATAAGCACTTAATGTCTCATTTAAAAATTTATCGTTATATTTTTTATGAATATTTCTACCTGCACCTGAATAACCAGATTTTGAATCAATTACGATATTGTTTGATTTAACAATATTTTTTTTAATTAACGGTACTAATGGTAATAAAATTGATGTTGGATAACAGCCTGGACAAGAAATTATTTTATATTTTTTAATATTCTTATTATTTAACTCAGGCAAAGAATAAATACTTTGTTTGATTAATTTAGGAGCATTATGTTTTAATTTATACCATTTTAAATAATCACTAACTGATTTAAGTCTAAAATCAGCTGACAAATCGATTAAGATATTTTTATTTAGTAAATTTTTTGAAATTTTTTGAGCTTCTCCATTAGGCAATGCTGTGAATACAACATTAACATTTTTTAATAACTTTTTATTAAATTTAGCAATATTTGGTAGTTTATATTTATTAAAGTATTTATCATAAGAGCTAATTTTCTTCCCTACTGAAGTATCACCACAAAGATATTTAATTTTAACATTTTTATGCTTAGTTAATAATTTAACTAATTGAATACCTATATATCCAGTAGCTCCAGCAATGAGAACATTTATCTTAGTCATATTACAATATAACAGTTGTTTAATAAAATGATATTATCTTTTAGAGAATTGAAAACTTCTTCTAGCTTTTGCACGACCGGGCTTTTTTCTTTCTACAGCTCTTGAGTCCCTGGTCGTAAGTTTCTCTTTTCTAAGTGTGGGTTTCAAATTTTCATCAAATTGTAATAAAGCTCTAGATATTCCATGTACAAGTGCTCCTGCTTGACCTGTATGACCACCTCCTACTACTTGAGATCTAACATCATAATCTGTTGATTGATTTATTATTTCAAATGGTCTTAAAATTTGCATTTTGTGTGTTGCTCTTGTGAAGTAATCGTCTAAATTTTTTCCATTTACGTAAAATTTACCTGTACCTTTTTTTAACCAAACTTTAGCAACAGAAGTTTTTCTTCTTCCTGTTGCATATTTAGCATCTTTAAAATCTAGTTTAATTTTTGGCTGTGAAGTTTGATTTGTTTCCATTTAGTTTCTAACTACATTTTTTGGATTTAATTTAGCAATTTCTATAACTTCCGGGTTTTGAGATGCATGAGGATGTTCAGATCCTGAATATAATTTTAATTTTGTTAATTGTTTTTTAGCCAATGGGCCTCCAGGCAACATTCTTTTCACTGCCATTTTTAAAACTTCTCCTGGCTTTTTTGATTGTAAAATTTCTGGTGTAGTTTCCTTTATACCTCCAGGATAACCTGTATGTCTGTAATATTTTTTGTCTGAGTATTTATTGCCTGTAAATCTTAATTGGTCCACGTTTTTAACTACAACAAAATCTCCACTATCCATATGTGGTGTAAATGTTGCTTTGTTTTTACCTCTCAAAACTTTAGAGATAACCGTTGCTAGTCTTCCGACCACAGCTCCAGTTGCGTCGATTTCAAACCATTTACTGTCGAGATCATCTTTTTTTAAGAATTTAGTCATAAATGCGGGATTAATACTTATAAAACTATATATTGTCAATTATTATACATTTTGAATTATGGTCATTTTTGTTAGTTTTAACTTATAATTAAGGTATTAATTAAGGAATATATTAGTTTATAATAAATCTAAAAAAAATTTGAATAGGAGCAAATAAATGTCAGACAAAAAAGGAATAGATTCAAAAACTTATAAATTTGATACTCTAAGTTTACACGCTGGTTATCAACCACACAAAAATGCAGGTTCTAGACAAGTACCAATTTACCAAACTACATCATATTTATTCGATGACGTAGATCACGCAGCAGCATTATTTAATCTTGAAAGAGGAGGACATATTTACAGTAGAATATCAAATCCTACAGTTGCTGTACTTGAAGAACGAGTTGCTTCTTTAGAAGGTGGTACAGCCGCATTAGCAACTTCTTCTGGTATGAGTGCGATTTTTTTAGCCGTTATGACATTATGTGAGGCTGGAGATCATTTAGTTGTTTCATCTCAATTATATGGTGGAACTGTAAACTTATTCAGGCTTACATTGCCAAAGTTTGGAATTAAAACAACATTTGTTAAACCAAGAGATACGGAAGGATTTAAAAAAGCTATTCAAAAAAATACAAAGGGAATTTTTGGAGAATTAGTTGGCAATCCAGGAAACGAAATTATGAATATGCCTGAAATTGCTAAAATTGCTCACGAAGCTGGTATACCATTAATGGTAGATGCAACATACCAAACACCTTATCTATGTAAGCCAATAGAACACGGCGCAGATATCGTTATACATTCATTAACAAAATGGATGGCAGGACATGGGTCATCAATGGCTGGTATAATTGTAGAAGGTGGAAAATTTGACTGGATGCAGAATGATAAGTTTCCAACAATGACTAAACCTTATGAAGGTTACCATGGATTATCATTTGCTGAAGAATTTGGACCTACAGCTTTTACTATGAAATCACGAGCTGAAGGTATGAGAGATTTTGGTCCTTGTCTTAGTCCACAGAATGCATGGAATGTTTTACAAGGTATTGAAACATTATCAGTTAGAATGCAAAAACATTGTTCCAATGCAGAAAAAATGGTTGAATTTTTACTTGGTCACGAGAGTGTAGCATGGGTATCTCACCCTAGTGTACCAGATCATCCTGATCATGATTTAGCAAATAAGTTATTGCCAAATGGCAAAGGTTCTATGATTGCATTTGGAATTAAAGGAGGAAAAGAGGCAGGTGAGGCATTTATAAATAATGTAAAATTAGCTTCGCACTTAGCAAATGTTGGGGACACAAGAACTTTAGTAATCCATCCAGCATCTGCTACGCATTCTCAAATGGATGAAGCTACTTTAAAATTTGCAGGATTATCTCATGATATGATAAGATTGTCGGTTGGAATTGAAGATATTGATGATATAAAAAATGACTTCGAAAATGGATTTAGAGCTGCTAGGAAACCTAGACTCGTTTCCAATCAATGAAGTTTCAGGTAAATAACCACGAAGTTTATGCTTCGACTGGCGGTAGACCGTTTGATAAAAATAAGCCATTAATTATATTTGTTCATGGTAGCGGTCTTACCCATATGACATGGGTGCTACAAACTAGATATTTTGCTTTTCATGGCTACAGTGTTTTAGCATTAGATATGCCAGGTCATGGTTTATCTGGTGGTGAAAGTTTAAAATCAATCGAGGAGATGGCTGATTGGATAAGTGATGTTATAGATGCTGTTGGATACAAAGAGGCATCATTGGTTGGTCACTCTCAAGGTTGCTTGGTGACAGTGGAGTGTACATCAAGAAATCCAAACAAAATTAAAACTCTTTCCTTGATGGGAGGTGCTGGCGCTATTCCAATGAATCCAGAGTTGTTGTCACTAGCCGAAAATAATGATCCCAAAGCTGTTGAATTAATGATGGATTGGGCACATGGTCCTGCTGGTCACTTTGGGGGTCATCCTGTGCCAGGTTTATATCATATAAATACTGGTGCTATGTTAGCTAAAACTAGAACAATTAAAAATACACTTGGTGTAGATTTTAGGGCTTGTGATAATTATAAAAATGGATTTGAAGCTGCAAAAAATATAACTGTTCCTACCCTATCAATATTAGCAACAGATGATAAAATGTGTCCAGTTAAAGAGGGAAAAAAATTAGCAAATTTAATTGAAGGTAGTCAGATAGATATAATTGACAACTGTGGTCATATGATGCTTTTGGAGGAAGCAGATAGAGTTTTAAAAGTATTAAAAAAATTTATAATTGCTCACTATCCACCTAAATAATTATTCAAAATAATTTTATGAAAAAAAAATTTAGATTTTTTGATAACAGGCAAAAATATCTACTTTTTGTAACTACTACAAATGAAAAAAATAAAATTGCCGACTCTTTAAAACCCATTATAGAAAAAATAAAACCAAAATTTCCTGCATTAAGAATTTTTGATGCTGGTATGGGGGATGGTTCTTTATTAATGAATGTTATGAGACAATGTCACCAACAAATGCCAAATATACCATTATTAGTAAGTACAAAAGAAATAAGTATGGAGGATGTTAGGTTAGGATTAGAAAAACTACCAGATAGATTTATTGAACATAAAAATACAGTATTTGTGATTTCCAATCTAAATTATGTGGAATCTACTTCATTAAAATCAAACAATAAAATTAAACAAAAGAAAATGAACTGGAAAATAGTTAAGTTAAAAGGTAGTTCGTCTTTAGATTTTTCAACACAATTAAGAAAATTAAATAAAGAGTTTTTAAACAAGAAATGGCAAATTGAACAAAATATTAATACTGGAAATCCAACATATAAAGAACCATCGGTCATTATAATTTATAGAGAGGACCAAGAATTTACACTCAGAAATATAGTACCAAAAAAAAAAGATGGTAAAAATAAATTTGATTTAATAATAGCTTCACAACCATATAGATCACGAATAACAGCAGAAAAAAAGGTCAAATATGTAATTGATCCAATGATAAAATCTTTAGATAAAAAAGGAAAACTAGTAGTGGTACATGCATGTGGTAATGACCCAGCTAATAAAGTTATAAAAAAAATTTGGCCTGATGAGAATCCTTTTCCATTCTTATATGACTCTATACTTAGATATATAAAAGAGAATACAAATAAAAATGATTTAAAAAATTTAAAATTCCATAAGAAAAAGAATATTAAGTATGTTTTAAGAGCTTTACCAAATGAAATAAGTGGTGGTATCGCTACCTCATTAATATTTTCAGCATGGAATGCAGCGGTTTATGTAAATCAAATATCTGATGAACAAATTTTTAAAGCAGAAAATAACAAAAATTATCAGAAAGTTGTAAAACAAATAGTGAATAAGAATAAAGGCATGCATTTTAATAATGAGCTATTCATTATTGAAAAAAAGTAGTTAGTTGTATCTATTCTTAAAAATAAAAAACAATGTCGAAGTAATTAAAAATATTGACCCAAATTGATGAAGTGAGGCAATATAAATATCAGCACCATATAAAACGGTTAGTATTCCAAGAATAACTTGAAAAAAAATTATTATTCCTAAAACATTTATTGATTTAAAAAGTTTATCAATTTTATTTCTGCGTACTAAATTTAATAATAGAAAATAAATACCTAAGATTAAATAAGCTAAATTTCTATGAATAAATTGTACTAAGGATGGATCATTGAATACTGATAAATCAAAAAGATTAATAAATTTACTATCATCTGGAAAATAGGTATTTCCCATTAAAGGCCAGGAATTATATATTTTACCTGCATCCATACCAGAGACAAACGCACCGACAACTATTTGAATAAATACTAAGATTAAAAATACTTCTGGTAAATAGTTTTTAATAATTTGCTTTTTAACATAAAAATTATTTAAAGATAAATAATTCCAAAAAATTAACGATAAAATTATAAATGCAAAAAATAAATGAATAGATAATCTATAATGACTCACATCTACTCTATTAACTAAACCACTTTTAACCATATACCAACCTAAAAATCCTTGAAAACATATTAAAATAAAAATTAGATGAAAGTTTAATAATTTTTTAAAACCTATTTTTATTGAAAAAAAAATTAATGGTAATAAAAATAATAATCCAATCACACGACCAAAAAATCTATGTGCCCATTCCCACCAAAAAATTATTTTAAATTCACTCATCGACATATTTGAGTTTTGAAGTTTATATTCTGGAATCTTTTTATATTCATTAAAATAGTTAAACCACGTAGCATCATTCATTGGAGGAAAAAAACCTTTAAAAAATTCCCATTCAGTAATTGAAAGACCTGAATCTGTCAATCTTGTAAGACCACCGACTAAGATCATTATAGAAACCAATATGAACATTAACAACATCCATTTTGAAATATATGGTCTATATTTATTATTAATTACTGTGTACATATTTGTTTAAATATAATATTTATATATTATTCCAATTGATCAAATGTCGCCGATTAAGCAAAAAAAATTAAATATTTTAAGAAAAAAATTAGATTTACTTGATAACAAGTTAATTGGCTTAATTAAGCAACGAACCAATATAGTAAAAGATGTACTAAAACTTAAAGAGTATAAAAATCAAATTGTTGATAAAAGAAGAATATCAATAATACTTAAAAATATAAAAAAAAAATCAATTAAAAACAAAATAGACCCTAAAATAACCAATAGAGTTTGGAAAAATATGATATGGTCTTATATAGATTTTGAAAGAAGAAACTTTAAAAAGAAATAATTACTTACTATGTGGAGGTAATTTTTTTTCAACAAAAATTTCATGTTTTCTTGTTGAGGGGTTATATTTTTTTGCTTTGAGTTTCACTTTAGCCTTTTCTCCACCAGCAGGCTTTTTTACATAATAAAAAAATGGACTATCTGGTTTAGTCTCTGGTACCAATCTAACTTTAACATGTGTTTTTTTAGCCATTGTTTTTTATATTTTTAATTAAGCTTGATATATTTTTTATTTTTGTTTGAATATTTTTTTTGTTTATAGTTTTATTATTAGCTTCGTCAAGTTCAGAATAATCTGTTGTTAAATACTTTTTGACACCCTTGACTGTCATACCCTTTGTTTTTAATAAGAATTGTATTTTTTTTAAAATATTGATTGTTTTAACATCATAATATCTTCTCTTACCCGAAAAAATATATGGTTTTATCTGTCTAAATTCTTTCTCCCAGTATCGCAATGTATGTGTTGATAGTTTGCCAGTTTTTTTATCTATTAAATTTAATATTTTAGCGACTTCTCCTATTGTTTTATAAGTTTTAGAGTTTTGATTCATAATTATTTATAAAATTTTTTAATTCCTTTGATGGTTTAAATAAAATTACATTTCGTTCTGAAATAATTTTTTTTTCTAAAGTTTTTGGATTTCTTCCTACCCTTCTTTTTTTATGACGTAAAATAAATGTACCAAACTTAGGTAACTTAACCTTTTTATTATTTTTAATTTCTTCAAATAAAATAATCAAAAAATCCTCGAGCAAATTTTCTGAAATTTTTTTTGAAAATCCTAACTGCATATATATTGAATTAATTATTTCTTTTTTGGTTAAATTGATCCTCATTTAAATAATATTTTTTTTAATTTTACCAATTAAATTACTTTTAATGATTTTTTCACAAACTTGCAGAGAATTTGCAAATCCAACTTCATCTGTTGATCCATGGCTTTTAATAACTGGTTTATCTAAACCTAATAAAATTGCTCCATTATATAACCGTGGATCAAGTTTTTTTTTAAATTTTTTTAAATTTTTAATATTTAATAAAGCTGAGATTTTTCCTATCCATGTTGAATTTAAAGCATATTTTAATTCAGAGCTTATAAAATTAGCAGTGCCCTCTGCGGTCTTTAATGCTATATTTCCTGTAAATCCATCTGTTACTATTACATTAACATTGCCATCCATTATTTGGTTTCCTTCAACATAACCCTTAAACTGAAATAAAGAATTTTTATTTTCATTAAGTATTTGATATGTATTTTTAATTACATTATTGCCTTTAGTCTCCTCTGATCCGATGTTTAATATTGCAACTTTCGCATCCTCTTCATCAAATAAAGATTTATGTAATGCAGATCCCATTAAACTAAAATCAACTAAATTTTTTTCATTACATTCAATATTTGCACCTAAATCCAAAACAACATTCATACCATTTTTATTAGGCCATAATGCTGATAGAGCAGGCTTTTCAATTTTATCAATCATTTTTAAATTTAGTTTTGCTATAACAAATAATGCCCCAGTATTTCCTGCTGAAATTATTGCATCTGAATTATTATTTTTTAAGCTTTCTATAGACATCCACATACTAGTATCCTTTCCTTTTTTTGCAGCAGTCAATGGACTGTCCTCATCTTTTATATAATTTTCAGTATGAATTATGTTAAATATATTTTTTGGGATATTTAACTTTTGAATTATTGGATTAATAGAATTTTTATTCCCAAAGATATTATAAATAATATTTTGTGTAGTGGTATTATGAATTTCAATCCCTTTTAAAACTTTATTTGGCGAGTCTTCACCACCCATTGCATCAACTGCAATTTTAATTGGGTTATTCATAATTTTATTTAATCTTTAGGATCAAGCACTTGTCTACCTTTATAGGTTCCAGTTTTAAGATCCATATGATGTGAAAGTCTATACTCACCAGATTTCTTATCTTCTATAATATTTTTAGAAGCAACTTTAATATGAGATCTTCTTTTTCCAGATCTAGATTTAGTAGTTTTTCGTTTTGGTACAGCCATAATTTTAATTGGTTATTATATCCTCTGTAATATTATTGAAAGTAATTTTTGTCAATTTATTCCTATATTTTTCAAAATATTCAACAAAATTTTCATAATTAGAGATATCATCTACATATAATTTTAAAATCTGACATCTTTGATTGCTATCTTTATCTTCCCATTTATCAATTCTATCAACAATAGAGTAAAATAGATTTATATACTCCTTCATCTTTTTATTAATCGTTGCATCTCCATATCCAATTTCTCTAATTGATAATTCTATTTGTCTAACGCAAAAATCAAAAAATTTTTGTAAATTATCTTTAGTTTCAATATTTTTATAAACTTTTAACAAGAAACCTAAATGAAAAAAAAATATGACCATACGATCATAAAATGTATCTTGTTTTTTAATATTATATAAATTTTTATTTCTGGTTAGTTTTATCAATTTATTGTAAATATTTAAATATATGTCATTCATAAATTATATAAATTTAATAATATTTATATTTATAGTTAACTGCTCAGGAAATAAAGTATCAAATTATCATGGTATAAAATTACTTGAAGCTAAATATGACAAAATAGAAGTAAATAAGTCAAATAAAAATGATTTAATTAAAATTATTGGTCCACCTTCATCAATAAGTGAATTTAATAAAAATAAGTGGTTCTATATTGAAAGACTTAAAACTAACCAATCTCTCATAAAATTAGGTAATCAAAAAATTAAAAAAAATAATATCCTAATAGTTGAACTTGATAGTAAGGGCATTCTTAAAAAGAAAGAATTACTAAATTTAGACAATATGAACAATATAAAATACTCAAAATTTATAACTTCTAAAGAATTTAAAGATGATAAATTTTTATCTGGAGTATTTAACTCTTTAAGAGAAAAAATTAACGCACCTATGAGAAATAGATAAATACATTAATTAACCAGCAATAACAGCTAATAGTAGTAAGGCCACTATGTTAGTTATTTTTATCATAGGATTTACTGCAGGTCCTGCTGTATCTTTGTATGGGTCCCCAACAGTATCACCTGTTACAGCTGCCTTGTGTGCTTCTGAACCTTTCCCACCAAACTTTCCATCTTCAATATATTTCTTGGCATTGTCCCAAGCACCTCCACCAGCTGTCATTGAAACAGCAACAAATAAGCCTGTTATGATGACGCCTAAAAGCATTGCACCAACTGATGACAGTGCAGCAACCTGACCACCAATAGGAAGTATAATAATATACAGTACAATTGGTGAAAGAACTGGGAGTAAAGAAGGAATTATCATTTCTTTTATTGCCGCTTTAGTTAATAGATCTACAAGTCTACCATAATCTGGTTTAGCTTTTCGTTTCATAATTCCTGGTATTTTTTTAAATTGTCTTCTAACTTCAACAACAACTGCACCTCCTGCTCTTCCAACAGCTTGCATCCCCATTGAGCCAAATAAGTACGGCAGCATACCTCCAATTAAAAGTCCTACAACAACAAAAGGATTAGACAAATCAAATGTTACAACTATACCCTCTAACTTAGATCCAGCTTCTTTAGAAAAATGTTTGATGTCCTCAGTATAAGCTGCAAATAAAACTAAAGCTCCTAAGCCAGCAGATCCAATTGCATAACCTTTTGTTACTGCTTTTGTCGTGTTGCCAACTGCATCAAGAGCATCTGTTGTTTTTCTAACATTCTTAGGTAAATTTGACATTTCAGCAATCCCACCAGCATTATCTGTGACTGGACCATAAGCATCTAAAGCTACAACCATTCCTGCAAGTGCAAGCATAGTAGTTACAGCAATTGCAATTCCAAATAAACCAGCAATTGAATTTGTAATTAAAATTCCTGCAACAATTATTAAAGCTGGGACTGCAGTAGCTTCCATTGAGATTGCAAGTCCTTGTATGACATTTGTGCCATGACCTGTAGTTGATGATTCAGCAACACTTTTAACTGGTCTATAATCTGTTCCAGTATAATATTCTGTAATCCAAATTAATAATCCAGTAATAATAAGACCAACAACTCCGCAATAATACAAACTCATTCCATTAAATGAAACTCCATTTACAGTATATTCAGTATTTAAACCAATTACTGAATCTGTAACTGGATATAAAACAATTAGTGAAAGAATAGCTGTTGCAACAAATCCTTTATAAAGAGCATTCATTATGTTTTTTGAATTACCAAGTTTTACAAAGAAAGTACCTACAATAGATGTTATTATACATGCGCCACCAATTGATAGAGGATAAACCATCATATTTAAGTCTGAAACAAAGAAAATCGATGATAAAACCATAGTAGCAACGATTGTTACAGCATATGTTTCAAATAAATCTGCTGCCATTCCAGCACAATCACCAACATTATCTCCAACATTATCAGCAATTACAGCAGGGTTTCTTGGATCATCTTCAGGTATTCCAGCCTCCACTTTGCCAACCAAATCAGCGCCAACATCAGCACCTTTTGTAAATATGCCTCCGCCTAATCTTGCAAATATTGAAATTAAAGAAGCTCCAAAACCAAGAGCTACTAAAGCATTAACTATCTCTCTTTCGTCAACTCCTATAGAAATTAAAATATAGTAATAAACAGCTATAGATAAAAGCGCTAAGCCAGCAACCAACATGCCTGTGATAGCACCAGATTTAAAAGCAACTGATAATCCTTGAGCTAGACCTTTTCTTGCAGCTTCTGCTGTCCTAACATTGGCTTGCACTGATACTAACATGCCCACATATCCAGCAATCCCAGATAGCGATGCACCAATTAAATATCCAAGTCCAACTAGTGGTGAAAATGCAAAACTAATAATTACTAGAACTACCGCTCCAACAATTGCAATTGTTTTATATTGTCTGTTTAAATAAGCTTTTGCTCCAACTTGTATTGCAGATGCAATTTCTTGCATTTTTGAATTTCCAACGCTTGCATTTAAAATAGATGATCCAGTAACAAATCCATAAACAATGGATAAAATTCCTGCAAATATTGTGTATATTAAAATTGTTTCTACAGACATATAATTCCTTAAATAAGTGTATTAGTTAATTTTTAAAATGGGGACATTACAAAAAAGTCTGCAAAAGGCAATATTTAACTTTTTAAAATTTATGCAAATATCCCTGATATTTAAGGTTTTTTATACGATATTCTTTGTCATCTAAAGAATACAATTTCAATTTCTTATTTATTTGGCCAATTCTAGAAATTTTTTGATTCATTTGTGTAGATAATTTTTCAATGTATAATCTTTTTGACTTTGATGCCGTAAAAAGAATCTGATAATCGTCACCATTTAACAAATAATCTTTCAAAAGTAATTTTTTACTTTTTATAAAATTATTTAAATTTTTAGATAATGGGATTTTATTGAAGTTTACAGTGTACCCTAAATTCTGTTTATTCATTAATCTATTCAAATCAATAATTAGACCGTCTGAAACGTCCATTGAACTATTTGCAAATTTAGTTAATCGTTTACTTATTTTAGTAGGTAAATTAGGTGAATAATATTTATCAACAAAATATGTTTTTTTATGCATATTTTTAACTTTAATTTTTTTCTTTAATATCTGTAAACCAACAAAACTATCTCCAATATTTCCTGTGACGTAAATGTCATCACCTACTTTACATTTATTTCTATAAATAATCTTGTCTGCAAAACCAATTGTTATAACTGTGAATGTTAATAATTTTGAATAAGTTGTATCACCACCAGATAATTTTATATTGAATTTTTTTTGTTCCTTGGCAATAGAACTGCTAATTAATTTCATTGTTCTACTATTAAATTTTTTTTTATTTCCAGATCCTGACAAAAAAAAATATTTGGGTTCAACTCCTTTTGAGTATATATCAGAAATTGATGACCTTATTATCTTTCTAATAACTAAATCAGGTCTTTTAAAATCAACAAAGTGTGTTCCTTCATTATATGTATCTACAGATATAGCTAGTCGTTTACTTTTATCAAAAAAGATATCATCATCCAAATTTAAAGCATTTGGATTATTCTTAGTTAATTTTTTTAAATATCTATTTATTAATATTGTTTCATTCATCAATTTCTTAATTTTTTAGATATTTTATCCAATAAAGCATTAAGATATTTTGTTTGAGACTGATCGATAAAAAAATTGGATGCATTAAGATACTCCTTGATTATTATTTTTGATGAAGTTTTGGGCTTATACATAAGTTCAAAAATAGCACTTTTAATAATTACTTGAAATACTTTATCTAATTTTGATAAATTCAAATCTTCCTTCAAATGATTAGAAATTTCATCAAGTATTACATCGTCTCTTTCTAAGGTACCATTCACCACATCTTTAATAAACTTTTTAAAACGGTGTTTTGGAAAACTTATATCAACTTCATTGTTGTAAAATTTACTATAAAGTTTCTGGATAATAATTATTCTTGGATTATTTTTTTTACTGAAATGTAGAGACATATCAAATGGATAAAACTGTTTTTACTGCAATAGCCGCCTCTTTACCCTTTTTACTACGTGCTAAAGCTTGTTTTTTATTTAAACAGGTAATAATACCATTGCCAATTGGTTTCTTAGAATCTACTGATAAATTCATGATTGCATCTGTTGTAGATTTTGAAATAAAATCAAAATGAGGAGTTTCTCCCTTTATCACACAGCCCAAAGCTATAAATCCGTCATATTTATTTAAGTTTCTGGAAATAACAACTGGTATCTCGAATACTCCAGGAACAGACACTATATTTAATTTCGCATAATTTTTTAATTGATTTTCTGAACTTCTTAACAATATAGATGATATATTTTTATAATAGTTAGCTTGTACAATTAAAATCTTTTTTTTCACTTGATAATTTCCTGTTTAATTATCTTGATACCATACCCAACAAGCCCAACAACTTTTTTTCTTGATCTGGTAATTAAAATCATATTTTTTATCTTTAACGCTTTTATAATTTGTGCACCTATACCATAACTTTTTAATAATTGGTCTTTTTCTTTAGTTTTATGTTTTTTATTTTTAAAATCTTTTAATGTCTGTGTAACAGATTTTAAATTAGGATCTCTTATAAAAATCATAGCACAATTATTAAAATTTTTGAAATAGTTAATAGTTTTTTCAAATGAATTTGGTAATTTTTGATTAGTTAAATAGTTTTGAACAACATTAGAAGATATAACTCTAACCCTAGGTATTGTATTGTTTTTTAATTTACCTTTTACCAATGCAAAGTGCTCTGATCCATCAATAGAATTTTCAAATACGTGAATTTTAAAATTTTGATCTTTTAAACTAATATTAGAAATCTTCTTTAATTTAACAAGTTTCTCTTTTTTAAGCCTATATGAAATTAAATCCTCAATTTTTGCAATTTTGAGTTTATGTTTTTGAGCAAATTTAGTTAACTCATCTCCTTTTGCCATTGAACCATTTTCATTCATGATTTCACAAATCACTGCAGCTGGTATTTTATTTGAAAGTTTTGCTATATCTACAGATGCCTCAGTATGGCCAGCTCTAACTAATACACCTCCTTCTCTTGCAATTATTGGGAAGACATGACCCGGAGATACAATATCTTTTCTAGATACATTTCTATTGGTTGCTACTTTTATTGTTCTTGATCTATCTTTGGCTGATATCCCAGTAGTAATACCTTTTTTTGCTTCAATTGAAATTGTGAATGCCGTTTGATTCCTTGATTGATTTATTGGTGCCATGAAAGTTAGTCCTAACTTTGACGCTTGATTTTTATTTAATGTTAAGCATATTAATCCTCTACCGTGTTTAGCCATAAAATTGATTTTTTTTGCATCAACATCACTTGCATTGAATACTAAATCACCCTCATTTTCACGATTTTCATCATCAACAAGAATATACATTCCCCTTTTTTTTGATATAGATATTATATTTTCAATTGAACTATATTTACTTTTTTTCATTAATAAATTTTCTGACATACTTAGATAAAATATCAATTTCAATATTTACTAAGTCATTTTTTTTAATTTTTTCTAAATTTGTTAATTTAAGAGTATGGGGAATTACCCAGATTTCAAATTTATTTTTTTTTATTTTTGCTATTGTTAAAGAAACGCCGTTAACCAGTATTGAGGCTTTTTCCACTAAATATTTATGAAATTTTCTATCTATGCTAAATTCATAAATGATTGATTTATCAACTGCAGTAATTTTTGTGATTTTACTAACTGTATCAACATGTCCTTGGCATATATGACCAGAAATGTTTTGACCATACTTCAGCGGTAATTCCAAATTGATCAAATCCCCAATTTTAGCCTTTTTAAACTTTGATTTCTGAATTGTTTCATTTGATAAATAAAACTCTGATATTTTTTTATTGTAAGAAATTAATGTCAAACAAACTCCATCACATGAAATTGAAATACCTAATTTAGAAGATGAAATTTTAAGATTTGATTTGATAAAAATATTTATTCCCTTTTTTCTCTTTGATATTTTGGTGATTTCACCTTTGTTAAAAATAATACCGTTAAACATTTAA
>CABXWS010000008.1 GCA_902515965.1 uncultured Pelagibacteraceae bacterium
TGAAAATCAAAAAATTGCCACACCACTTAAAACAATAAACAAATCCAAATTTGAGGATCTTATCAATGAGTTAGAGGATATTATTGAAGAAAATAATATTAAGGGAATAATTATAGGTAATCCAATAAATATGGATGGAAGCTTAGGTAAATCTTCTCAATCAGTCAATGATGTATCAAAAGCAATATCAAAAGAAATTGATCTTCCAATAAGTCTTTGGGATGAAAGATTATCAACAGTTGGGGCGTTTAAATTAACTAAAAATTTAGGAATTAATGTAACTAAAAGAGAAAAAAATATAGATAAAAATGCTGCTGCATTTATCTTGCAGGGTGCCATAGATTTTATTAATAATTAATACTTGCATTAATCAACCTTTGTGGCTATAGAGTTGGTTTTAATGGCAATTAAAACCAAAGCTATTAAAATTTCTCAAAAACATCTCTTAGGTATTCAAGATTTATCAATAAATGATGTTAATTTAATTTTAAAAGAAGCTGAAAAGTTTATTGAATTAAATAAAAGTAAAAATAAAAAATTAGATTTACTTAAGGGAAAAACACAAATTAACCTTTTTTTTGAACCATCAACAAGAACACAAAGCTCATTTGAACTAGCTGGAAAAAGATTAGGTGCAGATGTGATGTCAATGAATATTACAAACTCAGCAATTAAAAAAGGTGAAACGCTAATAGATACTGCAATGACATTAAATGCAATGCATCCTGATATAATAGTAATTAGACATCAAGACTCAGGAGCTTGTAATCTTTTATCTCAAAAAGTTAATTGCGCTGTTTTAAATGCTGGTGATGGAAGGAGAGAACATCCCACTCAGGCATTACTTGATGCATTGACTATATTGAATAGGAAAAAAAAAATTCAAGGTTTAAAGGTTGCGATTTGTGGGGATATTCTACATTCAAGAGTAGCCAGATCTAATATTTACTTACTAAACATGTTGGGTGCTGAAGTTAATATTGTAGCTCCCTCAAACCTTTTACCAAGAGATATAGAAAAATTTGGAGTTAATATTTTTTCAAATATGAAGAAAGGTGTAAAAGATTGCGACATAGTAATGATGCTTAGACTTCAAAATGAAAGAATGAGTAGTTCATTCTTATCTTCTAATAGAGAGTATTATGAATACTATGGACTAACACAAGATAAACTAGAATATGCAAAATCAGATTCAATAATTATGCATCCTGGACCAATGAACCGCGGTATTGAAATTGACACTAAACTAGCAGATGACACCAATATGAGTGTTGTAAAAGAACAAGTTGAATTAGGTGTTGCAATAAGAATGGCATGTTTAAAAATTTTTTGTGAATGATGAAAAAAAAATACTTTATTAACGCAAATATAATTGATCCACATAACAATATAAGTGAAATAGGAGGATTAATAATTGGAGAAGATGGAAAAATTGAAGGTGTTGGTAAAAAAGTTAATAAAAATAACATTCCTAGTAGAGAAAAAGTTATTGATTTAAAAGAGAATTATATTTTCCCAGGTATAGTTGATATGAGGGTATTTGTTGGTGAGCCAGGTTACGAATATAAAGAAAATTTTAGAACTTTGAGTAACGCAGCATTATCTGGAGGTGTAACCTCAGTTGTAACAATGCCTAATACAGATCCAATAATCGATAACGTTTCAATAGTAGATTTTTTAAAAAGACGAGGCAGAGATAAATCAAAAATAAATATATTTCCCACAGCATCACTAACAAAGGGTACTGAAGGTACAAATATGACAGAGTTTGGCCTTCTACAAAGTAAAGGGATAATAGCATTTACAGATGGAATTAGAACAATTCAGAATACAAGGGTTATGTCCAGAATAATGAATTCAGCAAAAGATTTGGGATCTTTAATAATGCAACATGCAGAAGATCGAGAATTAGCTGAAAATGGTATGATAAATGATGGAATAATTTCAACAAAACTTGGATTACAAGGTATCCCTGAAATAGCAGAATTAATAATTATAGAGAGAGATTTAACATTATTAGAAGAGTATAACTGTCGTTATCACATTTCTCAAATTTCATCAGGAAAAGCAGTAGATATTGTTAAAGACAGAAAAGAAAAAATAAGATTTTCCTGTGGTGTATCAGTAAATAATTTATCTTTAAACGAAAATGACATAGGTGACTTTAGAACTTTTTTAAAATTGTCACCACCACTTAGAACTGAGGACGATAGATTAAGTTTAGTACAAGGATTAAATGATGGTGTAATTGACGTCATAGTTTCAGATCACAAACCTGAAGATGAAGAGCAAAAAAGATTAACATTTGCTCAAGCAGCAACAGGAGCAACTGGGATAGAAACATTGTTATCCTTGTCTTTAGAATTATATCATAATGAATCTGTAAAGCTTGAAAAAATAATTGCTGCATTAACATCAAATCCAGCGAAAATCTTGAAAATCGATAAGGGTAATTTATCAATAGGTAATGATGCAGATTTTTGTATTGTAGATATAAATAAACCTTGGATAGTTAAACAAGAAAATTTGTTTTCTAAATCAAAAAATACGTCAATTGAAAATAAAAGATTACAAGGAAAAGTGACTAGTACATATGTAAAAGGACAAGAGCTTTTCAATATTTAAATGGAAACTTTTATTTTATCAATTTTGTCGTATTTAATGGGTTCTATTCCATTTGGTTTTTTATTAACAAAAATTTTTTTAAAAAAAGATATAAGAGAAATAGGATCAGGTAACATAGGTGCTACCAATGCTTTAAGAACTGGTAATAAATTTTTAGGTTATACAACATTAATACTGGATATCTTAAAAGCAGTTTTGCCAATAATTTATGTCAAATTAAATTACCCAGATTTTGTCTACATTTGTTCATTATCAGTTTTTTTAGGACATGTTTTTCCAATATGGTTAAAATTTAAAGGTGGTAAGGGTGTTGCAACATATATAGGAATACTAATAATTTTAAATTATTTCTCGGGTATTGTTTTCGGTATTGTTTGGATCATTACATATTTAATTTTTAAATATTCATCGTTAGGATCAATTCTTGGGTCATTAAGTGTTCCAATTTTTATTTTTTTTTACAGTAATGACAACATTATGTTTTATTTCATAATGTTTATTTTAATTTTTTACACTCATCGTGAAAACGTTAAACGCTTGATAAATAAAGAAGAAACGAAGACAAAAATTTAATAATTTGACAGTTTAACTGTTTTAAGTACGTTCTCTAAATATGAATCTAGTGATTGTTGAAAGTCCAGCAAAAGCAAAAACAATTAATAAATATTTAGGATCAAATTATACAGTTCTTGCAAGTTATGGACATATAAGAGACCTGCCCTCAAAAAATGGTTCTGTTGATCCTGAAAATGACTTTAAAATGATATGGGAGGTAGACAGTTTTTCAAAAAAATATTTAAAAGAGATTACAGATAGTGCTAAGGATTCAAAAAAAATCATACTAGCTACTGATCCTGACAGAGAAGGTGAAGCAATAGCGTGGCATGTGAAAGAGTTTCTTAAGGAAAAAAAATTATTAAAAGATAAAGAAGTTGAAAGAGTTGTATTCAACGAAATAACAAAAAAAGCAGTCACAAATGGAATAGATAATCCAAGAAAAATAGAACCTCACTTAGTTGATGCTTATATGGCAAGAAGAGCTCTGGATTATCTAGTCGGTTTTAATATCTCCCCAATACTATGGACTAAACTACCAGGCTCTAAATCAGCAGGTCGAGTTCAATCTGTAGCTCTAAGACTATTAACTGAAAGAGAGCACGAAATAGAAGTTTTTCAACCAAAAGAATTTTGGACTTTAAATATAATTTTTAAAAATAATAAAAATGAAAAAATAAATACAACTATTTCACAATTAGATGGAAATAAGGTTGAAAAATTTTCATTTAAAAATAAACAAGATATAAATAATGCTTTATCTCAGATAATAAATAAAAAATATAATATTACCGATATAAGCTCAAAAACTTTTAACAGAAATCCATCAGGTCCTTTTACTACATCAACATTACAACAAACAGCATCGAGTAAACTTGGTTTTGGAGCATCAAGAACAATGCAAATTGCTCAAAGATTATATCAAGGCATAGATATTGAAGGTGAAACTGTAGGCTTAATTACTTATATGAGAACAGATGGAACTAATATTTCAAAAGATGCGATTACATTATTTAGAGATTTTATAATGCAAAATTATGGGGACAAATATCTACCAGAACAACCTCTAAATTATAGTGGGAAAAAAGCAAAGAATGCTCAAGAGGCTCATGAAGCTATACGTCCAACAGAAATAATTAGAAAACCAGAAGATATGAAAAAATACCTAAGTACTGATCAATATAAACTATATAATTTAATATGGTCTAGATCTTTGTCATCTCAAATGCAGTCAGCAAAGTTTGATAGAAAAACTATTACCATCAACTCAGATGATGATAAAAATATATTTAAAGCTAGTGGTTCAACATTAAAATTTGACGGTTTCCTTAAACTTTATAAGATCGATGAAAATGATGATGACAATGAAAATACTTTGCCTGAAGTTGAAAAAGGTGATGTAAAGTTTGAAGATAAAATAGATGAACAGCACTATACACAACCACCGCCTAGATATTCTGAGGCAAGTTTAGTTAAAAAATTAGAGGAACTAGGAATTGGAAGACCATCTACTTATGCGAGTATAATATCAGTAATAGCTAATAGAGGTTACGCTGATATAAATAATAAAAGATTTTTCCCAACAGATAGAGGAAAATTGCTTTCTGCTTTTTTAGAAAAATTATTTGCTAAATATGTTGATTATGATTTCACTGCAAAATTAGAGGACCAATTAGATGACATAACATCAGGTAAAGAAAATTGGATAAAAGTTCTAGAAAACTTTTGGAGAGACTTTAACTCTAATGTTTCGGGTGTGAAAGAAAAAAGGACCAGAGAAGTACTAGACCTATTAAATGAAAGCCTTGGATCACTTATATTTGAGGTCGATAAAGATGGAAATATAGATAGAAAATGCAAACTTTGTGAAAATGGACAATTAAGTTTAAAAAATAGTTTTAGAGGTGGTGCTTTTATTGGATGTTCAAATTATCCCGATTGTAAATTTACTAGACCGCTATCAAAATCTAAAGCAGCACAGCAATTGACGCTAGCAGAGCCTAAATTCATTGGCAAAAATGATAAGGATAAAGATATTTATCTTAAAAATGGAAGATTTGGTCCATATCTGCAGTTTGAGAAAGAAATTATAGAGGAAGAAGAAAAAACTAAAAAGAAAAAAAGAAAGTTAAAGAAAGAAGAAAATAATTTTAAAAATGTTTCTATTCCTAAAGGAATTGAGATTGAAAATATTGATTTAAAAAAGGCAAAATATCTATGTTCGTTGCCATTAAGTCTAGGTAAAAATCCTGAAAATGATAAAGATATTACTGTAAATGTTGGTAGATTTGGTCCTTACCTTAAATGTGAAAATAAATCTGCTAGACTGGAAAATGTAGATGAATTATTTACAATTGGATTAAACAGAGCTGTTACTTTAATCGCGGAGGCAAAACCTGGGAGAATATCATCTTCAATAATAAAAGATTTAGGAGAACACCCTGAAGATAAGAAACCAGTTAGAATAATGAAAGGTCAATACGGTCCTTACATAAAATACAAATCGTTAAATGCAACTATACCTGAAGAAAAGGATCCAGTTGAATTAACTATGGAAGAAGCATTAATTTTAATTGAGAAAAGAAAAGAATACGATAGAAATAAAAAGAAAAAGAAAAGCAAATAATGTCAGCAGTTGAAAATTTAAAGAATTTAAATATAAAACTACCAAAAGCTAATGATCCTGTTGGATCTTATGTTGCTACAAGAATATCTGGAAATTTACTATATATATCTGGTCAAATATCAATTGATGAGAATGGAAATTTAATTAAGGGAAAACTTGGGAAAGATTATAATACTGCACAAGGTTATGAGGCAGCTAAAAGATGTGCATTAAGTATAATATCACAAGCAAAAAAAGCATGTGGTGATGATTTGTCCAAAATTAAATCATGTTTGAAACTTACTGGATATGTTAATTCTACTGATGATTTTACTGAGCAACCAAAAGTCATAAATGGAGCCTCAGATCTAATAAAAAGTGTATTTGATGAAGCCGGCTCACACGCAAGAGCTGCTGTTAGTACTAACAGCCTTCCGTTAGGTGTTGCAGTTGAAGTTGATGCAATATTTGACCTTAATTAATTATCTACCAATACTAAAATAGTTTATTTTATTTTTTTTCATTTCAGAAGTTGAATAAAGATTTCTCATATCAAAAACTTTAAAATTTTTTTTTTCGGTAATTGTTTTAAAATTGAGTTGTTTAAATTCATTCCATTCAGTATGAATAATTATTAAATCTGCACTTTTACAAGCATCTTTTATATTTTCAAAATAATTTATATTTTTGGATTTAAATTCCTTTTTTTTACCAGTTGGTTCGTAATAATTTATATATGCGCCTTTTCTTGATAAAGCTGGTATCATTTTTAATGAGGAAGACTCTCTCATGTCATCAGTACCTGGTTTAAAAGTAACACCCAAAAATGTAATATTTTTATTTTTAATTTTGTTATTCATTATTTTGCTAATTTTATTTAATAATAAATTAGATCTTTTATCATTTGAATTAATTACAGATCTTACAACTGAAAGATTTGTTTTAAATAGTCGACCAGTTGAAACGAGTGCCCTTGTATCCTTTGGAAAACATGATCCACCGTAAGCTGGGCCAGCACGTAGAAATCTTCTTCCAATCCTTTCATCTAAACCCATGCCAATTGCAACTTCTTTAACGTCTATGTTTGATTTTTCACATAAATTGGATATTTCATTAATAAATGTAATTTTAGTGGCTAAAAAAGCGTTGGATGCATATTTAATCAATTCAGCTGCTCTTCTAGAAGTATGAAAATATCTTCCACCCTTCTTAATTAAAGGAAGATATAATTTTTTCATAATTTTATTTGCTTTGTTGCTGCTCGTACCTACTACAACTCTATCTGGAAATTGAAAATCTCTAATAGCTTCACCTTCTCTTAAAAATTCAGGATTAGATACAACATCAAACTTATTTTTATTTTTATTTGATTTTAAGATTTTTGTAATTTTATCACCTGTAGTAACTGGGACTGTAGATTTAGTTACTATTATTTTATACCTGTTTAGATTAGATTTGATACTTTTAATAACATTAAATACATATTTCAAATCAGCTTTATTATTTTTGGTAGGAGTTCCGACACAAATAAAGATTATGTCTGACTTTTTTATTGAGCTAGAAATATCTGTTGTAAATAAAAGTCTTTTTTTTTTATAATTTCTTACAACCAATTCTTGTAGACCAGGTTCATAAATTGGTATAATTCCTTTATTTAATTTTTCTATAATTTCTTTGTTAACATCAACGCATGTAACCATATTACCTAAATCAGAAAAACAAGCCCCACTAACTAAACCAACATAACCAGATCCTATCATGCAAATTTTCATAACTTAGAAATTTCAATTCCTGACTTAATATAACCTTTCATAGAACCACAATCTAAATAATTACCTTTAAATTTATGTCCAATAAATAAATTTTGATCTAATATCATTCTTCTTATTGCATCTGTAATATGTATTTCACCACCTTTACCTTTTTTCTGATTTTTTAAGTAATGAAAAATTTTTTTTGGTAATATGTATCTACCTATAACTGCATTATTTGAAGGGGCATCTTTAGTATTAGGTTTTTCAATTACATCTGAAATTTTAAAATTTAATTTGTCAATATTTTTTTTTATTGAGTAAATTCCCCAACGATCTACGTTGTTTTTTTTAACTTTCATACTGGCCATTACAGATCCTTTTAATTTTTTGTGAATTTTTATCATATCTTTTGAACAATTCTTTTTCATAATTAAATCATCAGGTAACAACATTAAAAAATAATTACTTTTTATAAATTTTTTAGTTTTAAGTACAGCATCACCTGTTCCCATAGGTTTATTTTGATAAACAAATTTAATTCTTTTTTTAAAAAAAAGAATTTTTTTATACTCTTTAATTATTCTGGGATCTTTTTTTCTTTTTATAATTGATTTGTAAAAATTATCATTATTAAAATATTTCTTTATCATCTCTTTTTTTTTTGAAATGATAAAAATTATTTCATTTACACCTGCTTCAATACATTCGTCCAAGATATACTCAATTCCTGGTTTTCCATTTATTGGAAGCAACTCTTTAGGAAAAACACTTGTTAAGGGTAGCAAACGTGTACCCAAACCAGCAAGAGGAATAATAGCTTGTTTAATCATTAAGATGTTTTACTTATAATCATATTTATTAAAAATGAAAATTTTAAAGAATGTTTTTGAACTAAATAAGGCAATAAAAAATTACAAAAATGTTGGATTTGTTCCTACTATGGGTGGTATTCATAAAGGACATGAGTCTTTAATAAAAATTTCACAAAAAAATAACAAAGAGACAATCGTAAGTATTTTTGTCAATCCTACGCAATTTAATCAAAAAAAAGATTTTAACAATTATCCTAGGGATATTCAAAAAGATATTTCAATATTAAGAAGGCTTAAAGTTACATATTTATTTTTGCCTGAAGTTGATGAAATCTATAAAAAGAAAATGAAAAATTTCATATTAAATAAGTCAGACAAAATTTTATGTGCAAAATATAGAAAAGGACACTTTGAAGGAGTATTAAATGTCATGAATAGATTATTATCATTTGTTAAGTCAAAGAATGTATTTATGGGAGAAAAGGATTTTCAACAATACTCACTAATTAAAAAATTATTAGGTAAAAAATATAAGGTAAACATTATTGGTTGTCCAACAGTAAGACTTAATAATAAAATTGCATTATCTACAAGAAATAAATTATTGAGTAAAACTTCTATTATCAAAGCATCAAAAATAGCTAATAGATTATTTAAAGTAAAAAAATTATCTAAAATCGATGATTCAATAAATTTATCAAAATTAAAAAAAGAATTAGAAAATAGATTTAAAGTTCAAATTGATTATTTAGAATTTAGAGATGAAAAAAACTTAAAATTAAGTAATTATAAATCTAAATACAGACTGTTTATTGCATATAACATTAACGGTGTAAGACTAATTGATAATTTTTAATTATAAAAAATAAGCACCTACACCTAAAAATGAAACAAAGCCAATAACATCTGTTATTGTTGTAACAAATACACTGGACGAAATAGCAGGGTCAATATTCATTTTATTTAAAGTAACAGGTACCAAAATTCCAAATAATCCAGCAACAATCATTGTTAGAACCATTGATATTGAAATAATTAACGATAGCTGATTATCATTAAACCATAGTTGAACAATTAAAGCGCTAATAATTGCAAAAATTATACCATTTAATACACCTATATTAAATTCTTTGATTATATTGTTAGTAAAATTATTTTTTGTTAAATCTTGTGTTGCTAATGATCTGACTGTTACGGCTAAAGTTTGCATACCTGCGTTACCACCCATTGACGCAACTATCGGCATCAAAAAAGCTAACACTACCATTTGTTCAATTGTAGCTCCAAATAAACTAATACAATAAGTTGCTAGGAATGCAGTAAATAAATTCAATAACAACCAATTAAATCTTCTCTTTGTTTTTGTAATTACACCGTCAGTAATTTCCTCATCACCAACACCAGCTAATCTTAAAGCATCTTCCTCGGCCTCTTCTTTTAATACAGTAAGAATATCATCATAGGCAATCATCCCAACTAATTTGTCTGATTTATCTATGACTGCAGCAGAGCTTAAGTTATAATTTTCAAAAAGGTTACCAACTTCTTCTCTATCCATGTCAACAGGTATCAAAGTTTGGGATTCAGACATTATAGACATCATTTTTGCTTCTCTTGATGTTCTTAATACTTTTGATGAAGGAACGGTTCCAATTGGCTTAAATTCTTGATCTACTATGAATATTTCTAGAAATTCCTCTGGTAGTTCTTTATTTTCTCTCAGGTAATCAATAGTTTGTCCTACAGACCAATTACTTGGTATTGCAGTAAATTCTCGCTGCATTATTCTAGCTGCAGAGTCTTCTGGGTAACTTAAGCTTTCAAGTAGAGCAAATCTGTCTTTTGGAGGTAATGATCCAAGAATTGTATTTTTATCCTTTTCACCAACATTTTCTAAAATTTTAATAGCGTCATCAGACTCAAGATTCTTTAATATATTTACAATTGACTCTGATGATAAATATGCTGTCATCTCTGATTGAATTGACTCGTTCAATTCAACAAAAACTTCAGGATCAACTTTAAAATTATTTAATTTAATTAAGCTTTCTCTATCATTTTGACTTAAATGCTCAATTATATCTGCAGCATCTGCTGGATGCATGTTATTAAAAGAATTAGTGATAAATTCTGCATCATTTGAAGCAATTTTATCTGTGACAACTTTGATAAATTCTTTATTAAACTCAAAGTTTACTTTTTTATCTTTAATTTTTTTCACTATAGTCATAAAATTTACCTATAATTTAGTTGGCACTATTAATACAAAATAGAAATATTACAAATTTATAATGAGCATAGAGATAAAAAAGTCAGTAAAACCAGTAAAATATAAATTAGCAATTACTATGCTTGAAGAAAGATTGGAGCAAATCAAATTAAACAAAAAAAGAGAACTTATATGGATATTAGAACATGAGGAAATATATACAGGTGGAACAAGTTTTAAAGATAATGAAATTTTAGACAAATCTATTAACTTTATCAAAACTAACAGAGGTGGAAAAATTACTTACCATGGGCCTGGACAATTGGTTTTTTACTTTGTCATCGATTTAAGTAAAAGAGGCAAAAAAATAAAAAAAATTATAACAGCTATAGAAAATACTATAATTAGTACGCTAAAAAAATACGATATTGATTGTTTTGCAGATAGAAAGAATATTGGTATATGGCATGAGAACAATCACGGTAACTTAGATAAAATAGCTGCAATAGGTATTAAAGTAAAAAAATGGATTGCTTATCATGGCTTTGCGTTAAATATTTCTAATAAACTTGATGTATATAAAAAGATAGTACCATGCGGCATAAATAATAGAGGTATATCAAATTTAAACAAAATTAAAAAACAAAATTATAATAACATTAAACAAGAATTAATTCAAAATTTTTTAACAAATATTAAAAATTAAGTCTTTTTGTTTTTAACATATTTCTGAAATAATCTGGTGGTATGGCTCTAAAAGTATATTTTTTTTCATTTATTTTAAATTTTATCTCATAAGAATGTAACATTAAGTTTTTATTATTCATCTTTGAGTTATGGGTTGAATTATATTTTTTGTCTCCAATGATAGAGTTACCCAAATTAAATAATTGCTTTCTTAATTGATGCTTTCTACCTGTAATAGGATGTAATTCTATAAATGTAGCATTATTATTTTTATCCAAAACTTCATATTTTGTCTCAGCTTTTTCAATAATTTTTTTTTTATTTTCATATCTTATTAATTCATTTTTTATTGATCCTTTATCATTCAATATTAGTTCTCCATTGCATATTGCCAAATAAGTTTTATATACCTTTCTCAATCTAAAAAGAGATGTGAATAATTGAGCTGTCTCTCTATTTTTTGCGATTATAAATACACCCGAAGTGTCTTTGTCCAATCTGTGAACTGAAAATGGTTTTGTATCTTTAAAAAGTTCACTTTTTGAAAAAATATCTATTATATTTTTTTTTGATTTTGTGCCACCTTGAACAGAAATTCCGGATTGTTTGTTGAGTACAATGAAATTATCGTTATTTTCAATAATCAAACTCTCATTTTCTTTTACAATTTCATTAGATGGTATAAATTTTTTTTTATTTTGATTTATTTCTTGTTTAAACTCAAAGTTATATAGTTCAATTTTATCATTTAATTGAATTTTTTTTGAGCTTTTAATTTTTTTTTGATTTAATTTAATTTTCCCATTCCTTAAATTCTTTTCAATTAATCCTTGTGGAATTTGACCAAATTGATTTCTTAAAAATCTATCAATACGCATACCATCGTACGTCTTATCAACGTTGATAAACTTTTTCATTTATTTGATTTTAGGCGGGTACTGCTACTTTAGGATCTTCTTTTTTTTGTACTTTATTGGGATCTTTTTTCTTTCTGTCTACTTTTTTTGCTTCTATATCTCGGTCGACAAATTCTATTACTGCCATTGGAGCATTATCTCCATATCTATAACCAGCTTTGATAATTCGAGTGTATCCACCATTTCTATTTTCATATCTCTTAGAAAGAGTTTTTTTTACCTTATTGGTTGACTTAATATCCTGTAGCTTTGATATTAATGTTTTTGTATTTGATAAAGTATTATTCTTCCCTAAGGTTATAATTTTATCTGCCTGAGGCTTTAAAACTTTTGCTTTTGGCAATGTTGTTGTAATTTGCTCGTATTTAATTAATGAATTAAGCATATTTTTTATTAATGCTTTTCTGTGTTCAGATGTTCTATTGAGCTTTTTATAGCCCATTTTATGTCTCATTAAATAGCTTCCTCAAGTTTTTTAGATAACTCAGCAATATTGTCTGGTGGCCAGTTAGGAATTTCCATTCCAAGATATAACGACATGCCAGTTAATACTTCTTTAATCTCATTTAGCGATTTTCTTCCAAAATTAGGTGTTCTTAACATCTCACCTTCTGATTTTTGCACTAAATCACCTATGTAAATAATGTTATCATTTTTTAGGCAATTCATTGATCTAACAGAAAGCTCTAGCTCATCAACCTTTCTCAATAAATTTTTGTTGAATTCTGGTTCAGATGACTGTTCCTTAACTACAATCTCTTGAGGTTCATCAAAATTAACAAACATTCCTAATTGATCTTGAAAGATCCTAGCAGAATATGCAACCGCATCTTCAGCTGAAATTGAACCGTTAGTTTCTACTTCCATGCTTAATTTATCATAGTCAAGTGCTTTACCCTCTCTTGCTGTGCTAACTGAATAAGAAACCTTTTTAACTGGACTAAAAAGTGAGTCAATTGCTATCAAACCTAATGGAGGCTCTTCAGGTTTATTTAATTCTGCTGAGACATATCCTTTTCCAGATCCAACAGTCATTTCCATGTGAAAATTTGTATTTTCATCTAAATTACATATTACCAAATCAGGATTTAGTATTTCTATATCTGACACAGGCGTAATATCAGATGCTTTTATTTCACCAGGGCCTTTTGCATCTAATATTAATTTTTTTTGTTCATCAGTTGAACTTTTGAGAGCCAAAGATTTAACATTAAGCACTATATCAGTCACATCTTCTCTAACTCCTTTAATGGAGGTAAATTCATGAAGAACACCATCAATTTGTATTGATGTAACTGCAGTTCCTCTTATAGATGATAAAAGGATTCTTCTTAGTGAATTCCCTAAAGTCAAACCATATCCTTTTTCTAAAGGTTCTGCTGTTATTTTAGCGAATGATTTATCATCACTTATTTGAACATCTAACTTTGTTGGTTTAATTAGAGATTTCCAGTTTTTTGAATTTACTTCAGCTTGTTCCATTAAACTCTCCTTTTTTTTGGTGGTCTTGTTCCATTATGTGGCATAGGTGTAGTATCCTTAATTGATATAATTTTAAATCCTCTTGCTTGTAAAGCTCTTAGAGCTGTCTCCCTTCCAGAACCAGGGCCTTTTACTTCAACTGATAAGATTTTCATTCCAACTTCTAAGGCTTTTAAAGCAGCTGAGTCTGCTGCAACTTGAGCTGCATATGGCGTTGATTTTCTTGAGCCTTTAAAACCTTTTTGTCCTGCAGATGCCCATGAGACAACATTCCCATTTGTATCTGCGATTGTTACAATTGTATTATTAAAAGTTGATTGAACATATGCTATCCCATTTAATATATTTTTTTTTCCCTTTTTCTTTTTTGAATAAGAGCTTTTCTTTGATTTAGAACCTAAATTTTCTTTATTATCTGTTGTTTCTTTTTTCATTATTTTTTTAAGGGTGTTAATTTCTTACCAGCGATCGCTATGGCTTTACCTTTTCTAGTTCTTGAATTGCATCTAGTTCTTTGGCCTCTAACAGGTAATTTTTTTCTATGCCTTGAGCCTCTATAAGTCGCTAAATCAATTAATCTTTTTATACTCAAAGATGTTTCTCTACGCAAGTCGCCTTCCACTGTGAATTCTTGATCAATGTACTCTCTTATTTTAAGGAT
This sequence comes from uncultured Pelagibacteraceae bacterium, assembly GCA_902515965.1. Classification (GTDB taxonomy): domain Bacteria; phylum Pseudomonadota; class Alphaproteobacteria; order Pelagibacterales; family Pelagibacteraceae; genus Pelagibacter. Next base: position 14,308 of record CABXWS010000008.1, read on the forward strand.
CTGGTCATCTGTTAGTTCATTTACTCTTTTTGATTTAGGTATTTCTAATGCTGAACAAATCTGATGAGAAAATTTGTCACCAATACCATAAATATATGTTAGTCCAATATGAACTAATTTATTTTGTGGTATGTTTACACCTGCAATACGAGCCATAATTTTTGTGATAAATTGTGCCTTTTATATAAGAAGATAAGTCAAAGTCAACGCCTTATACATTGATAAAAGTGTTGATTTTACTTGTTATTTGATCAATTTCTTGTGATCCATCAATTTCATGAAAGTTTGCTTTTTTAGAATAGAAATTTAGAACTGGTCTAGTTATGTCCATGTATTTGTCATATCTAGTTAAAATAGTTTTAAACTCATCATCTGTTCTTTTTTCAATAGTTTTCCTTTTTTCAATTCTTCGTATAACAATTTCTTTATCTACATTTAAAAAAAAAATAAAATTTACTTTTTGATTTGTAATATCTAATAAATGTTCTAGATTTTCAGCCTGGCTTAATGATCTAGGATAACCATCAAAAATTAATTTATTTTTATTTTCAGGGTTTGATACAATTTTTTTTATTAATTTATTTACTATTTCATCACTTATAAATCTACCTTCTTTCATGTCATTTACAATCATCTTGCCAATTTCTGTATTGTTATTGATTTCATTTCTAAGAATGTCCCCTGTTGAAATTTGAAATCCATTTAATTTTTTTACTAAATATTTAGCCTGTGTACCTTTTCCAGCACCTGGAGGGCCGAATAAAATAATATTCACTTATCTTCCAAATTTTGTTTTTTTTATAAGCTGTTCATATTGAGAACTCATCATTCTTGTTTGTATCTGAGTGACAGTATCTATGGCTACAACTACTACAATTAGCACTGATGCACCGCCTAAATAAAAGGGAATAGGATAGTTTGCTATTAAAAACTCTGGCATTAAACAAACTAATGCCAAATATAATGCACCAATAGTTGTTAGTCTTGTAAGAATAGTATCAATATAAATTGCTGTACTTTCACCAGGTCTAATTCCAGGAACAAAACCACCATATTTTCTTAAGTTTTCTGCTGTTTCATTTGGATTAAATGTTATTGATGTGTAAAAAAAAGTAAAAAATATAATACCAGACGCATAAAGTATCATGTAAAGAGGTTGTCCTTGTGAAAAATACGAGGATATATTTAAGAAAGTTTCATTTTGTGAAACATTAAAATTTGAAAAAGTTACTGGCAATAAAAGCAAAGCTGATGCAAAAATAGCAGGAATAACACCTGCAGAATTTATCTTTAATGGTAAATGAGAAGAATCTCCACCATACATTTTATTGCCCATTTGTCTTTTTGGATAGTTGATTAATATTTTTCTTAATGCTCTCTCCATAAACACGATAAACATAATTGTACCAACTAATAATAAAAATATAAAAATTATCATAAGTGTAGAAATAGCACCAGTTCTTCCTAGCTCAAAAGTTGTTACTAATGCTCTAGGAATTTCTGCAACAATACCTGAAAAAATAATTAAAGATATTCCATTTCCAATTCCTCTTTGAGTAATTTGTTCTCCAAGCCACATTAAAAATATAGTTCCGGCAACAATAGTTGTTACTGTTGAAATTTTAAAAAAAATTCCTGGATTTATTACAAGATCAGCTGAAGACTCTAAACCTACGGCTAAACCATAACCTTGAATTGTAGCTAGCAAAACTGTTCCATATCTAGTAATTTGAGTTATTTTCTGTCTACCAATTTCGCCTTGGGCCTTAAGATTCTTAAAATAGTCCGAAACTCCGGTTAATAGTTGAACAATTATAGATGATGATATGTATGGCATTATTCCTAAAGCAAATATTGCCATTCTGCTGACTGCACCACCTGCAAAAACGTTAAACATTCCTAATAGCCCTTTTTGATTTCCTTGCATCATCACCTGTAGTTGATCTGGATCAATTCCTGGTAATGGAACAAAGGTACCAAGGCGATATACAGCCAATATGAATAGAGTAAATAAAATTCTATTTTTTAAATCGTTAGATTGAGAAACTGCGCTCATTATTTGGATTGGTTTTTTATTATAACTAATCCACCAATTTTTTCTATTTTATCTTTTGCTGTTTTTGAAAAATAGTCTGCTTCAATGTCTATTTTAGACTTTAAATCGCCTTTAGATAAAATCTTATATTTATTTACAGAACTCCTAAAAACTCTAGATTTTTTGAGAGTCTGAATATTTATTTTATTTTCAAGATTAATTTTTTTTGAATCAATTAATTTTTGTATGTCAGATAAATTGATAATTGCAATTTTATCTTTATTTATCGGATTAAAACCTCTTTTGGGTAATCTTCTGTATAAAGGCATTTGACCACCTTCAAAGCTTTTAATGGCTACTCCTGATCTTGATTTTTGACCTTTGACACCTCTACCAGATGTTTTTCCTTTACCAGATCCAATGCCTCTTCCAACTCTTATTTTATTGGTTTTTGTAATATTTAATTTATTTAAATAAATCATTATCCTCTTTTCTCAATAATTTCAGAAATTTTTTTGTTTCTTAAGTTTGAAATATTTTTTGGCGAATTTTGTTTTGATAATGCTTTTATACATGCTCTAATTACATTGTGAGGATTTGCTGTTCCTAGAGACTTTGCAACGATATCTTTTATACCTAGTACTTCGCATACAGCACGCACAGGACCACCAGCAATTATACCAGTACCTTTAGGCGCTGATCTAAGTTTTATTTTGCCAGCACCATCTTTTCCAAATATATCGTGATGAATAGTTCTTCCATCTCTTAACGGTATTTGTATAAGATTTCTTCTTGCTAGTTCATTAGCTTTTTTAATTGCATCTGGTACTTGTTTTGCTTTAGCATGTGCAATTCCTATCTTTCCATTCTGATTTCCTACCACAACCAATGCAGAAAATCCAAATCGTCTTCCGCCCTTTACAACTTTTGTTATTCTATTTATATGAACTAATTTTTCTATAAAGTCTGTATTTTTTTCCATAAACTAAAATTCCATTCCATTTTTCCTTAAAGTCTCGGCAAATATTTTTACTCTGCCATGATACTTGAATACACCTCTATCAAAATATACCTTTTTAATATTTTTCTCATTTGCTTTTTTTGCTAACAGCTCCGCAACTATAGATGATATTTCTATTTTATTTTTCTTTAATACTCTTATATCTTTATCAATAGATGATGCTGAAACTAAAGTTTCTTTTTTAACGTCATCAATTATCTGAGCGCTAATATTTTTTGTGGATCTTGATACACTTAATCTGTATCTATTTTTTGATACTTTCTTAAGTTTATTTCTCACTCTGTATTTTTTTCTCTCTATAGTAGTTAATTTCATTATTTCTTTTTTCCTTCTTTTCGTAATATATATTGTCCCTGTTCTTTAATACCCTTTCCTTTATAAGGTTCGGGTGGTCTAATAGACTTAATTTGTGAAGCTACCATTCCAACTTGCTGTTTATTGGAACCAGAAATTTTCAAAAGCGTTTGTTTTTCAACTACTATCTTTATACCTTCAGGGATATTATAATTAATATCATGACTAAATCCTAATTGCATATTCAACTTATTTCCCTTTAGTGCTGATCTGAAACCAACGCCAGTTAATTCTAATATTTTTTGGTAGCCACTGCTAGCTCCAATTATAGCATTATTTAACAAACTTCTATTCATTCCCCATAGTCTTTTAGAATTCATGTCTAATTTTTTTGGTTTAATTGATACATCTTTTCCTTCATTGATATTTAGCTCAAACATCTCCAAATCAATTGTTAAAGACTGTTTCCCAAGTGGTCCCTCTATATTGATTGTATTTCCTGTCAAAAGAACCTTTACTTTATCTGGGATTTGGATATTAATTTTTCCTATTTTTGACATTAAAATACCTTACAAATAATTTCACCACCTAATTTTTTTTTTCTTGCATCAATATCAGTCATTACTCCTTGAGGTGTTGAAACAATAGCAATTCCTAAACCATTATTTATTTTTGGTAGACTGCTGGCACTTGAAAATATTCTACGGCCAGGTTTTGATACTCTTTCGATAGTATTAATTACAGGATTACCAGAATTATACTTTAAATTTATTTCAATTGAAGGTTTTTTGTCGTCATCAACTTTATAATCAATAATAAAACCCTCTGATTTTAATACATTTGCAATTTTCTCTTTAAATTTAGATGAAGGCATTGAAACTTTGCCATGATTTCTTACTTGTGCATTTTTGATTCTTATCAACATGTCACCTATTGGATCACTTAAACTCATAATTTCCTTTCTACCAACTCGATTTTACCATACCTGGAATTTTGCCTTCTAAACCCAATTGTCTGAGAGCAATTCTTGAGATTTTTAATTTTCTATATACTCCATGAGGTCTCCCGGTAATTTGACATCTATTCATGACTCTAACCTTTGCAGAATTTCTTGGTAATTTAGATAATTTTTGCTGTGCCTTAAATCTTTCCTCTAATGAAATATTTTTGTCCATTATTATTTTTTTTAGATTTGTTCTTTTTTTACTATATTTTTGTGAAAGCTTAATTCTCATATTATTCTTATTTATTGCACTCATTTTCGCCATTAGTTACTCCTTTTTTCTTTAAATGGAAAATTTAGATTTTTTAATAATTCAAAACTATGATCAATATTTTGAGATTTAATTACAATAGTAATATCTAGACCTCTAATTTTATCGACCTTATCAAAATTTACTTCTGGAAAAACTATATGTTCTTTTATACCAAATGTATAATTTCCAAATTTATCAAACCCAGATTGGTTCAACCCACGAAAGTCTTTTATCCTTGGTAGGGCTATGTTAGTTAGTCTATCAATAAATTCATACATTTTATTTTTTCTTAAAGTAACTTTTAATCCTGAGTTGGTATTTTTTCTTGTTTTAAAATTTGCAATAGATTTTCTAAATTTTGTAACAACAGGTTTTTGCCCTGTTATATTTGCCAAATCTTCCTCGCAAGATTTTAAAATTTTCTGATCATTTCCATCCAATCCTAATCCCATATTCAGAACTATTTTTTGTATTTTTGGCCCCATATAAAGGTTTTTATATCCAAATCTTTCTTTAAGCTTCGGTTCTATTTCTTTTTGTACTGTAATTTTAAGCCTAGGAATCATTATTTTTTAATCTCATTTTTATTTTTTTTATTTTCTAAAATTGATAAGTTTGAAAGATGGATAAAATTTTCTTTTGAAATTATCCCACCTTTTTTTTCTTTTGTAGTTTTTATGTGCTTTTTAACCATATTAATTCCTTTAACTTTTGCTCTATTATTTCTCCTATCGACTTCAATTACATCACCCTCTTTATTCTTATCTTTTCCACTTAATATTTTTACTTTTAAACCTTTCTTAATCATTACAAGACCTCTGGCGCTAGTGAAATTATTTTCATTTGTCCTTTACTTCTTAATTCTCTGGTAACTGGCCCAAAAATTCTAGTTCCTATAGGCTCACCTTTGTCATCAGTTAAAACTGCAGCATTATTATCAAATCTAACTTTTGAACCATCATTTCTGTGAATACCCTTCTTTACTCTTACTACCACCGCTTTATGTACTGCTCCTTTTTTTACTTTACCTTTTGGTATTGCCTCTTTTACAGCAACAACAATTGTATCACCTATACTTGCATAGCGTCTTTTCGATCCTCCAAGAACTTTTATGCATTCAATTTTTTTTGCACCCGTATTATCTGCTACAAATAATTCTGTTTGAACCTGTATCATTTATTATCTCCAACTACCTCGAATTTTTTTGTTTTTGAGTATGGCTTGCACTCAATTATAGAAACTTTATCTCCATTTTTAAATTTATTTTCAGCATCGTGAACACTGTATTTTTTTCGTGCCTTGATTACTTTTTTTAAAACTGGATGCTGATACTTTCTTTCGACCAAAACTGTTATTGTTTTGTTTGGTTTATTACTTACTACTATTCCATTTAATATTTTTTTAGGCATTTTTTCCTACTAGTAAAGTTTTTAATCTTGCAATATTTTTTTTAGTCTCATTAATTTTTGATGGACTTTTTATTTGACCATTAATTTTTTGAAATCTAAAATTAAAAAGATCTTTTTTTAATTTTTCAATGTTTTTTAAAACCTGATCCTTACTCAATTTTTTAATTTCACTTTTTTTCATTTAAATTCTCTTAATAAATTTGCATTTTATTGGTAGTTTTGCGGAAGCCTTATATAAAGCCTCTTTCGCTATATTTTCAGAGACACCATCAACCTCAAATAAGATTCTCCCAGGTTTTACTCTACATGCCCAAAATTCTGGAGATCCTTTTCCTTTTCCCATTCTTACTTCTGTTGGCTTTTTTGAAACAGGTATATTTGGGAACATTCTTGTCCAAACTCTTCCTTGTCTCTTCATATGTCGAGTTAATGCTACTCTTGCAGCTTCTATTTGTCTTGAAATAATTCTTTCTGGCTGAATAGCTTTAAGTCCAAATGCTCCGTAGTTCATCATATTACATCTTGATGCATTACCATGTATTCTGCCCTTATGAGCTTTTCTAAATTTTGTTCTAGTTGGCTGTAACATTATTATTTTTTATTCCTTTCTTGACTAAATTCTCTAGTAAAAATCTCACCTTTATAAATCCATACTTTGATTCCAATTATTCCGTAAGTTGTCAACGCCTCTGCCTCAGCATAGTCAATATCAGCCCTTAATGTGTGCGAAGGTATACTTCCATCTCTCAACCATTCTGTTCTTGCTATTTCATTTCCACCCAATCTTCCACTGCACGACACCTTAATTCCTTTAGCTCCTAATCTTAGCGCTGACTGCATTGCTCTCTTCATAGCTCTTCTGTAGGAAACTCGCTTGACTAGTTGTTGCGCAATATTTTCAGCGACAAGATACGAATTAGTTTCAGGTTTTTTTACTTCTTTAATGTTAAGAACTATTTCGTTTGCACTTAATTTAGATAATTTACCTTTGATTTTTTCAATATCACTTCCTTTTTTTCCAATCACAAATCCTGGCCTAGAAGTGTAAATAGTTACAAAACACTTTTTGGCAGATCTTTCGATCATAACCTTAGATACACCTGAATTAATTACATTCTTTTTTATAAATTCTCTAATTTTAAAGTCTTCAATTAAATAATTACCAAATTCTTTTTTTTTAGCATACCAAACAGAGTCCCAACCTCTATTTATACCTAGTCTTAAACCAACCGGATTAACTTTTTGACCCATGTTCTTTCTCTTTTTGTTTTGTTTGTTCGCTCAAAATTATTGTTAAGTTTGAGTATGGTTTTATTATTTCTGCAGCTCTACCTTTAGCTCTAGCTCTAAATCTTTTCATAATAACTTGTTTTCCACAATAAGCTTCTTTAATTACTAAATTGTCAATATCGTATTGGAAATTATTTTCTGCATTTGCAATAGCTGATGAAATTGTCTTTTTTACATCCTTCGAAATTCTTTTTTCTGAAAATGAAAGATTCCTTATCGCAATATCTACTTTTTTTCCTACTATAGATTTTAAAATAGGTTTCAATTTTCTTACACTAGATCTTACATTTTTATTTACCGATCTAACTAGTTTTAAATCTATATCTTTTTTCTTGTTCATCTCTTACTTCTTGCTAGCTCCTTTTGCTCCACCTTCAACTTTGGCTTTTTTATCAGCTGGAGTGTGTCCAAAGAATTGTCTTGTAGGTGCGAATTCTCCAAATTTATGTCCAACCATGTCTTCAGAAACTGTAATTGGTATAAATTTTTTACCATTATAGATCAGAAAACTAAAACCAACAAAATCGGGTATAATTGTTGATTTTCTTGACCATGTTTTTATTGGCCTTTTATTTGGATCATTTTTAATCTTCTCTACCTTTTTTATAAGGCTTTCTTCAACAAATGGTCCTTTCCATACAGATCTTGCCATATTCTATGCTCTCTTTTTCTTTCTTCTTCTTATTATAAATTTATCAGTTCTTTTGTTATCTCTTGTTTTGAGTCCTTTTGCTGATTGGCCCGTAGGTGAAACAGGGTGCCTTCCTCCTGCTGATTTACCTTCTCCACCACCATGCGGATGATCTACTGGGTTTTTCACTACGCCTCTTGTATGTGGTCTTCTACCTAACCATCTTGATCTACCTGCTTTTCCAATTTTAATATTTTTTTGGTCAGGGTTAGATAAAACACCGATCGTAGCCATAGATCTGGAGTCTATTTTTCTTACTTCACCAGAATTCAGCTTTAATATAGAATAATTCCCATCTATTCCAGAAATGGTAATAGAAGAGCCCGCCGATCTTGCAATCTTTCCACCAGCACCTGGTTGTATTTCAACATTGTGGATATCAATACCAACTGGAATATCTTGGAGTGGTAAACAATTTCCTATTTTGATTTCAGCTGATGATCCATTTTGGATTTGATCACCGACTTTAATATTCTGTGGAGCTAAATAATAAAACATCTGATTATCTTCAAACTTTACAAGCATAATATGGCAGGACCTATTTGGGTCATATTCAATTCTTTCGACTGTAGCTTTCATATTAATTTTTTTTCTATGAAAATCTATCTGACGATATTTTTGTTTATGACCACCGCCATGATTTCTAGAAGTAATTCTTCCATAGTTATTTCGTCCTCTCGACGAATAATTTGCACTTATTAATGGTTTATAAGGTTTACCTTTCCACAGACCTTCTCTACTTGTTAAGATTGTACCTCTTGTTGACTTTGTGTAGGGTTTGAATGTTTTTAATGCCATATTT
>CABXWS010000009.1 GCA_902515965.1 uncultured Pelagibacteraceae bacterium
ACCATGTAACGCATCATAAGCATAAGTAGTTTTATTTTGTAATCCCTTATAAATCGCGTCACCTAAAGATGAGGATGATTTAATCTTTGTATTTCCAACTGCATATTTTGTGATTGCTTTGAAAGGTATCATGCTGCTACCTCCGCCACCACCACCACTACCGCCTCCACCGCCTCCACCACCAAAAGAAAGAGCATTTTTATCTGTTGTGATAGGTGATAGGGCTGCGTAAAGATCAGGTACACCATGTCCCCAAGTATCATTGTAACCATGCTTAATTGATGCGCCATGAGTTGTGAAAGTAGTGTTTCCAGAAGGTGTGAACCATAAATTATTTGCCGATGCTAAAAGTCTATCTGTTAATTGTTCTGGAGTGTGATTTGGAAAAGCTTGTCCTAATAGTGCTATCATCCCTGAAACCTGAGGAGCTCCCATTGAAGAACCGCTTAAAGTTGAATATTGGCTAGTACCATTAACATCAACGTATCCTGCTGCAGCAATTTGTGCATCATCAACAACTAAGCACCATTCTTTTGCATTACCACAAGGATTTCCCAATCTATTAAAATCTGAGGTAGACACACCCGAAAGAGATGATCCAGTAAACTCAGCATACATAACTGATAACCACGCGTCTGATAAATCTACAGTATCTTTAGTACCGTCTATAAAATACGGCAGTCCTCCCATAAAACTAACATCAGTGTCATTAACGTAGTTACTACTTGCAAAAACAATAACCCCATTGTCTTGAAAGTTATCTAACGCAGTTATGTAGTCTGAAACGTTTGTCCCTGAGCCAAAATAATTGGCCAATTGTGTTCTTATTGTTACACTATTATTTGTCGCTGCTGTCTCTACTTCAGTAACTGTTACTGCGCTTGTATAATTACTACCATTCCATCCATCACTCCATCCCCAGCTATTGTTAGCTGCTATTGGAGAATGATTTGTTCTTGCATTATCTAAATCTCCTGCCCAATTTGATCCAGAACCTGATGAAAAACTTGAGAATACAATATCAGCATCTGGGGCTACACCGTGAGTAGTTCCATTAATATCACCTGCCGCAATACTAGCAACATGCGTACCATGATCATAAGTGTTATTTGATGGTGAAGTAACATCAATCTCTGTAAATGTTTTATTATTAAAAGATGCATGATCTTTATTTATTTTATCATCAACAATATAAATTGTTTCACCTTCACCTGTTAGATATTGATTATTGCTGTCTTTAAACGAATGCGCCTTATGTAGATTAACTAGCTCATAAGGATGAAGACTATTTCCTGACTGATCGACTGTTGTCCATGCCGATCTATTTTTAATTGTATTTTGTACACTAGTATCTTCCGAATAAGCAGTTGAGTTACATGCTAATACATAATCATGAATTGTTACAGTTGTACTTGTATTACCAGTTGAGCTTACACCCGTAGCACTAGCACTAATAATTACTGTTTCCGATGTTTCATTTGTTGTATCATTAACTGGTGACATAGTGATAGAAGCTGATGTTCCCCCAGATACAATTGTTGAACTAGATGAGGATAAATTATAGTCGACACCACTAGTTGCTGTTCCACTTGTACTGTAAGATATAGTTACATTTGAACTATGTGCTTTTGTTAAGCTTGCAGTTATTGTTATTGACGTCCCACATTCATGAACATTTTGTGATGAAACAGCATATGATATTGTTGCAGGGGTTGATGAAGAGCTACCTCCACCTCCGCCACCACCACCAGCTCCAGCTAATCCAATGGCTCCAATAGCTCCAAGAACTCCAATTCCAGATGTTCCAGCGGCAGTGGGAAATGATTGTTTAGTTAAATCTAGTTTTGGTTTAGGTCTAAATATATTTATATCAAATGAATTATAAACATTTAATAATATTTCAGATCGTTTAAATGAAGAGATATATTTTTTATCATAGGTCAGTTTATTAATATCTTCAGTAATACCATATATGTCCTCTGGATATTTCTTAATATGCCTTTTTAAATTTTTGATGTTCCTATTGGTTAACAAATCTTTTTTTGTTTCAGGTTTTTTTGATGAAAAAAAATTCCTTAAAGATATTTCGTTCTCTTTTTTAACAACGTCATAATCAATTTTAATTATATCATCAATAATACTTGATTTATTTTGGATCTTGTTAAGCATTTCATTGCTAACATCTATATTTTTTTTTTGATAACAGTTTTTTAAGTTATTTTTAAAAATCTGATATGAGCTGTGGTTATCAATGCACTCTGACAACTCTGAATAATTGCTAAATATATTTGCAATTGAAGTTGTGGTTAAACCATAAAGTATAACAAAAATCGTAAAAATTAGCCTAAATATACTCATATTGTTAGTTTAATTGAGAATGTTAAATCTTAGTTTTCTCTCCAAGATTTTCTAGTAGAATTTACTTCACCTGTTGCCGCATCTAAAGTTACTAGATCTGTTACTGCTCCTAAAGATTTACCTGAAATATTCGCAAATAGTTTTCCAGCAAAAAGAACTATTTCTGATAAAACTCCTTTACCCACAAATCTGCATAAAGTGCCTTTTTGCTCTGTTCTTTTAGACTCTAAACCTATGAAAGAGTCGTGAGTTCCACACTCATCATCTGTTACACATATAAGTGCATCACCTAAGTCACATTTATTTGCTGATTTTGATGGTCTGTATACGGGGAAATATACCATTCCATTGTTAACTTTTGGTTGGGCACTCACTTTTGCAAAATCTTTTAGAGATACATACCAACCTCTATCCCTATCTTTTACTCTACAAGTTGTTCCGCTCTTATCATTAGTTGTATTTTGGCATTTTGTAATATCATCAGCCTTTTTTGGTACTGCAACAGACTTATAAAAAGGATAATCAGGATCTTTAATTCCAATCATCAAATTACTTGTACCTTTGGTTCTGTCATTTAATCTTTGAGCATCACCAGTTCCCGCGAATAGCCATAAATGGTTTGTTGTTTTTCCTATAGTAGCGTCTAATGACTTATACATGTAACGACCATTTGTTTTGCTTGATCCAGCTTTAAATAACGTTGTCAAGTCATACATTTTTATTGGAACCTTTTGAGGATCTGTACTCATATTTGTCAAATTCAATTTACTTATTTTACCTTCAAGATCAGAAATATAAACAAGTGCTCCTGCATAGTCCGCACCTTTTGCAAGGTCAGGAGTTATTAGAGTTAATGATGCTGGAACTGAATTATCAATATCACTTTCAACTGTATCCTCAATTTGTATAACTTTAACTAGTTGACCAAATTTATCCTTACTTTCTAGATCAACTATCATAACATTGCTTCCAGCTCCTGAGAACTGAGCACCAAAACCTCCACCCATTACTGCAACTACTTTGTCATCAGATCTATTAATATCTCCTGCACCAGAATTCGGAATTCTTACTATTCTTGGATCAGACCATGTCTCTCCAAGAGCACTGTAATCCCATTCAGGATCAGAAGTAACACCAGTTCCAACAGCACCTTGTTTAATATTGATCCCTATTGGTGAATTCAATTTATTACCTGTTGTCTCATCAGCATCAAATTGCATTTCTTTATTGAAGTTTAAAACTGTATCTCCATTTGCATCATAAGATATTGTTATTGAACTTGTTATGTCTGTACCGTCTTCTAAGACACTTATGTCTGTTTTCTTCAATCCAGCAACAGGAAGTGTCCATTTTTTACTCTTATAACAATAAGTAGTTTTGCTATCATCACACTTTTGTTTTGCTGCTTGCTCGTTACCTTTGTCTGGAGCATATACATTTCCAACTTCAATTGCCTCGTTTAATTCTGATAAAGCGTAAGATGTTCCAATGTAGCTATAAACAGAGACATTGTTATCATAATCCATTCTATAAACTTTATTATTAACCATATCGTTGTATATGGAGACTAAATGCTCAGGTTTTGCAGGATCTGTTACATCCAGAACTGAAAAACCACTTCCTCCTCTTCCATATGGAACAACCAATACTGTGTGCCAAGCAGCTGAAGAGTCATGCGGGCTATGGAAAAATATATCATGTTGAGCTGGTGATCCATCAACTCCGTAAATTGCATTACTTCCACCTTTATTTGGATTTACCATATTTAAATTTGTATTCATTAATGTCGGTAACCTAGAAGCCACAAATGGAGGAACAAAACCCCAAAGCTCAGCTCCAGATTTTGCATCTAATGCATGAAGAACTCCGCTATTTGATCCTGCATAAATTACAGGACTTCTTAATTTTTGACTATCTGCCCAACTAGCATAACCTTTAGTTGATCTCCAATACGCTTCTTCATTTGTACTTCTAAATGCTGTTTCTGCAGAAGGAGGCCCAATAACTACCAACTGAGAGTGATATACATCTCCCATTGGTTTAGCTCTAGTTTCTGTAATGTTACAGTCAGCGTCATAATCAAAATAATCTGTTCCTCTAATAAAGTTAATCAATCCTTTAAGATCATCGTCCGTTCCATCAGCAACACCACTTGAATTAGCACATCTTTTGTTATTAGTTGAACCATCAGCATTATTAGATGTTCTGTGATAATCGGAAATTCCAAAACCTTTAAGAGTTAAAATACTTTCTATCGCTGAAGCGTTACTATCTACCCAGTTGTTATAATTAGAAGAATAGTCTGTACCTGGTATAGCGCTCCAAATCTTTCTTTTACTTGGTGGTGGCAACACATCAATAGCACTCCAATTATCTTTGTCTTTAGTATCTAAGTTACCTTTCTTATCAATCTTTGTTCTTTTGATTGTTCCAGTCCACTCTTTGTTTTGAGCATAATCGAATTGAGCTTGATATAAAGAACCATCTTCGTTTAATGTTGCTGTAATTGCAGGAGCAGTAAATGATAACTTGGCTGCTAGAATTTGAGAAACAGCTGCCGCAAGTTGTGTTTTTAACGACTCAGCTGTAGGTGCAACAATTGCTCTAGTTGTACCACCAGCAACTGCTAATCGATTGAACCTTGCTATTCCTGAATTTGAAATACCAGTACCAAAGGCAACAACGAAAGTTGGAATTTTGTAGTTGTTGTACAAATTTTTCGCCATTGCTTCCGCCTTGCTTCCATTGTACCAATCTCCATCACCAATAACTAATACATAGCTTTTCTGACAAGGAGAGTTTTTGTCAACAGGACTTAAACTTCCATGTAGATAATAATCTTGAGCAATTTTCATGAATGTATAAGCATCTGTTCCACCTCTTGCATTCACAGATGAAATAATTTTATTTATTTGCGCGGCTCCATTTTTATGCACTCTAACTTTTAAGCAGTTTTGAGTATCACAAGGTGTTGCTTTTCCTGTAGTTATATCTCCACTCCATGAACTAAATCCTGGAGGCCAAGCTCTCGACGACCAACTACTTGACCAATAACCAAAACCAAAGTTAACTCCAGAAGTTAAGTTCGAGTCTGTTACAATTGCTTTTATTGCCTTATGTGCCGCTGCCATTCTAGTCGTTGCTGCTGCTCCACCTATTGCTTTTATAAATGAGCCATCATTTTCCTCAAAAAACTGAAGTTTTTTTGCGTTGTATCCAAAAGTAACTATTCTGTCGTTTGTAGTGTCGTAATGTAAGCCCCATGGATAATAAAAGTAAATATTAGAACCAGAAGAAACACCATTATATCGGTATACCCCCCTTTTCCAATTTTGAGTGTAACTGGTTCCTCCACTATTCATTGTTACTTTTTTTACGTTATTTGAATTTCTATCCATAATATAGAGAACATCATTTGTATTTGGATCCGACTCTATATCGTAAGCATAACCTGTGCTGCCATCGTAAAAATTTCCAAATCCAGATGTAGGACATAAAGTTCCATTTTGTGTAGCCAAATTTGCTCTGTAAATTCTTCTACCATAATGACTGTATAATCTTCCATTTGAACCTGCCATTGCATAAGTATACCTGTATTCATTTCTTCTTCCTTGGCTACAATAGTTTGTTCTTCCTGTATTTAAATTTCTTGACAAAAGACCACTATAGTTTGAAACGAACAAGTGATTATCATAAACAGTCACCTCTCTTGGATAGTATCCTGTATTAATACTTCCAAGACACGCACCATCCGATAACCTAAACATTCTAACTTTACGATCGTAGTAACTTGGAACATACATTATTCCATTGTGAACGGCTGCACTGTATGGATAATAAACTCTACAGGACCCACTTCGTCCAACAACACCACTTGAACCCCAAGATGTATCTGTTTTACCATCGCTGTAATTAATTTTACGAACTCCATATGTTGAATATTGAGTGATATAAATATTTCCAGAACTGTCTGTAACACCATCATACATATTTTGTAGTGATTGTGCATTTTGCATTCTCCAACCCATACTCCCAGATTTATCAAGCAATATTAAAAGGTTAGATGGTACATCTGCCTGTGTTCCTGTTCCTGGAGGCAGGAGTTTTGCGTATAAGTTTGTGAAACTAAATGTAATAAATAAAATTAGACTAGTTAATGCAAACTTTAATCTCATTAGTTTTTATTTTCGCTTTCTCCCATCGCTTCTTCTAGTTCAGCATAAACTTCACCTAGCAATTTATCAAATTCTACAGTTGAGATATAAAGCTGTTCATTTATAAAATCTCCATCAACAACTCTTTGATAAACTATAAATTTATCTCCTTTTTCAAATACTTCAAATCCAACATATGCAGTTGGGTTTTGTCCAGTATCAAAGTCGCCATAATTTCTTTTTGCATATTTCATTAAAGTAATTTTGTCGGACTTTTTATTATCATCATCTGAATTAAGAGTGACTAAATTGATAGCCGCCAGTTTATTATTTATAAATCTATAATCTATTGCCACATCTTTAAGTCTTTGATTTGGGCAAACTTCATCAGCAATTCCAATAAGATTGCTCAATTTTTCAGATTGCATTGGCATAGGAAGACCATATCTATTTTCAACTTTTGAAGCGTCTTCACCAAATTCTAAATCAAATTTACATGCTGCATTTGCATTAAAGCAAAGCACTATAAAAGTTAGAGTTATTAAGATATTTTTCATATACAATATTTATTATACTTTATATTTATTCATATTTAATTATCTAACAAAACATTAATTTTTAGGTAAAACTACCACACTTTCTAAAGAAACAATCATTCTGTCTTTTTCTTTTTCTGGACCATATATCCCACAACCATAAACCCTATAAGCCAAGCCACTTTTTGAAGCATCTGTTGCACCTGATTTTATACTTGACCCTGTACCCTTCATACTTGCAGGACCAATTCTTTCTATGAAATATTCGTAATAGTAATTTTTCATTCTAACGGCCTCATCTTTTTCAAACTTTTCACCTTTATATTTGAAAGTATTTTCGAGCATCACACCAAGGTTATAGCTATAAGCTACATCTTTATTTGTTGTATTATTTTTAACTACATAAAAATCATCTCTGATTATGTCTCTATAACTATTAAAACATGTGTTTCCGGTATTAATAAATTTCCTATTTCTCGTATTGCTAAATTTATAACTCGCATTAGCCGCATAATTTTGTGGGAACATTGTTCCAGTAAATTTTGTTGTATTCTCAGAAGGTAAGTTTTTCTTAGTTGCATCCCTTGCTAGTGTTCTATTATCCCAAGGACCCATTTTTTCGTTTAAAACATATTGTTCACCAGCTAGCAATGCCATTTCAGCTGCATAAAAAGTTTGTTGGTATTGGTCACTGTTATTATTACTTTGATGATCACTTGATGAAATTAAAATAAGTGCGCCGCCCATCAATGACATGGCTAGCAAAAGAACTAGAGCCAAAACCATTGCAAAACCTTTTTCAGTTTTTTTCATTATTCTAATCCCATATTTCTTGTGTGAGCCGAAACAATCAATGCTTCTCTTAAATATTTATCTTTGTAACTTTTGTTCGATTTCTGTCCAAGCAATCTAAAGGCTCTACTCTTTTCTTGCCTAAAGAATTCACCTTGTGATCTCATTGAAATCATCACATCGACTACTTTAATACTATTGCTTGCATTAAGTGTTGATGGAACAGGATTTATAATTTTACCTTTTTCATCAATTGGAATAAAAATTAATTCTTGAACATGGTCCACAATTTGTTCATTTTGATAAATTAAATCATCAGTTGACTGTGAAGGAGCTACCCATTTTGTACCGTCCCATTTTGCTTTAGATTTATAAATTGCAAAAGCATTAATTTTTTTCTTAGTTTTCTTGTCTATAATTTTTGAAGGTTTGCATTCATAAGTTACTTTATAAGTCGTATATTCAAATTCTGGGGGTTTTACATTCTTTTTTCTTTTTCTATCTCCATAGGTCAATTCAATTGAGTCACACCCACTACCACCTGATTTATTTATTTTAATTGGAATATAATTTGAAGGAGTTTGACTAACATCATCAAAATACCTAAAGCCTGCTAATCTAATATCTCTTATCAGCATACTTGTAACATCTCTTCCAGTTTGACTTATTTTTGCTCTATCTATTACTTGTGAATAACTGCTATTCACTGCATTATAAGAGACAAACATAGCAGCCATCATGATCATAGAAATGACAACACCTATTAAAATCTCTATTAATGTTACACCACTTTGTTTATTCAAGATTTTCATTAGTTCATTTGAAAATATAAGTACTTACTTTTAAATTTGTTTTTGCCACCACTTGTTGGCATTTTTACTTCCATTCTTCCAATATAAGTTTTGTCCCAAACATATTCATTTCTGTAATCACAGTTAGCTCTTGTTTTGCCATCCTCCTTCACACCTCTTTTACAAATTTCGTAAACTTTTAATAATTTTATATCATTTGTTTTTGTTGAACCCTTCGCTTTAGGTCTGCATTTAACTCTGTCTTTAGACAATCTGAAATCCCATTTTTCAAATTTATTATCAATTGCTATGTCTGTTCCTTTATAAGGATTGCCTGATTTAATTTTACAATCATCATTTTGCCATGCAAATTTTCCTGTATCTGTTTTATTGGCCAGATGTTCATATAATTTATCAGCACCTTTTTTTGAAGACTTATCCCCGATTAAATCTTCAGCTATCATTGAAACTAAATAGTTAGTCTTTGTTCTTTCTCCAGATACATCAATTGATTGAACTGAATATGTAACCATTTGAAAAACCGCAATAAAGCCTATACCAACGATAACTGTTGATATTAAAGCCTCCAACAATGTTAAGCCCTTTTGTTTTTTATTGTCTATTCCAATCACTACCATTCCATTTAAATTTACTTACGTTCCCAAATCTTGACCATTTTACTAAATATGCTGGTTTTTTTAAATTGTTACTTGGACACATGTTTCCATTTTCTTTTGTATCACAAATAATTATATAATTTATTGTGGCCTCTCCCTCTATTATAACGTTTCGATTTTTTGATCTAGAAAATCCATCCATCGCCTTATAATAACTACCACCTTGTCCGTAACAAATTGCTGAAGGTGAAGCTATGTGAACACTTATATTTGATTTGCCAATTACATCATCTCCAGGATAAAATATTTCATAATATTCTCTCAAAGTAATTCCAGAGATATTTCTCGACGCTTTGCCAAAATCATCCCAATAACCAAATGGACGAACTGCACATGTAGGAGAATTTCCTTCATTAATAATTTTTTTAAAATTAGTACTCCCCATGCCTTTTGTAATAAAAATTGGAACCCCACCTGGTACGGGTAAAACCATAAATTGACTGTAAGCTAAATTGCCTCTCTCAGTTTGAGTTGCAATTCCTTTGATCATGCTTGCTACTTTTTCTGCAGCTGCTCTTACATCTCTTTCTTTTTTCCAAGATGAAAAATTTGGATATGCCACTGCAGATATTACTGCTACAATTGCAATAACAACTAGCAATTCTAAAATTGTAAAACCTTTAATGTTCTGATCTTGCTGCACCGGGATCTATTTTACCTGACTTTGCTAATTCCTCCAGTGATTTTTCCATTGTGATCATACCATCACGCACAGCGGTTTGCATAATACTTGGTATTTGGTGGATTTTTGCTTCCCGAATTAAATTTTGAATTGGTGGAGTGCACTTCATAATCTCAAAAGCTCCAACTCGTCCAGCACCATCTCTAGTTTTCAGTAGTCTTTGTGTAACTACCATTTTAAGTGATGTCGATATTTGAGCTCTAATTTGTTCCTGTTGTTCTGGCGGAAACACATCGATTATTCTATTTATAGTGCTTGGTGCTCCACTTGTATGCAAAGTTCCAAAAACTAAATGACCTGTTTCAGCAGCAGTTAACGCTAAACTAATTGTTTCTAAGTCTCTCATTTCACCAACTAATATTACATCTGGATCTTCTCTTAATGCTGCTTTTAATGCAGCCGCAAATGATTGAGTTTGTTTTCCAACCTCTCTGTGAGAGACAATACTTTTATTATCTTTATGAATAAATTCTACAGGGTCCTCTACTGTAATTATATTGGATGTGCGAGTTTTATTTATTTCATTTACAATGGCAGCTAAGGTTGTAGATTTTCCGGACCCAGTTGGTCCTGTGACTAATACCAGTCCTTTATGAAAATCAACAATATCATAAAGTGCTTGAGGCAAGCTAAATTGATCCATATCAGGTATCTTGCTTTCAACTCTTCTTAAAACTGCAGCTGGTCCTGTTATTGTTTTGTAAAAGTTTGCTCTAAATCTTAATCCACTTAGCATAACTGCTGAGTCGAGTTCGTGTGTTTTATCAAATCTTTGAGCCTCCTCTTCATTACAATTCATTGAAATGAGATCTTTTAAATCTTGAGCAGTTATATTTGTATCTGGAACTTTAACGATTTCTCCAGTTTGTCTGTAGGCAAGCGGCGAACCAGTTCTAATATGAAAATCAGAAATCTTTTTATTATTTTTTGCTAATTCTTCGAGTTTTTCAAACATAAATTAAGTTTTATACTTTAGTACTACATATTGATATCAATTTACCATTAAATAATTTAAAAAATAACCAATTTGACACTTTGCTTGAAAGTTCGAGTATTAGTTGATTTAATATGAATAAATAATAATACTTATATAAAGAGCCAGAATAAAAATATGAAAAATCCTTTTGCAAATTTATTTAAGAAAAAACCAAAGCAAGATGCAGGAGCACCCACTCCGCAAAAAGAGGAAAAAAAGAAAAAAGAAGGTTTTTTTGGTAAATTTTTTAAAAATAGAATTGGTAAATCTGCAGTTCAGGGTGAAGAAATTGTTGGTGTTGAGCTATCTCCTACAGAAATAAGATTAGCTCAATTAACAACAGACAAAGCAAATAAATGGGTTTTAGAAAAATTTTTTATTCATCCTATTGAAGGTCTAGATAAAAATGCAACAGTTTTAGATAATCAAGATAAATTTGGAGATGAATTAAAAATTGCATTACTCAAGTCAAAGATAACAACAACTAATGCAGCAATAGCAATTCCAGTAACAAGTGCAATCATTAGAGTTGTTACAGCACCTTTGATGACTGACGAAGAATTAAGTAAAGCCATTGATACAGATTCATTATGGGAAAACCTTGTTCAATTGACTGATAATTTAAATGATTATTCAATTTTTCATCAAGTAATAAACAGGGATAAGACTGCAAATACAATGGATATATTATTCGTTGCTTCAAAATTATCAGATATCAATAGTTATACGGCAATAATAAAAAAAGGTGGATTAAATGCTGTAATTATAGACGTTAAATGCTTTGCATTGAAGTCAGCAGTCGACCAAATAAATCAACTCGCAGGATCAATTGAAGATGCAAATTTAACTGCAGTTTTAGAATTTGGTTTAGATGAAAATTATGTAATGATTTTATACGATAACAATCCAATCATAACAGACATTTTTATTAGATCGCAAGACAGAACAACTCTACAAAATTCTGATAACCAAGAAGAAATGGATGCGTTGGTCAGAAGATATGTAACACAGGTCAAACAAGCTGTCCAAGATTTTGAAACTAAATACGAAAAACGAATAAGAAATCTTAAAGTTGTTTCAAATTTAGAAAACGTTGAAACATATCTTGGTACATTTAGAAAAAATTTAGCAAATACAGGATTTAATTTACTTGATCCCATAAAGGAAATAAAAGTCCCTGCACAACTAGAAGAAAGTGTTAAATTAAATAATAGATCATATCTTTCTACAGTTATTGGTTTAGCATTTAGAAAACTTGATGTATTTGGTTATTATAAATTTGTAACTGCAGTTAAAAACATTAACCTTCTTCCAAATAGAGATAGTATGATTGCTCAAAAAAAGGCAAAAGTTTTTTCTAATTTTGCATTTAAGGGAGCAATTGGTGTTATTTCAATAATATATATAGTTTTATTTGGATTATCCTTTTGGCAAATTAATTCGTTAAATGAAAAGCTCACAGGTTATGACGATGTAGTACAAACTCACGAATTAAGAACTTTAGAAAAAAATAAATTACAAAAAGAAGTTAGTGTAATTTTAAAATCATTAAAAATTAGTAAAGCGATAAAATCTAACAAAAAAATAAGTTTTAGAGCCCTTGCTCAGATAGCATCAGCAGTACCAAAGCGAGTGAAATTTAACTCAATTGAATATAATGGCACTAATCAAATCATAATTGAGGGAACAGCGTCAAGTGATCAAGATATTCTCAAATTAATAAGTAATTTAAATAACAAAAAATTAATTGCACAAGCACAACTAGCAACTATGACTGTTCCAGAAAGTCAAACAGCTGGAGCACCTTCAATGAAAGGTTTTAAAATTGCATGTATATTGGAGAGCGCATAATGGATTTAAAAAATATTGACCTAAAAAATATAAATCTTAGTGACATTTCTGCCAAGTTAAAAACTGTAGATAAAAAAACAGTAATAAAATTTGGTGCTGGATTTTTTGCAGTAGTAATTTTCTTGATTGGATATTACGTAATATTAAATCCTATTGTTAAAGAAAAAAAAGCTCAATATGATGACAAAGTTTTAAAAGAAGATGAAATAATACAATTTCAAACTGAAATTATCTCTAACAAAAAGAGACTAAAAAAATTAAAACCGCAATTTAAAAAAAGTTCAACATTGTTTCATTCTAAAGCTGAAGTTGAAGGTCTTTATCAGAGTTTAAGTAAGTTTGCTGCTGTGAACGGTTTAATTATATCTAAAATTGAAAAGAAAAAACCAAAACCCGTTCTTAAAAAAGGTGTAGCGGAACAAGCAGAAGAGCTATTAAAAAAGAGAGATATATCTTACTATCAAATACCAGTGGAATATGAGATAAAAGGTAACTTTTTGGGTTATATAAAATTTAAAAGATCGATTGCAAAATCTCAAAAAATGTTAAATTTTGACAAAGAGACTATAAGTATAGTACAAAATGATACAACTGGAGCGATAATAGCTAAAGGAGAGTTAACCATTGTAGGTATACCTGATGAATTTTTTTAGAACATTACTGATAACAATTTTATTATTGTTCCTATCGAATTTTTCCTTAGCTGACAGTCATAATACAAATACAGAGCTTATTGAAAAAGCAAAAGAAATTACCCAAAGTATTGAGAACAATAATGAAGTTGAGCAGGAAGAAGACGTTCCATTAAATGACCCATTTGCAGGTAATGAGGGTACCAACTCATCAATGAATTTGGCCAATGGAGAAGAACGTGATGAAATGAGTTTATACAATTTCAAACTGTCTGGTTTAATTTCTGGAACAGATGCAAGTTACATAAGTCTTACTAATGCATCAGGAGATGTAATGACTATTACTCTAGGGCAATATTTGGGAAAAATAAAACTGATAGACCTAAGACTTACTGAAGCTATTTTTCAGAAAGATGATAAGTCTTATATGATTATTGATTTCAACAATCAAATAAGAGAGGCAGATGAGTATTAGAAAATATTATAATTTAGCTTTTCTTTTAATATTAGCATTTATCTTAAATAGTTGTGGACCAAACTCAAAATTTAATAAAAAATATAATAAACCATTCAAACACAACACACCTTTAATAAAAAATGACATAAAAGCAACTGGACAAGCTGAAATAGCAAAAACTTTAGAAATGGGACCAAAACCTGTTGAAGGTGATGCAGTTAAGCTTAAAAAAAGAAGAAAGATAACGTCTGAAACTCAAAGAAACTATTTATTAATCTCTGAGGATTATCCCTTATTAAAACAAAGAGTAACACTAAAGTTTAAAAATCTAGATTTTAAAGAGACTATGAAATTAATGGGTAAAATAGGCGAAATTAACGTCTTAGTTGGAGATGAGGTTGCAGGAGCAATTACTGCAGAACTTATAGATGTGCCATGGGATAAAGCTTTTCAAGCTTTGTTGGACATGAAAAATTACGCATCAGATATAGACGTAAACAGCAATCTGATTAGAATTCACTCTCCTGAAACTTTAACAGCTCAAGAAACTTATAAATCGGAAAGAGCACAAGCTGTTAAAAGTAAAGTTGAACTCGAAGATAGCGTGGAACCAATTATTTCTGAGATATTTAGATTATATTATATTTCACCAGAGTTAGCCAAAGGTACTATTGAGGAATTATTTAAGTCTTCAACTGGAGATACAACTACTTCACCAATTAAAATTACAGAAGAAACAGCAACTAGATCTATAATTGTTAGAGGAAAAGAAAGAGACTTAGACACTGTAGACAAAGTTCTAACTGAAATAGATATAAAGACAGAACAAGTTTTAATAGAAGCATTCGTTGTAAAAGCTACATCAGAATTTGAAAGACAACTTGGTACAAGATTGGGCGGATATTATTTGAGACAAGGAGAGCAAATTGGTGGTGTAGTTGGAACCACAAGTTCTGCTGGTACTTTAGACGATACTTCAGCAGCCCTTGTACAAACTGCAAAAGATCAATTAACAAATTTACCAGCTATTGGGGCGACAAGTGGAATAGGTGTGTTAAAGAAAACTGGATCAGCAGTTTTAAAAGCTGAAATTACAGCGTTAGAGAAAACTGGAATTGTAGAGACTATTTCAAATCCAAAAGTATTTACTATTAACAATCAACCAGCTTCAGTAACTCAAGGAAAAGAAATTCCATATGAGACAACATCTGATGGAACAACATCTACATCATTTAAAGAAGCTGCACTTAAACTCCAAGTTACTCCAAGTATAATAGGGGATGGTAACGTGCTTTTGGATATTCAAGTTAATAATGACGACGCAGACACATCTCAAGCAGAACCCCCAATAACTAAAATGGAAATCACTACTAAACTCTTAGTTGCTGACGGCGATATAGTTGTGATTGGTGGAATTAAGTCAAATAATGTGACAAATGCACAAGAACAAGTTCCAGGTCTTGGAAATGTTCCTGTAATTGGTAATCTTTTAAAATATAAAAAGAAGGAAGACAATTTAGAAGAATTGCTTATATTTATAGCACCGAGAATTTTATAATGTTGAAGATTAGTAGAGAAAGTGAAATTAATTTAATTAATATTCTGATAGATCAGGATATTATTTCAGGAAAAGATTTAGTAGATATCAAAAAAGCATCTTCAGAAGGTGAAAAATCTCAAATTGAAGCAGTGTTTGAATTAAATTTAACAGATGAGCAAAAAATTTTAGATCTTTTAGTCAATGAACAATCATTAGATGTAGTTGATTTAAGCTCAGTTGAAATAACAGATGAAGTTAGATCTATACTTCCTTCAAACTATATTAACATGAATTTTATAGCTCCTTTTAAAGTAGAAGGTAGTATTCTTCATATCGCAATACCCGATAGCTCAAAGTTGAGCTTAATGAGAAATTTAAAAACAATTACCAAAAAAGATATTGAATTACACGCTGCTAAAATCTCTGATATTTCAAGTTATGTTGATAAATTACTGGAAAATGGAGAGACAACAATTCAATCAATCCAGAAAGCAAATACTGAAAAAACCAAAACTTTTGATTATGAAGTTGATGAAAATGCAGAAGTTTTGGATGAAAAGCCAGAAGAAGATATTGAAGCAATTGAAAATGAGTCGGATGTTATTAAATTTAGTACAGCAGTCGTCGCAGAAGCAATAAAATCTGGTGTTTCAGATATACACATTGAACCATTCAGATTTTCTTCAAGAGTAAGATATAGATTAGATGGTATACTTACAGCACAAGAACATTTTGCTAAATTTCTCCATTCAAATTATGGAGCG
This sequence comes from uncultured Pelagibacteraceae bacterium, assembly GCA_902515965.1. Lineage (GTDB taxonomy): Bacteria > Pseudomonadota > Alphaproteobacteria > Pelagibacterales > Pelagibacteraceae > Pelagibacter. The sequence goes on from CABXWS010000009.1 coordinate 16,211, forward strand.
GTAGTAACAAGATTTAAAATAATGGGAAAATTGGATATTGCTGAAAGACGTCTGCCTCAAGACGGTGCAATTCCATTCAAAATAGATGGAAAGGTTGTAGATCTTCGTCTTTCAATTTTACCTACAGCTACAAATGAAAGAATAGTAATGAGGGTCCTTAATAAGGATGCAGGAGATATTAGTTTAGAACAATTAAATTTTGAAGAAACAGATTTAAAAAATTTGAGAAAGGCAATACATGGAACTCAAGGATTGGTTCTTGTTACTGGACCAACTGGTTCTGGTAAAACAACAACACTTTATAGTATTTTAAAAGAAGTCTCGAAGCCAAACATAAATATTTTAACTGCCGAAGATCCGGTTGAATATGAGTTAGATGGAGTGGGTCAAGTTCAAATTAAAGATGATATTGGATTAGACTTTGCAAGAACTCTTCGATCTTTTCTGAGGCAAGACCCAGAAATTATATTAGTTGGGGAGATGAGAGATAAAGAAACAGTAGATATAGGATTAAAAGCTGCTCTAACAGGACACTTAGTCTTTAGTACATTGCACACAAACGATGCACCAAGTACCATTACAAGATTACAGAATATGGGTACACCAGACTACTTGATCAGTGCTGCTGTAACCTTAGTTCTTGCTCAAAGGCTAGCAAGAAAAACTTGTCCTGAATGTAGGGAGCCAGATCCAGATATTACCCCTAAAGCTCTGGCGGAATTCGGTTTTACTGTTGAACAAGCTTCAAGGGCTAAAGTACAAAGAGGAAAGGGATGTCCTAAATGCAAAGATAGTGGATACAAAGGTAGAATGGGTATATATGAAATCTTAAACGTTACTAAACCAATTAAAGAAGCAATCTTAAGACAAGCAACAACTCCAGAATTAAAAGAAATTGCAACTAATGAAGGTTTTAGAACCATGCAAGATATGGGAAGAGAGTTGATACTTACCGGAGACTTGAATTTTAGAGAGTTTGATAGAGTTCTTTCAGCAGAATAAATATGTCTTCCGAAACTTTTTCATACAAAGGCATATCAGCAGGTAAATATATAGAAGGAGAAATTGAAGCTATCAATCAAGAAGAGGCTTCATTTAAGCTTAAAGAGCAAAAAGTTATAATCACAAACCTAATTAAAGTTAAAAAGAAAAAAGCTGAAAAAGAAAAAAAGAAAGGTGGAGGATTTTCTTTTGGAAAGAAGAAAGTAAAGCCTGAAGACGTAATGATTTTTTCAAAACAATTTGCAACGATGGTTAAAGCTGGTTTGCCAATTCTTAACGTACTACAAATGTTAAGAGATCAAATAGAGCATCCTACCATGAAAGAGATTATAGAGGATGTTAGAAAAAGTCTTGAAGGAGGTATAACTCTTTCAAAATGCTTTGAAAAATATCCTAAGATATTTGATAATGTTTACATAAATCTTATAAAAGCAGGAGAGGCTAGTGGTAAGCTGGACACTTTTCTACTTAAATTGGTCGATTCATTAGAAAAAAGAGAAAAAGTTAAGAAGAAAATTAAAAGCGCATTAACTTATCCAGTAGTTATGTTCTCAGTTGCAATAATTGTAATGGTATTCATGCTTATAAAAGTAGTACCTGTCTTTGCTAAAATGTATGATGGTATGGGTGTTGCATTACCAACACCGACAGCTGTAATCATGACAGCTAGTAATTTTATGAGAGGCACTGGCGGACTAACACTTGGGATAATATTATTAATTATTTTTATAATATTTAAATATACTACAACCAAAATCCCTGCTGTTAGATATAAATGGCATCAAAGAGTTCTTAAAATGCCAGTTTTTGGAGACATGATATTAAAGTCATTAATTGCAAGAATATCGTTGATTATGGGAAATCTTAGTGCGGCAGGTGTAAATTTACTTGAAAGTATTGAAATTGCAAAGTCGGTAAGTAATAACGATGTTGTAACTCAAGCGCTTGAAAATGTAAAAAAAGGAGTTTTCTCAGGAGATACACTAACTAAGCTTTTTTTAAAAGAACCTGTATTTCCTCCAACGTTTAGTCAGCTAATTTCTGTAGGTGAACAAACAGGAAATTTAGACGAAATGTTTACTTCAGTGTCTTCTTATTATGAAGAAGAATTTGATACTGCAGTAGATAATATGTCTAGTCTTATAGAACCTATAATGATTGTATTCATGGGTACAATGATAGGTGGTTTAATGATAGCAATGTACTCACCAATCTTTAACGTTGGTGCTATTATCGGCGGTTAATAATTAATTTTTTTTGTAAGTATTAAATGGTTAATCCAAGGTTTTTCACCTTCTTTAAAAACAACAGCATCCATAATTTGTTGTATAAAAAAAGTTCCTAATCCACCTGGCTTAATATCATCAATTTTTCTATGTCTAACATTACCTTGATCCACAGGTCTACCTTTGTCAAAAAAGCCTATTTCTAACTCACCATTTTTTAACGAAATTTTGATTTCCATTTTATCATCAGTTTCTTCACCTTTATAAGCATGTTTAACAATATTTTGTGCAGCTTCAGCAATAGCTAAAACTAATTCATCTTTTAGATCTTGATCTATATTTACTTTCTCAAATACTTGTCTTGAAAAAGACCTAACATCTTTAAGACTTCCAGAGTTTACAGCAAAATCTCTTTGTTCTGAAATTGCTGCTGAAGTATTCATTTATTAGCCGAGATTTAGTATTTGTTCTAGTTTTGCCATCATAATTACTTTCAAAACTGACTTACTTATATCTTTTAGAATAACCTTTGTACCAAGTTCTGATGCTTTTTGATGACTTTCAATTAAAACTGATATTCCAGAGGAGTCCATGTATTGAACTTCTTTTAAGTTCAAGTGAACTTCCTTTTTAGCCTCTATGAGAGGCATAATAATTTCTTTAGCTTTTTCTGTTACGTCCATATCAATTTCTCCATCGAGGTGAACTATTGATATGTTGCCTTCCTCAGTAACTTTATATGACATTATTATTAATATTTATTAGATTTCGATGTTAAATCAACAAAAATGACCCAATTTGAATACTTTTAGACTATAGATATTGCCTTTTAAAAGATATAATTTATGTGTATATACATATTTTTATTACAAATAGGATACATACTTATGAAAAAAAATAATAAAGGTTTCACACTTATCGAGCTACTAGTTGTAGTAGCCATTATAGGAATTCTTGCAGCCGTAGGAGTGGTTGCTTACTCAGGTTATACATCAGGTGCAAAAAAACAAGCCGCTAAATCAAATCATTCTGCTGTTTCAAAATACATTGCAGCCGAATTACAGAAATGTAATTTAGGTGAGTCTGATGCTATGAATAAAGAACTAACATGTAGTGGTAATAATGCTACGAAAACAGCAACTGCAGCAAAGAAAGCACTTGCTGACTTTAAAAATCCATACTCAACAGGAAATGCAGCAGTTACAGACTCGGGAAATAATACTGCAGATAGTGATGTAGGTTATGTAAGAGTTATTGGTGACAATTCTAACAGTAAAGTTACTGTTAAGGTTTGTTTTGCTACGGCATGTAACTCAGCAGACAATAGAGTTGAGACTGATATTGCAGTAGAATAAAAATACTCTAAAGCATTAAATTTGATTTTGAAAAAAAAATTCAAAACTGCTAATTATTCAGGTTTTACTTTAATTGAACTTTTAGTTGTTGTTGCGATACTTGGTATAATTGCTGCAATTGGAATTTCTGCTTATAGTGGATATGTATCCTCAACAAAGAGAAAATCTGCAGAAAATATTTTAAGACAAATTGCATTAGGACAATCTGAGTATTATTCGGAAAACGATATATATTTCACAACTCACTCTTCACAACAATGCAATCCAAATAAAGCATCTTCACAAACCATTGAAGACGATCTTCTTGGAGGAGCAAAGACAATTTATGACGAAAATGCCAAGCAACCTACATCTGGATACTATATGTGTGTAGCAGATGACTCGGCGAGTGATTATAAAGCTATCGCAAAAGAAGATGGAGGAAGTTGTAAGATAACTTTGTGGGGAGATGGCAGAATTAAAAAAGAAAACTGTTAATTTAAAATGAATTTAGATAGTTTAAAAGGTTCAATATTAAATTTCTTAAATTCCGAGAAAACAAAAAATCAAAAAATATATTTTACTATATCTTTAGGTTGGATTTTATTTATAGGATATTTAACATGGTTTAATGGCTTAAGAAATCCAAGTATAGATAAAAGTTTTAGATGGGATGAGTGGGTATGGTTTGGCATTGTTCCCGCACTTTCCCCTTATCTATTTTACTTTATTTGGAGAAAAAAAGACTAGTAAAACCTATTTTGAACATCAAAATTCTATGATGTATACTTTAATAGTAATAACCTGGAGTTAATAATGGAGAATATTGATCTGGAATCAGTTAAATCTTTTGTAGACACCTTGTGGGTTATAGACTGTGCAATCCTTGTATTTATAATGCAAGCAGGATTTATGTGCATGGAGACTGGTCTATCTAGGCATAAAAATAGTATCAATGTTGCTTTAAAAAATGCTGCTGATTTTGGATTAGCAGTTGTAGTTTTTTGGTTATTTGGTTTTGGATTGATGTTTGGAAAAAGCTACAATGGTTATTTTGGGACAGATTTATTCTTTTTTAAAACTGAAATAGCTGAATACATGACTTACTTTGTATTTCAGGCAATGTTTGTTGCTACAGCTGCTACAATTGTATCTGGTGCAGTTGCAGAAAGAATGAAATTCAACGGATATTTAATAATAACTATTATTGCAACTGGATTTATTTATCCAATTGTTGGTCACTGGGCTTGGTCATCAAGTTATTTAAATAATATTGATGCTACAAGGCAACTCTTGGCCGTTACAGGACAAGTAAAAACAACTGGATGGTTGACGGACATTGGTTTCGTTGATTTTGCTGGAAGCACAATTGTTCATTCTGTTGGTGGTTGGATTGCTCTATCCGCGGTTTTAATTCTTGGATCAAGAATTGGAAAATATTCAGAAGCAAACAAAGGTAAATTTACAGGCTCAAGTTTCCCATTAGCAGTTCTTGGAACATTAATTCTTTGGTTTGGTTGGTTTGGTTTTAATGGAGGTAGTAATGGAGCAATGGATGATGCTGTTCCACTTATTTTAATAAATACATTTCTTGCTGCAGCATTTGGATTGTTAACTGGCTTAGGAATTTCTTTTGCATTATTTAAAAAACCAGATCCTTATTATGTTATACTTGGACCATTAGCTGGATTAGTTGCTATAACTGCTGGCTGTAATTCAATGACATCTGTTACTTCTATTTTTGTTGGAATTATTGGAGCAATTATTGCAATTTTTGTTAACGAACTTTTAAACAAATTTGAAATAGATGATGTAGTTGGAGCTATTCCAGTTCATCTAGCAGCTGGAGTTTGGGGAACTATAGCAGTT
>CABXWS010000010.1 GCA_902515965.1 uncultured Pelagibacteraceae bacterium
TTATTGGATCTTAACTCAGAAATATTGGATGAATTAGAATCTAAAAAAACTAAAGTTTGTTCAATCTCTCCTAGAGATAATAATATAATTAACATAGTTCCAGAAAATGAAGAATTGGGTTATGTTGGTATACCAAAAAAAATCAATAAAGAGAAAATTTTAAAATTAATAAATAATCAACAAATTCCAATTGTTGCCCCATTAGGATTAGGTGATGATGAAAAAGTTTATAATATAAACGCAGATGTAGCGGCTGGATCGATTGCAAAAGAACTTAATGCTAGAAGACTTCTTTTAATGACAGATGTAGAGGGAGTTCTAGATGAAAATCAAAATTTAATATCTGAAATTAATCTAAATCTTGCAAATGAAATGTTAAAAAATAATGTTATTACTGGTGGAATGATACCAAAAATTAATACTTGTTTGGATGCAATATCTAATGGTGTCAGGGGGGTTGTCATAGTTGATGGGAGAAAACCTCATTCAATATTGTATGAATTGTTTTCTGATAAGGGCGCAGGAACCTTGATAAGAAAATGAATAATCTAAAAAATATAAAAAATATTTTATTCGACTGTGATGGTGTTTTATATAATGATTTAGAAGCTGTTTTTGGTCAAGTCAGCAAAAAAATGACAAAATATATCTCAAATAAACTTAATTTAGATTTGGTAAAAGCTAAAGAATTACAAAGAAATTATTTTCATAAATACAACACGAGCTTAAATGGATTGATGGTTCATCATGATATTCCACCTGAGGAATTCTTGGAATACGTACATGATATTGATCTTTCTTTTATGGAAAAAGATGTAGTTTTGAGAAATGAGCTTGAAAATATAAATTTAAATAAATTTGTATTCACAAATGGAAGTCGAGCTCATGTAAAAAATATAGTGAAAACTCTTGGTATTGAAGATCAATTTAAAGACATATTTGATATTGTAGATGCAAAATATCACCCTAAGCCTGAAGCCAAAGCATTTGATCTTATGGTTGATAAATTTAAGATTGACCCAAAAGAAACTCTTTATATCGAAGATATAGCTAAAAATTTATCAATAGGTAAAGAGAGAGGGACCATAACAGCTTGGCTTATCAATAACGAATACTGGGGTAAAAAGGAGTCTGATAAAGATTACATCGACTATAAAATCGAAAATCTCTCTTTATTTTTAAAAGAAATAAGGTTATTAAAAAACTCTTAAATTTATGAGTATAGAAAAAACAATTAATTATGCTTGGGAAAATAGAGACCAAGTCAGTCCAAGCTCAGACGAGAATTTAAAAAATACCGTTAATCAAATTATTGATGACTTAGATAGTGGCAAGGTTAGAGTAGCTGAAAAAATCAATGGAGAGTGGGTAACCCATCAGCATATAAAAAAAGCAATTATGTTAAGTTTTAGAATGTATCCAATGGAAAATTTGAATGGCCCTTACAGCAGTTGGTATGATAAGGCACATCTTTTAAAAGGTAAAACAGCAGGTTGGTCAAAGGAAGATCATGAGAAAGCAGGTTTCAGAATGGTTCCTAATTCCCCTGTGAGAAAAGGATCTTTTGTTGGTAAAAATGCAGTTTTAATGCCGTGTTACGTAAATATAGGTGCATATATTGATGAAGGCACCATGATAGATACTTTTGCAAGAGCAGGTAGTTGTTCTCAGATAGGAAAAAATTGCCATATTTCAGCAGGAAGTGGTGTAGGAGGTGTGTTAGAGCCTGCTCAAGCTTTACCAACAATTATTGAAGACAATGTTTTTTTAGGAGCTATGTCAGAAGTTGTAGAAGGAGTAATAGTTGGTGAAGGTTCAGTTTTAAGTATGGGTATGTATATCGGTCAATCTACAAAAATTGTAAATAGAAAAACAAGCGAAATAAGCTACGGTAAAATTCCTCCTTACTCTGTAGTAGTTCCTGGTTCTTTGCCAGATAAAAATAATTCAAATGCACCTTCGCTTTATTGTGCAGTAATAATCAAACAAGTAGATGAAAAAACTAGATCAAAAACATCTATTAATGATCTTTTAAGAGAATAAAATGCAAAGATTAAATGAACTTCAATTAGCGAAAGAGCTAATTAGATTTCCATCGGTTACACCAATTGATGCTGGGGTAATGAATTTCTTAGAAAAAAAATTGAAGTTACTTGGATTTAAAACAAAAATACTTGAATTTAATGAAAAAAATACAAAACCAGTAAAAAATCTTTACGCAAGGCTTGGCACAAAAGGTTTAAATTTCTGTTATGCAGGCCATCTAGATGTTGTACCTGCTGGAAATTTAAAAGATTGGACAATAAATCCATTTAAACCATCAGTAAAACATGGTCATTTAATTGGAAGAGGTGCCAATGATATGAAAAGCTCTGTTGCAGCATTTGTTGCTGGCGTTAGCAGTTTTATATACAAAAATAATAATTTTAATGGTTCAATCAGCCTTTTAATTACAGGTGATGAAGAAGGTGTAGCAATTAATGGCACTAAAAAAGTTGTTGAATATTTAAAGAAAAAAAATGAGAAGATAAGTTTTTGTTTAGTGGGCGAACCAACTAATCCAAATAAACTTGGTGAAATGATCAAGATTGGTAGGAGAGGTAGTATAACTGGTAAATTATCTGTGATTGGAGTACAAGGACATGTTGCATATCCTAAAAGAGCTAATAATCCATCAACTGCACTTGTTCAAATTTTAAAAGAGTTAAAAGAAATTAAATTTGATAAAGGAACAAAAGACTTTCAGCCTACAAATTTAGAAGTTACTCAAATAAATATTGATAACCCAGCTGATAATGTAATTCCAGGATTAGCAAATGCAAATTTTAATATAAGATTTAATAATAAACATACCTCATCTTCTTTAAAAAAAAAGTTAAATAAAATTATTAAAAAAATTTGTATTAAAAATAAATCCAAATACAGTATAGAATACTATGTCTCTGGTGAAGCATTCATAACTAAGCCAAATGCAACAACATTTATGATACAAGATACCATACAAAAAATTACAAAAATAAAACCGAAATTCTCAACAACTGGTGGTACATCTGATGCAAGATTCATCAGAAAGATTTCCCCTTGTTTAGAGTTTGGGTTAGTAGGAAAAACAATGCATAAAGTAGATGAAGCAGTTGCATTATCAGATTTAAAAAAATTAACTTTAATATATAAAAATATTTTAGAAAATTATTTCGGGTGAAAACTGGTCTAATAACTTCAGATACTTATCATCATCATAATACTGGTGACGGTCACCCAGAAAAAATTGATCGAGTTACAGCTATAATTGAAAATTTTAAAAGACTAGATAATAAAAATTTAGTCTGGGAAAAGCCTAATGAATTTGATGAATCACATTTGATTACAACTCATTCATCAGATTATATTAAAATGGTTAATAATTCATTTCCCAAAAATGGATTTAATTTTCTTGATGGAGACACGATTGTTTCACCTGGAAGTAAAGATGCTACTAAAGATGCAGTAGGATCAATTATTGCTGCAATTGATGGGGTCGAGCAAAAAAAATATAAAAATGCTTTTTGCTGTGTAAGACCACCAGGACACCATGCTGAAAAAGAAAAAGCAATGGGTTTCTGTATTTATAATAATGTAGCTGTTGGAGCTAATTATTTGATAAAAAAATATGGATATAAAAAAATTGCTATAATTGATTTTGATGTCCATCATGGAAACGGAACACAAGATATTTTTTTTGATAATAAAAATGTTTTATATGTATCAACTCACCAGTATCCTTATTACCCAGGGTCTGGCTCCGAAAAAGAAGTTGGTAAGTACAATAATATTTTAAATATTCCTCTAAAAGCTGGAACGACTGGGGATGAGTACCTAAATGCTTACGAGAATGTTTTAAACAAAATCCAAGAATTTAAGCCAGAATTTTTACTATTTTCAGCAGGTTTCGATGCTCATGATAATGATCCACTTGCGCAATTAAAATTAAATTCAGAAGATTTTTACTTAATCACACAAAGAACTTTGCAAATCTCAAAATCATTTTGTAACGGAAATGTTGTATCTATTCTTGAAGGAGGATACGATTTAAAAGCTTTACAAGAAAGTACACAAAGACATGTAGATGCACTCATGGAATTTAATTGATTGAATAATTCAAATATCTAAATAGAAAATTAATGAAACTATATAAAATTAAGAAATCCAATATTGATAGAAAAGGTAGAGGATTGTATGCTTCAAAAGATATAAAAGCTGGAACGAAAATTATCGACTATATTGGTAAAATCGTAACTAACAAACAAATAGATGAATCTGATAAATATGATAACTCAAAACCTATTTATTTATTCACTCTTAATAAAAGATATACCTTAGATGGTGATTTTCCTTGGAATACAGCAGGATTGATTAATCACTCGTGTGATAATAATTGTGAGTATGAAGGTAAAGGTTTAAAGATATGGATCACATCTGTAAAGAATATAAAAAAAGGTGAAGAGCTTACTTGCGATTATGGATTTGGATATGATAAGGATTATAAGCAATTTCCATGTAAGTGTAGAGAGAAAAATTGTTGTGGTTATATAGTTAGGGCTGAGTCGAGATGGAGAATTAATAAAAAATTTGCAATAAGCAACAAAAAAAACTAATAAATTACCTTTTCAAGGTATAATCCATTTGGCGGGGCTAGAGGTGCACAATTTTTTCTATCTTTTGAATTAAAAACTTTGTCGAACTTTTTTAAATCCCATTTATTTTCAGATAAATACTTTAAGGACCCAACAATTGATCTCACCTGACTTTTTAAAAAAGATTGAGATTTAATTCTTATTTTAATTTGCTTTTTGGACTTTAAAATTTGTATTTCTTTAATTGTTTTTATTGAATTCTGTGCACTACAATTTGCTGCTCTAAAAGTAGAGAAATCATGTGTTCCAATTAATTTTTTTGCTCCTTTCTTCATTAAACTTACATCTAATCTTTTTTTTATATTCCATTCTCTATTATGATTTATCATAGATGGTGAATGATCATTTCTAATTATATATAAATATATTCTCTCTTTGGCTGAAAATCTTGAATGAAAATTATTTTTTTTTTGTTTTATTTGAAGTATTGAAATATTTTTCTTATTAAGAAAATAATTTAAAGAATTTATTAATTTTTTAATATCAATAATTTTTTTTTTACAATCAAAATGGGCTGATTGTTCTATAGCATGTACACCTTTATCTGTTCGTCCAGATCCATGAATTTTAATTTTTTCCTTTAGAATCTTACAAAGTACATTTTGAATGGTTTTTTGAATTGATTTTCCTTTTTTTTGAGTTTGCCAGCCAATAAATGATGTTCCAACATATTCGATAAGCAATTGGTATCTAATCATTACTTAGGATGACACCTTTTTTTAATTTACTGCCCAAGAGAAAATCCTCAACAGACTGAGGTTTTTTCCCCTCTCTTTGAATTTTAATCACTTTAATTGATTTGGACCCACAAGAAATTGTTAGTTTATCGTCAAGAATTTCCCCTGGTTTTTTGTCATTTTCAGAGAATACCGCTTTTAAAATTTTATATCTAATATTTTCATGATTGAACCACCCGCCAGGCTGTGGATACAATCCATTTATTTTAGCTAAAATTAAATGAGCATCCTCTTTCCAGTTTATTTTACCTTCATGTTTATTAATTTTTTTTGCGTATGTTGCAACTTTTTCATCTTGATCTTCAAAAGTTGCCTGATCATTTAAAATTTTTCGCATATTTTCAAATATTTTATTTGCACTAAGATTTGACAATTTCTCTGATAAAGTTTGTGCATTATCTTGACCAAGAATATCTATTGAATATTTATTACATACTGGTCCTGAATCTAATTTTTCATTAATTTTCATAAATGATATGCCTGTCATTTTTTCATTATTTAAAATCGACCTTTGGATTGGTGCCGCCCCTCTCCATTTAGGTAATAATGAAGCATGTATATTCAAAAATCCTTTTTTACTCAAAGCAAGGATTTTTTTTGGTATTAATTGTCCATATGCAACAACAATTACAAGATCTAAATTTACTTCTTTTAGATATTTAAATTCTTCATCAATTTTTTTTGGAGTTTTAATTTCTAGATTAAGTTCCTCTGCACAAATATGAATTGGTGATTTTGTTAACATCTGACCTCTATTTGATTTACTTGGAGGCTGAGTAAATACAGAATTTATTTTATATTTTTCAACAATTTTCTTTAGAATAGGTACAGCAAACTGTGGGGTACCCATGAATACAATATTTGGCATTTAAACAATAACTCTATTAGAAGTTTTTTGTTTAGACAATTTTTTTATTATTAAATCTTTTTTTATTTTAGATAAATAATCAATGATAAGTTTTCCATCTAAATGATTAATTTCGTGCTGTAGACAAGTTGAGAGAAGTCCATCACATTCCATTTCCTTCTTATCGCCATTTTCATCTATATATGACAGAGTGCAAATTTCTGGTCTTTCTATTTCAAGAAAAGTATTGGGTATTGATAAACAGCCTTCTTCGTATGTAGACATTTTTTTACTTAATTTTTTGATTTCTGGATTAATAAAACACAGAGGTTTTTTTTCATTATCATTTTTTGAAACATCTAAAACAATTATTCTTTTAAGAATTCCAACTTGAACAGCTGCTAAACCTATACCATTATGATGATACATAGTATCAAACAAATCTTTTATGAGTTTTTTTTCGTTAACTTGTAATGTATTTATCGGCTCTGATATTTTCCTTAGAATATCATCAGGTACAGTGATTAGTTCTTTTACTGACATAATTTATTTATTGTTTAGACTTTTAAAGGCAAGACTTCTATCAGAATTTCATTCCTTAAATCGAAGTTTTTTATCTCATTCATTGTCGAAACTAATAAATTCAAAGTATTTATATCAAGATCCTCGAGTTCATTTTCACCAATAATATCTACAATTTTTATTAATAATAAACCTAATTCCCCATTTGATAACATTTTTTTTATATCTGGTGAAAATTTAAAATTGTTTTCATAGAGATTTGAGTATTTTTTGTCTATTTTAATACCATCTGCTTTAAGTGATTCTATAAGTATTATATCTTTAGCAGAAAAAATATATTTTTTATTTCTTTTGATTTTTTTCAAAAAGTCATTTGTTTCTTTTTCAGCTTTAGGCAAACTGGTTTTATTTAAAAAGTAATTTAATAATTTTGATTGGTGTATTTTTTTATTATTAAATTTTATCTTTTTTTCTTTTGTTAATTTATTTTTGATATGATTTTCATAAAAAGTTGTATAATTTGAAGGAACATTATCTTTTTTAATTTTATTTAGTATTAATTTAATTTCATTATTAAATGCATTATCTAGTTTTATCTTTTGAAAAGAGTTATAAAGTTCAGAGGCCATACTTAACCTTTGTTCCACATCTACAGATAAGAGTAATCTTTGGTACAATAAAGCTCTACCTTCGTAGTCTGGGAGTAATTTATAGGCATCTCTGGCATTTAAGAGTTGCGTTAAGTTAAATTGAAATTTTTTGTAAGTTTCTAGCAATTCTGCCTCTTCAAAAATGCCTTCATGTGTAGCTTTTTCTAATAATCTTAACTCATCTGGACTTTCAATATCGAAGGAGCTTGCATTTTTAAGAATATTTGAAGACGATAAATAGCTCCAAATATATTTGGGTGAGTCAATTTTTGGCTCATAATTAAATTCACTATTTGTTTTATGAGATAAGTGAAAATATAAAATGTTTTCTTCCGAAATTATTTTATCTTTAGCTGAATAGCCCATCATTATATTAAATTTATTCTCAAAAAAAGTATCAATTTCACCTAATTCATTTGATAAATCAAATAACAGTTGAGCTTGTTCTTTTTTATCATCTAAAATTAGACAATAGATTTTGAATTTATTCAAATACAGATCAGATATCACATTACTTACATTAAATATTTCACAAGCTTTCCTTGCATCAGATTTGGAAAGAAAATACTCAGCATAAAATTTGATTAACTTATTTTTGTTAGAAACTTCAGAATTATTAATTAAAAAATTTTTGATAAGTTCAAAATCTTTTTTTTTTATTAAATGAATAAATTTAAATTCTAAGAATTCTTTTTCTGTAATATTATTTGTAGGGATATAAGAATTTGTTAATAAAGCTATATCCAATATTTTTTTTGAGAATTCAGATAAATTTTTATTTAAATTTTTTCTTAAAATGCTTTTAATTGATTCTCCATCACTATTTGACCACATATCGATCTTTAACCCGTTTTGCGCAGGATCATATAATCCAGCCAATTTTATGGATGATGACTCAATTGCTTCATTAATTAATATCTTAGAATTTGAATTAATTGATAATGATGTATTAATATTTAAATTATCTGTTGCTGGTGGGTTTGATGTGGAGTTATTAACTTTATCAAAATCTTTTTTTTCGATTTTCCATATATCAATTGGTTCATTTGCTAATGTATTATTGATGAATAACAATAATAAAGTTAATTGAAATATTATCTTACTTAATAGTTTTAAAATTTTCATTTGGTAAAATCACTTCGATTTTTTTGCCAGGAGATGGAAAATCAATCTGGCTCAAAATCACTAAAGATAAAATTAATATGATAAAAATTATACCAGCTTTAATTGCAAATTTCATATTTTGTTATATTCCTTTGTGATATAAAGTTCAAAAAGCATATAATTTTGTAAAATCAAAATAAGACATATTTGTGTTTTTTCAACTTAGAAATATATGGAATCGAATAAAAATCTAGTTTTAGTGGGTATGATGGGTTCAGGAAAGACTTTGATAGGAAAGTTAATTTCTAAACAAACAAAACTTAAATTTATTGATATAGACAATAAAATTGAGGAAAAAGAAAAAATGAAAATCACAGAAATTTTCAAAAAATACGGAGAAAAATACTTCCGCCAGTGTGAAGAAGAAATTGCATTATCATATTTAAAAGGAGAAAGACAAATTTTGTCTTTAGGTGGTGGAGCATATATTAATTCAAATATAAGAAGGGAGTGTAAGAAAAGTTCTTTTAGTTTTTGGTTAAACTGGAAAAAAGATGTAATAATTAAAAGAATAAAGGGTAGCAAAAAAAGACCATTGGCTATGACATTAAGTGAAACAGAACTAGAAAAACTAATAAATGAGAGAGCCAAAGTATATAGTTTAGCAGATTTTACGATCAATTGTGATCAACTTAATAAAGATGAAATATCAAATAAAATTATAAAAAAATATGAAATCAAAAATAATAAAAGTTAAAACTAAAAGTAAAAGTTATGAAGTTCATATCGGTATTAATTTAATTCCTAAATTAAAAAATATATTAAAAAAAAAAAAATTAATATTTTCGAAATATTTGATTGTATTTGATAATAAGATTCCAAGAAAATTTAGAAAATTACTTTTTAAAAATTTTGAAAGTCAGAAATTTTATACCCTAGATTTTAGCGCAAATGAAAAAAATAAAAGTTTCTTGAGTGTTGATAAAATACATAATGTTTTGTTTAAAAATAATTTTCATAGAGATGACTGTATAATTTCATTTGGTGGAGGAATCACAGGTGACTTAGTTGGATATGCAGCTAGTACATTTAAAAGAGGCATCAGATTTATAAACATACCTTCCACATTGTTAGCTCAAGTGGACTCATCAATAGGTGGAAAAACTGGTATTAATAATAAATTTGGAAAAAATCTCGTGGGAAGTTTTTATCAGCCAGATTTAGTAATTTCAGATATCAATTTACTTTATTCTCTCCCAAAAAGAGAAATTATATGTGGATATGCGGAAATATTAAAAAGTAGTTTGATTGATAACAAAAAGAGATTTATTTATTTAGACAGAAATTATAATGAGATTTTAAATTTAAAAAGAAATTATATAATAAGCGCAATTTTAAATAGTTGTTTATTAAAAAAGAAAATTATTGAAAAAGATGAAAAGGAAAAAAATTTAAGAAAATCTTTAAATCTTGGCCATACTTTTGCTCATGCATATGAGGCTACTCTTAAATACTCAAAAAAATTAAATCATGGAGAGGCTGTTATCTTTGGTTTAATGAATGCGATAAATTTTAGTAGGGAAAAAAAAATTATTTCAGGTTTAAATTCTGATTTAATAAATAAACATATTAATAAGATTGAAATTAAAAATAAATACCTAGACCTTTTTGATAAAAGGAAGATTTCATCTATTTTAAAATTCATGAGGAGTGATAAAAAAAATCAATCAGATAGTATAAACTTAATATTGATAAGAAACTTTGGTAAGTTAAACTTAAATTATCAAGCAAAATTAAGCGAATTAAACAAGTTTTTAATCAAAGAACTAAGTAAAGCTTATTTGTAATGAATGAATATCTGTTTTCAGTTCCTCATTTAGAATTTTATAAATTACTTTATTAGACTCAACTCTATTTATTTTTTTTAATACATCTGAATTTATTTCTAATTTAATATGAAATTTACCCTCTTGATGTGAATTATGATTTAAATGCTTATAAGTATTGTCAATTATGTTTACATTTTTTATAGAACTTTCTTGCAAAAGTTTAGTCACAATTTTTTTTGAAAGTTGATTTATATCCATTAAACTTGATAATATATAGTATGAAAAATATTTGTGAATGGGATAATTGTAAAGAAGAGGGACTTTATAAAGCTCCAAGAGAAAAGGATAATAGCAAAGAATATAGACTTCTTTGTCTTAAGCATGTAAGAGAATTTAATAAATGCTGGAATTATTTTTCAGGTATGAGTGATGATCAAGTAATTAACTTTCTTAAGTCTGATGTAACATGGCATAAGCCAACACAGAGTTTTAATTCTTCAGATAATTTTTTCAAAATACTATGGAATAATACTTTAAAAGATGAAAATGGAAAATTTAAAGAATTTACTGAATTGAATCATATGAATAAGTTTAAGTTTAACAGCAATGACCTCAAAGCTTTTGAAATTTTAGGTGTGGGAGTTGGTTTAAAATGGCCTAAAATACAAGAGAAATTCAAAAGACTTGTTAAAAAATTTCACCCTGATATGAATTCAGGCAGCAAAAAATTTGAAGATAAGCTTAAAGTAATAACTTTAGCTTATACCCAATTAAAAAACACTTATAAGGATAAAATTGACAACAAATATTGAACAGTCACCAGATATTAAATTATCGATCAAACAAACCTTCGGAATAGACTCCGATATTGAAGTTGACGCATTTTCTAAAAAAACTGATTATGTGCCAGATATAGATAAAACTTATAAATTTGATAAAGATACTACTTTAGCAATCCTCTCTGGATTTTCATTTAATAAAAGAGTTTTAGTACAAGGTTATCATGGAACTGGTAAATCAACACATATTGAACAAATTGCAGCCAGATTGAATTGGCCATGCATTAGAATTAATTTAGATAGTCATGTAAGTAGAATAGATCTAATTGGAAAAGATTCAATTGTAATTAAAGATGGAAAACAAGTTACTGAATTCAAGGAAGGAATTCTTCCTTGGTCGATACAAAATCCTATCGCATTAGTATTTGATGAATATGATGCAGGTAGACCAGATGTAATGTTTGTAATTCAGAGAGTTTTAGAAGCTGAGGGTAATTTTACTTTATTAGACAAGAATAAGGTCATTAAACAAAATAAATATTTCAGATTATTTGCAACCTCTAATACTGTTGGTTTAGGGGATACAACTGGCCTATATCATGGAACACAACAAATAAATCAGGGACAAATGGATAGATGGAATATTGTTACGACATTAAATTACTTAGCTTTAGAAAAAGAGATGGAAATTATTTTAGGAAAAAACAAGTCATTAGATAATAATAAAGGCAAAGAGAAAGTTGCAAACATGATAAAAGTAGCAACGCTAACTAGAAAAGGCTTTATGGCAGGAGATATTTCAACTGTTATGAGTCCTAGGACAGTACTGCATTGGGCTGAAAATTCTGAAATATTTAAAGACGTGGGCTATGCATTCAGAGTAACATTTTTAAATAAATGTGATGAGGTAGAAAAAAATACAATTGCAGAATACTATCAAAGATGTTTTGGAGAAGAATTACCAGAGTCCATAATAAATATTCAAGTTTAATGAACAAAGATGATCTTATAAAAGAGCAGTTTAAAAATGCTCTTAACTCAACAATTAAAGCAATTTCAGGAGAAACATATCCGATAGAAGAAAACAAAAAATTTAAAGAATTTGATATTTCTAAAATTGATAATTTAAAAGATAAAGAAAATTTTATTCAATTAAGAGCTGAGGCTGATTCAGAAGCCTTAAAAAGAAAATTTTCTGACAATTATACTTTGGAACAAAATATTCCAAAAACACCAACATGTCATACATTATATAAAATTTCTGAAAAAGTAAGATATGAACTTTTAGGGTCCCAAATGATGAAAGGAATTTCAAAAAATTTGATGACCCAATACAAAAAAAAAATCGAAATGATCAAATCTGAAAATATAAAAAGGAAAGAAGAGTCTAATGTTTCCGAAGCTTTTGAATATTACATGCTTAATAAACTAATGAATGTAAGTTTATCAGAAAATGCTGAAAAAATTTTATCATACTGGAAAGATGATTTTGAAAAATCTTTAGATATACATATAGAGTTTTTAAAACAAAATGCAGAAAATCAAGAAATATATAATTCCAAAATATCAGAAATTCTCCAGAATATGGAAATTTTTGAATCAGAAGAGGAAAATAAAAAAGAAGAGCGAAAAGAAGATGAGCAAGAAAACAATAATTCACAAGATGATCAAAAAACAGACAGTGGAGACTCACAAGAGAGAGACGAGGAAGATAGTATAAATGAGGGTGTTGATAGTTCTGATGAAATGAATGAATTTCGACTTGATGAACAACTTGGAAATGATGATGCTGAAAATAATGAAATAGAAAATATTGTTCAGAAAAAAAATTTAGGAGTAAGCAATAAAGAATATAAAATATTTACTTCAGAATATGATGAGACAGCAAAAGCAGAGGTATTGGAAAACTCTGAAGAAATTTCTAAGTTAAGAAAAAATTTAGATCAACAGCTTACGAGTTTTCAAGATATAATTACAAAACTTGCAAACAAATTACAAAGGCAACTACTCGCAAAACAAAACAGGTCTTGGGAATTTGATTTAGAGGAGGGTTTATTAGATAGTTCAAAATTACCAAGAATAATAATTGACCCATATAATTCTCTATCTTTCAAAAAAGAAAAGGATCTGGAATTTAAAGATACAGTTGTGACTTTACTAATTGATAACTCTGGATCAATGAGAGGAAGACCAATTACTATTGCAGCCCTTTGTGCTGATATACTATCAAGAACATTGGAAAGATGCTCAGTTAAAGTAGAAATTCTAGGTTTTACTACAAAAAATTGGAAGGGTGGAAGAAGTAGAGAAAAATGGAACAAACTTGGGAAATTAAAAAATCCAGGTCGATTGAACGATCTTAGACATATAATTTATAAATCTGCTGATACACATTGGAGACAATCTAAAAAAAATTTGGGCTTAATGCTTAAAGAGGGTTTACTTAAAGAAAACATAGATGGTGAAGCGATTACCTGGGCTTTCAATAGATTAAAAAAAAGAAAAGAGGAGAGAAAAATTCTCATGGTTATTTCAGATGGAGCTCCAGTTGATGATTCAACATTATCTGTTAACTCAGGAGATTTTCTTGAAAAGCATCTTAAGCAAACAGTAAAATTAATAGAAAACAAAAGTGACATCGAAATTCTTGCAATAGGGATAGGTCATGATGTTTCGAGATATTACAAAAAAGCAATTAAAATAGCAGATGTTCAAGAGTTAGGAGATGTAATGATCGGTCAGCTCAGTGGATTGTTTGAAAATAACAAAAAATTACACTAGTTTTTTTAAATTTTTATTTTCCCATTCTATTTTTACCTCAGCTCCACCCCTAGTTTCTGAATTTCTTATAATTATTTTAGCTGAATTTTTTTCTAATAAAGTTTTACCTATAAAAATCCCCAAACCAAGTCCAGTTTTTTTGTTATCTTTTTGTCTTAGTGTCTTAATATAAGGTTCTCCAATTTTATTAAGTATATCTTTTGGTATACCAGGGCCATCATCCTCTATTGTTATTTCAGTATTTTGGCTATCACTTTTGATAGCAATATATATATTTTCATTTGAAAATTTATTAGCATTTCCAATAAAATTTCTTAAACCATACACAATTTCTACAGATTTTAGTATTTCAATTGAGTTAGAATCTTGCTCTTTATCAATATTAAAATTTTTATTGGAAATTTCGTTAAATGAATTAACTATTTCATTAAGATAATCATAAAGCGTTTTATTTTTGTCAATAAAATCATCTTCAATAGTAGGATTTAATGTTAGTTTTTTTAAAATCTCATTACATCTGTCAACCTGGCTAACCAGTAATTCAAGATCTTTTTTTACTTCATTATTATTTTTAAATTGGTCAAATAAATCTTGAGAAATAATTTTAATTGTAGACAAAGGTGTACCAAATGAATGAGCTGCAGCTGCGGCTTGTCCACCTAGTGAGACAAGTTCATGTTCTTTGGAAATTACTTCCTGGATTTTATCTAATGCATCTTTTCTTAAATTTGTTTCTTGTCCAAAAATAAATGCAAAATAGTTCAAAAAAAATAATGCAATTATCAACGCTAAAGGAATTGCATAGTAATAATATAAGCTAATACTGTATTCATTTAATGGTTTAGGTAGTTCATAATGATAAAAAGTTAAAAATATAATCGAAATTAGAGTGATTATAATTAAAGCAATGTTTGTTCTAATATTTAAATTAGAAGAAGCAAATACGCTTGGTATCAAAAGGAATATTGAAAAAGGATTTAAAATACCACCAGATAAATAAAGTAAAGCGCTTAATTGAAGAATATCTAAAGATAAAAAATTAAATGAAGTTAGACTTGAAAGTATAGTTTTTTTATAAAAAAATATTAAGTATAGGTTGATTAAAGTTCCTATAAAAATTATTAGATTAGATAAAATAAAATTGAACTCAAAACCAAAGACAAATTTTACTGAATTTATAGTTATAATTTGTCCTAATATTCCAATCCATCTTAAGTTAATATATGTAGATTTATTTAGCGTTCCAGTCTCGACAGATTGTTTTAGGTCCATCTAAATATCTAGGTTCGAAACATTTATTGCATTTTCGACGATGAAATCTTTTCTTGATGAAACGTCATTTCCCATTAACGTTTGTATTAAATCTTGATCTTTTTTTAAATTTTTGGAATATTGAACTTGTAACAAATTTCTTGTTTCAGGATTTAATGTTGTATTCCATAATTCATCAGGATTCATTTCTCCAAGACCTTTAAAACGTTGAATATTAAGTTTAGATTTTTCAAATTGTAATATTCTATCAAAATCTATCGAAGATTTTTTGTACTTCTTCAAATCTTTTGAGTTCTTAATCAAGTAATTTTCAAGCTCAATTTCATCTTTAATATATATACTTTTACTACCTTTATTGATTTTAAATAAAGGAGGTTGGGCAAGGTAAATATGACCAAATTCAATTAATTTATCAAAAGGTTTATTATTAAAAAAAGTTAACAAAAGAGCTCTAATATGTGAACCATCAACATCAGCATCAGTCATAATAATTATTTTACCATACCTTAGATCCTTAAGTTCTATCTCATCATTTTTTGGATCTAGTCCTAAAGCATTGATCAAAGTTACTATTTCATTAGATGAGATCATTTTTGACAAACTTTTTGTTCTCAAATCACTTAAATTTCCATTCTTTTTTAAACCATTAAAATCTGTAAAAGTATTGAGTATCTTTCCTCTTAGAGGTAAAACTGCTTGATTTTCTCTGTTTCTACCTTGTTTTGCTGATCCACCAGCTGAGTCTCCTTCAACTATAAATAATTCGGTACCATCTTGCTTTGAGTTTTGACAATCTGCTAGCTTCCCTGGAAGTCCGGTTAATTCTAAAGCTCCTTTCCTTCTAACATTTTCTCTTGCTTTTCTTGCTACATCTCTTGCCACGGCTGCTTGAATTATTTTGGTCAGTATAATTTTGGATATTGATGGATTTTGATCAAACCAAATTGACAGTTTTTCATTTATGATAGTTTCAACGATATTTCTTACTTCTGAAGAGACCAACTTATCTTTTGTTTGCGAAGAAAATTTCGGATCAGGAATTTTTATTGATAAAACTGATGTTAATCCCTCTTTCACATCATCTCCAGAAAGAGATACTTTGCTCTTTTTTAACAAATTTTGTTCTGTTGCGTATTTATTGATAACTCTTGTTAGTGCACTTCTAAACCCTAGAAGATGTGTACCTCCATCTTTTTGATAAATATTATTAGTATAAGGTAAAACTTCTTCTCCATATCCTGCATTCCACGTTAGTGAGCATTGTACATTCACATTATCTTTAATACCCTCAATATAAATTGGTTTTTTAAATAGATCTTTATCATTTTTGTTTTTTAAACTTTCTTTCTTATCGTCAATAAATTGAACAAATTCTGTAATACCTCCATCAAATTTAAACTCTAATGTTTTTTGTTTTTTTTGTCTTAAATCACTTAAATATATTTTTATACCTTTATTTAAAAAAGCTAATTCTCTCAGTCTTTTTTCTAAGACTGAAAAGTTAAATTTGATTGATGAAAAAATTTCCTTAGATGGAATAAAGTTAATTTCTGTACCACTAATTTTTGATTTACCGATTTGTTTTAAGGGACTTTTGGCATCTCCATTTTGAAATTCAATATTATATTTTTTATTTTCGCGGTTTATAGTTAATTTCAATTTCTCAGACAGTGCATTAACTACAGAAATTCCTACACCGTGCAAACCACCAGAAACTTTGTAAGAATCATGATCAAATTTTCCTCCAGCATGAAGTTGGGTCATTATAACTTCAGCAGCTGATTTTTTTTCACCTTTGTGCATATCAACTGGAATACCTCTTCCATCATCGATAACAGTAACAGAGTTGTCTTCATTTATAATAACTTCAATTTTTTTACAATAACCGGCAAGTGCCTCATCTATAGAATTATCTACAACCTCGTAAACCATGTGATGCAAACCAGTGCCATCATCGGTGTCACCAATATACATACCGGGTCTTTTTCTTACTGCTTCTAAACCTTTAAGTACTTTTATAGAATCTGCTTGATAATTATTTGAATTATTATTTGTCATTTAAATTTAAAAATGGGAAATTTTGTATAGCATCTTTACTAAAAATTTAAAAATCAGCTTTTATCAAATGGTCAAATTATCGTTAAATAGCAACAATAATTTAATGTTTTTTAGTATTATTTTCTATTTTTCAGATTTTATCAAAAATCATCTATTTTTAAACTTTTAATGACACAATTATTAGGATTCGATCATATAACAGCATTTATTCCATTTAAGTCTCACAGTTGTAAACATTGAATGTATTATTTTATGAGTGTCAAAACGTGTACTTACTAATTTTATAATAAATAGTATAGAGCTCTATGAAATTTTTTCGAGATAAATTGAGTTCTGAAATATCTGATACCACAGACATCAGTAAACCGTGGGATAAAGATAACCAGGCATGGTGGGACTGGTATGTAAGTCTTGCAGATAACAAAAAAACGAAAGGTAATCTTATCAAAACTAAACCCTTACCAGATGTTGCAATTCCAAGTGATGATGAAGTTGAATCTGAATTGGCAAAGACATATCCGTTGACAAACGACCAAATTGTTTTTTTTCAAAAAAATGGTTTTATTAAACTAAAAAATGTTTTCTCTCCTGGAGCTATACTGAAACTTAGAGCTGAATTGATAAACTTATTAAAAGAAGAATTTGATGTTGATCCTGATAAAGGAGCGCATGATAGGTTCCTTAGTCTCGAAATGACTTGGATCGAAAACACATTATTACGTACCTACGTGTTATCGCCACGTCTAGGGCAAATTTCAGCAAATCTTCTTGGAGTACCTGCAGTTAGACTTTATCATGATAATGTTTTAGCAAAACAAGCTGGATGCGGTAGAACACCATGGCACTTTGACGACCAGCATTTTCCACTAGATACTAATGACGTGGTTACTGCTTGGATACCAGCACAACCAACTCCAATTGAGATGGGTCCACTCTCTTTTGCTTACCCACTTGACGTACATAAATTAGTCAATGCTGTTATATTTGAAAAGACTGGCACCAATTACGATCGAGAGGTGTCTAAAGTTTTTGCTAAAAATAGAGTTGCCATAAATGAAACTCCATTTGAATTGGGTGAAGTAAGTTTTCATCACAATTTAAATTTTCATACAGCCTCACAGAATAGTACTGATCGAAGCCGCGTTGTTCTAGCTAATACTTATTATAGAAGTGGGGCAAGAGTGATTAATTCTCCTACAATGGTTTCTGGAGACTGGCAAAAATTTATGCCAGATGTAAAACCAGGAGATCTAGCTGCTAGTCCCTTAAATCCAATTTGCTGGCCAGTCAATGACAAATAGAGATTTTAATGATCTAAGTAACTTCAGCTCGATCTGGACTGATAGCATTGTTAATAATAAGCAGCCAGATGGTGAAGCTTTAATTACTTATCTCAAAACTGTACACCAACATCATACAGGATTCACTGAGAAGTGTGCAAGCACCTGTCGTGATAAGACTGGACTTAATAGTTATGAATGGCTTGCTGAAATTGTGCCAGATATTGACGGTACCCGTGTGCTAGATCTTGCCTGTGGATCTGGACCATTATTAAAAATCTTATACGATAGAAATAGAAATCTTAAATTAACAGGTGTTGATATAAGTCCTGAAGAGTTATCCCTCGCTAAGGCACGATTGTCGGATGAAAGTGCTAATTTATTTCTGTTAAAAGCCCAAGATTTAAAAACGATTAGCGATAGTTCATTAGATGTTGTGCTTTGCCACTGGGCTTTAACACTAATGGACCCAATTGCTCCTGTGTTAAATGAAGTTCGTCGTGTTCTATCCTCAGGTGGAAAATTTGCAGCTTTAGTTGATGGACCAATAAATGCTGCACCAGGATACTCTGACGTGCATGATTTAATCTATGGATATGTAAAAGCAAAGATACCGAATTATGGTGAGATTGATTTAGGTGATCCAAGAATACGTAACTCGGATAGCTTAAGCGATCTTGCGTCTGAGGCTTTTCCAAAGGCAACTATAAATATCGAAACTAATGTGGTATCCATGGAAGGACCCATTGCTGAAGTAACCAAAACTGCTGCAGGATTTTTTTATGCCTCATTTGTTTTACCACCTGAGATACACAATATAATGCTTTCGAAGCTGTCTAACCTGCTTGCTCTAAAAAATCAAAAAGGAGAATTAGAAAATCAAGGGCGATTTGCCATGCCAATTAGTAGACTAGTGATAAAAAATTAACCCACAAAGTAAATGGCGGAGAGAATGGGATTCGAACCCATGATAGAGTTTCCCCTATACACGCTTTCCAAGCGTGCGCCTTCAACCACTCGGCCACCTCTCCTTTTACTTTTCCTTAGATATTTTGAGAACACCTATAAATGCTTCCTGAGGTATCTCAACTTTTCCAAATTGCTTAGCTCTTGCTTTTCCTTTTTTTTGTTTTTCAAGTAACTTTCTTTTTCTATCAGTAGCTCCACCACCATGTATTTTTGTTAAAACATCTTTCTTAAAACCTTTAATTGTTTCTCTCGCAATAATTTTACCTCCGATAGCAGCTTGCACTGGTATCATAAAATTGTGTCTTGGAATTAGATCCTTTAATTTTTCACAAACTTCTCTACCTGTTTTTTGAGCAAAGTCTTTATGGATCATCATAGCTAAAGCGTCTACTGGTTCGCTATTAACTAAAATATTCATTTTTACAAGTTCACCTTCTCTATGTTCAATTATCTCGTAATCAAAACTAGCATATCCACTTGTCATTGATTTCAGTCTATCATTGAAATCAAATACAACTTCATTTAATGGAATTTCATAATTAACAACAGCCCTGTTGTCAGAATAACTTAAATTTGTTTGAACACCTCTTTTGTCTTGGCATAATTTAATTATTGGTCCAAGATATTGATCAGGGGTAATAATTGTAGCTTTTATCCAGGGTTCTTCGATAAGTTTTATCAAAGTTGGGTCTGGCAAACTTGATGGATTTTGCAGATCATTTATTTCACCATTATTCATATGAATTTTGTATACGACCCCCGGTGTTGTAGTCAGCAAATTTATATCAAATTCTCTTTCAAGCCTCTCTGTAACAATTTCCAAATGTAGTAATCCTAAAAATCCACATCTAAATCCTAAACCCAATGCTGATGAAGACTCTGGTTCAAATGAAAAACTTGAATCATTTAACTTCAATTTAGCCAATCCATCTTTTAATTTTTGGTACTCTGAACTATCAACGGGAAATAACCCACAAAAAACAACTGGTTTACTCGGCTTAAAACCGGGCAATGACTCAGTTAATGGTTTTGAAGCATCACAAATAGTGTCTCCAACTTTTGTCTCGGACAAGACTTTTATTCCAGTTGTTATAAACCCAATTTCTCCAGAATTAAGTTCTTCAATATCTTTTGGTTTAGGTGTAAAAACTCCAACTTTTTCTACGAAATACTCTTGATTAGTTGACATCATTTTAATTTTCATATTATTTTTAATTTTTCCATCTATTACTCTAACTAAAATAACTACTCCTAGATAAGTATCGTACCAGCTATCTACTAACAAACACTTTAATTTCTCTTCTTTTTCACCCTTAGGACCTGGTAATGTTTGAATAATTTGTTCCAAAATATCATCAATACCTTCTCCAGTTTTTCCCGAACATAGTACTGCATTAGAGGTATCAATGCCTATCACATCTTCAATTTGTTTGTTTGTTCTGTCTATATCAGAGGCTGGTAAATCAATTTTATTTAAAACTGGAATTATTTCGTGGTTAATATCAAGAGCTTGATAAACATTTGCTAATGTTTGAGCCTCAACACCTTGAGTACTATCTACAATCAGTATAGAGCCTTCACATGCATATAAAGATCT
>CABXWS010000011.1 GCA_902515965.1 uncultured Pelagibacteraceae bacterium
TTTTTCAGCAACATCTAAACCAGTGACAGGTTTATCAAAGTTAATAATATTTCCATCAGGGAGAGTTATGTTTGGCATTAATTTAAAATTTTTTTATACATTGAATATGTAGAAAAACACATTTTTTCAACATTAAATTTTGTGACAATATTTTTTCTTCCCTCTATACCCATTTGTGTGATTGTTTCTTGATCTAAATTCATAACTTCAATTATTTTTTTTGAAAGATCATTGGAATTATTTACTTCAAATAAAAAACCTGTTTTCTTATCAATAATTGTTTCTCGAGAACCACCAATATTGCTAGCAATTATTGGTTTTTTCATAGCTTGGGCCTCAACAGATATTCTACCAAATGCTTCTGGCTTGGTAGATGCTGAAACAATAATATCAGATATCTTATAAGCAAGAGGCATATTTTTACAATTTTCAATTAACTTTACTTGATTAGTTAGTCTATATTGCTCAACTAATCTAATTAGCTTTTTTTTATATAAATCTCTTCCTTGGTCGCTACCAAGAATTATAACGTTGAGGGCCTCATGTCCCAAATTTATATTGACTTTATTTATTGCATCCAAAAACATTTCTTGACCTTTCCACTCAGTCAACCTTCCAGGCAAAAGAATTGTTTTTCTCTCAATCTTTAATCCCCAAGATTTAAATAATTTGTGTTCATCAGTTTCTAAGGTAGTTGATGGATCAAAATAATCTATATTTATTCCACGAAATATTACTAAAAACTTTTTATTTTCTCTTAAATATTCTATGTAATTTTCTTTAATGTGGGAAAAGATAAAATTTGATCCTGCTATAATTAAGTCAGATCTTAACATTATTGAGTTATAAAATTTCTTTAATTTACTTTTAAAATTATAGGTACCATGAAAAGTTGTTACAAATTTTCTTCTTGTGATTTTAGTTGCCAATAAACATGACCATGCGGGAGCTCTACTTCTTGCATGAACAATATTTATTCCATAAATCAAAATGATAAATGATATAATTAATGAATTTATCAAAATCAAAATAGGATTTTTAGAGCTAACAGGAAGTCTGATATATTTTACTTTTTTTTTATCAATAAACTTTGTTAACTCACCGCCGTTACAGATTAAAAAAGACTTACATTGATTCTCATGTAAAAAATGCGCAATATCATAACAACCAGTTTCTGCCCCACCATAACCAAGCTTGGGAATTACTTGTAGAACTTTTAATTTAGGGTGCATATGTTAGTGTTATAATATATCTAATCTATATTTATACTTTATATGAAAAAATTTAAATTTCTAAAAATTTCTAAAACAAAAAAACTGAGATATATAAGCAATTATAAACAGAAAACACTTTATATTATATTTTTACCAGGTTTTGCCTCAGATATAGAAGGTGATAAACCTCGAAAGTTTTTCAAATATGCAAAGTACAAAAAACTTGGATTTCTGGCTATGGAATACTCTGGATATGGAAAGTCGTCTGGTGAGTTTACTAAAGGAAATATTTCAACTTGGTCAAATGATGCAAAACTTACAATTAAAAGTATTGTAAAAAAAAATGATTTTCTTTTAATAGGGTCAAGTATGGGGGCTTGGATTTCTTTATTAATGTTTAAATATTTTAAAAAACAAATCAAAGGTTTTATTGGAATAGGTTCGGCTCCTGAATTTTTAACAAGAATAATGTGGAAAAAATTCCCTAAAAAAACAAAGTATGAAATAGTTAGTAAAGGAATAAGTAAAATTCAAAACGGTGGTTATGAATATTTAATAAGTCATCAGCTTATTAAAGATGGAAAAAAGAGTAAAAATAGAGTTTTAAATAAGAAAATTAGTCTAGAAATACCTATAACAATGGTGCATGGTCAAAAAGATGAAGTGGTTCCTGTTAAGTATTCAAGAAAAGTTTTAAAAATATTTGAAAAAGCTAAAAGTAAATTAAATATTATAAAAGGTGGTGATCATAGCCTATCGTCAAAAAAAAATTTAAATATTATTTGTAAAGAGTTAGATGAAATAATTATTAATATTAACTAGCCTGTCCAACAAATTTACTATTAGATATTGGATTTTCAAGTTTATCCAACATCTCTTTTGGGCAAACTTGTAAAAAGTTATTTATTTCATTTTCAAAATTTTCTATAATTTTTTTTGAAATTAAAGAATTTGTTTCAATTGAGTGCTCTTGTACCAAGCTCTTTAAATGGTTAATCCAATATTTTGTTTCTGGCATTTGCCATACTATGCTTTCTGGATTAGCTTTTTTATCAAATTGGTTCTCAGGATCATAAATAAAAGCCATACCACCGGTCATTCCAGCTCCAAAATTATCTCCAACATCTCCAAGAATAACTATTTCTCCTCCAGTCATATATTCACAGCCATTTGAGTCGCAACCTTCTATTACTGCAGTTGCTCCAGAGTTTCTGACAGCAAATCTTTCACCTGCCTGACCGGCAGCTAATAATTTGCCTGAGGTGGCCCCATATAGAACTGTATTTCCAATAATAGTATTTTCATTAGAAACTAGATTGCTTTCATCTTGAAGTTTAACAATAATTGTTCCACCTGATAATCCTTTTGCGACGTAGTCGTTTGCATCACCTTTCAAAAGTAATTTTAAACCTTTTATAGCAAATGCTCCAAAAGATTGACCCGCTGAACCCTTAAATTTTAATTCTAATGTATTTTCTTTTAAATTGTTATTTCCAAACTTTTTATACAAATGATACGAGATTCTTGTTCCAACTGCTCTATCGGTATTTTTAATTTCAAACTCATCAGTTATTTTTTCTTTTTTATCAATTTTTTCTTCTATACTTGGCCACAACTTTTGATCAAGCGTATCAGGAACACCGTTTATTTCTGGACTTTCGCAATATCTTTTATTTTTACCATTGTCTGCTTGAACAAATAATGGATTTAAATCTAAATCATCTAAATTTGGTGAACCTTTACTTACTTGTCTTAACAAATCTGTTCTACCAATTATATCATTAAGAGATTGAAATCCTAAATCAGCAAGGATTTCTCTAACCTCCTCTGCTATAAACGTAAATAGATTTACAATCTTATCTGGAGTTCCTGTAAATTTTTCTCTTAAATTTTCATCTTGGGTGCAAACTCCTACAGGACAAGTATTCGAATGACACTGACGAACCATTATACATCCCATTGCTACAAGTGCTGTTGTTGCAACACCAAATTCTTCTGCACCCATCATCGCAGCAATTACAACATCTCTTCCAGTTTTTATACCACCATCGGTTCTTAAAGTTATTTTGTGCCTTAAGTTATTTAATGTTAAAACTTGGTTGGCTTCTGTTAAGCCCATTTCCCATGGTACACCAACGTATTTAACGCTAGTTTGTGGAGTAGCACCAGTTCCCCCAGAGTGACCAGATATTAAAATAATATCTGCCTTTGCCTTAGCAACGCCAGCAGCAATTGTACCAATTCCAGATGATGCTACTAATTTTACTCCTACTCGAGCTTTTGGATTAATTTGTTTTAGATCATAAATTAGTTGAGCCAAATCTTCGATTGAATAGATATCATGATGCGGGGGGGGAGATATCAAAGTTACGCCAGGCGTTGAATGTCTTAATCTTGCAATTTCGTCTGTTACTTTAAAGCCCGGTAACTGACCTCCTTCTCCTGGTTTTGCCCCTTGTGCTATTTTAATCTCTATTTCATTGCAGTTATTTAAGTAATTAATTGTTACTCCAAATCTTGCGGATGCTATTTGTTTGACTCTTGAATTGGCACTATCTCCGTTATTCATTATTTTAAATCTTTTCTCATCTTCTCCACCTTCACCACTACATGAAGCTCCTTTAATTCTATTCATTCCAATTGCAAGAGTCTCGTGAGCTTCTTTTGAAAGTGCTCCATGGGACATACTTCCACTCCCAAATCTTTTTAATATGTTGGTTGCTGGCTCAACTTTTGAAATTTCAATAGGATTATTTAGTTTAAAACCTATTAAGTCTCTTAAACTTATTGGTTTCAGATTATAAATACCTTTAGTATACTTCTTATATATTTCATAAGAACCCTGACCAACAGCTGTTTGCAACAAGTGAATTAATTTTCCTTGATATTGGTGAGTTTCACCATTTTTTCTATACCTATATATGCCTCCAATAGGTAAAATATTTGAATTGCTGAAAAAAGCTTCATTATGAATAGTTCTAATTTTTTTTTCTATTCCTTTTAGACCAATTCCAGAAATTTTTGATAGCATGCCTGGGAAATAATCTTTTACAATTGTTCTACTTAATCCTACTGTTTCAAAGTTACATCCTCCTCTATATGAGCTTAGAACAGAAATACCCATCTTAGACATGATTTTAAGCAAACCAAGATTGACTGATTTGACATATCTTTTAACACATTCATCAAATGTGTACTTTCCAAAAAGTTTTTTTGAGTATCTTTGATAAAGACTATTAAAAGCTAAATATGGGTTCACTGTTGTGGCACCAACTCCTATTAATGTGGCAAAAGAGTGGGTATCTAAAGCATCTCCAGTTTGAACATTTATGGAAACATACCCCCTTAATCCCACTTTAACTAAATGAGTATTTATTGCACCTATACACAGTAACATCGGCATAGGAAGATTTTGCTCAGAAGTCATTTTGTCTGATAAAATAATTTGTTTAATACCCTCTCTTACTGCTTGTTCTGCTTTAATTTTTAGAGAATTTATTGAACTTTCTAAATCATCTTCCTTTTTAAAGGTACAATCTAAAATTTTATAGTTATCACCAAAAAATTTAATAAATTTATCAAATTGCGCATTAGATAATATCGGACTGTTTAAAACATAAATATTATCTTTTGTAAGTTTACTAAAATCTAAAATATTACCAAGATTACCAAACCTAGTTTTTAAACTCATTACTTTGTTTTCTCTCAAAGAGTCTATTGGTGGATTTGTGACCTGACTAAAATTTTGTCTAAAATAATGATAAAGTGGCCTGTATTTGTCTGATAATACTGCTAAAGGGGTATCATCACCCATCGAACCAGTTGCTTCTTTTGCATCTTCAGCCATAGGATGTAAGATCAACTCTAAGTCCTCAATACTATATCCAAAACAGTGTTGAAAATTTCTCAAGTTAGCATTGTTCAGCTCTACTCTTTCATTTTCTACCTCAAGTTTTTTATCTAAATCAATGATTTGATTGTTGTAATGTTTATATTCTTTAGATAAATAATTTTTTATTTCATCATTTGAATAAACTTTTCCTTTTTCAATTCTAACACCTAAAATTTCTCCTGGACCCAATCTACCTTTTGTAACTATTTTTTTTTCATTTAAATCTATCATCCCAGTTTCACTACCTGCAAAAAGAAGTTTATCTCTTGTAACTGTATACCTTAATGGTCTTAATCCATTTCTGTCAGTTGCTACAATTACCCACTCATTATCTGTAGCCGCTATAGCAGCTGGTCCATCCCAAGGCTCCATTGTGCTATTTAAAAAATTAAATAATTGTTGGTGATCTTTTTTTAAAACTTTATTTTTTTTAGACCAAGCATCTGGTATTAACATCAGTTTTGCTAATGGAGCTGGTTGGCCTGAAATATTAAGTAATTCAAAAACATTATCAAGTGATGCTGAGTCTGAATTTCCTGCTGGGATTACTGGTTTAAGATTTTCTATATCATCAAAGACTGGACTTGACATTTCCTCCTCATGAACTTTCATCCAATTAACATTGCCCTTTAATGTGTTAATTTCTCCGTTGTGAGCTATAGATCTAAAAGGTTGGGCAAGGTCCCAGCTTGGAGCTGTGTTAGTAGAAAATCTTTGATGAAAAATTGCATATCTAGATATAAATCTTTTATCTTTTAAATCTGTATAAAAATCTGCAAGTGACTCGGCCAAGAACATTCCTTTATAGATAATAGACTTAGAACTAAAGGAGCAGATATAAAAATTGTTCAGTTGATTTTTTAATGCCTCTTTCTCAATTACTCTTCTTGTCTCATAAAGTTTTTGTTCCAATGGTCTATTAACTATTTTTTTGTCATTACAAGTAAAAAGCACTTGGGTTATCTCTGGTCTAGTCTGTTCAGCTTTTTCTCCAAGGACTGATGGATCTACTGAAACTTGCCGCCAACCGTAAATATTAAAATTTCTTTTTGTTAATTCACTTTCAACAATGGTTCGACAATGTTCCTGCGCCTCATAATCATTCCGAGGTAAAAATATCATTCCCACACATAATTCTGAGCTATCATGACTATGACCTGTAATTTCTATTTTCTCTTCAAAAAAATCTTTAGGAATTTCGATATGAATACCAGCACCATCACCTGTTTTTCCATCAGCATCGATTGCTCCCCTATGCCAAACAGCTTTTAATGCAGCAATACCATACTCTACCACTTTCGTCTGGTTCTCCTAACTTCATTTTATCAACAATTAAGCTGTTAATCTTATTTATGCCTTTAAATTCTTTAGGATTACTTAGCCACATAAATTCTACACCTTCTTCTTCAGCATTCCCTACCTCTCTTGCCGAGCCAGGCATATTTTCTCTATCTCTTCTATACAAACATTTTACTGATTTTGCATTTTGTCTTATAGACGTTCGTACACAATCCATAGCAGTGTCACCACCCCCTATAACAACAACATCTTTGCCTTCTGCATTTAATGTTCCATTATCAAATAACTCTACCGTGTCACCTAAACCTTTTTTGTTTGATGCGGTAAGAAATTCCATTGCAGGATAAATATTACTCAAATCACTACCTGGTAAATTAACTTCTCTCGCTTTATAAACTCCAGTTGCAATTAATATGGCGTCATGCTTATCTCTTAAATCTGACAATGTTGAATCTTTACCAATTTCAAAATTTAGAACGAAATTTATCCCACCTTCTTGTAAAAGTTTTATTCTTCTTTCAACTACATGTTTTTCAAGTTTAAAATTTGGTATCCCATAAATAAGTAGACCACCCGCTCTATCATATCTATCATAGATAAAAACCTGGTATCCTTTTTTCCTTAATTCTTCCCCACAAGCTAAACCAGCAGGTCCTGAACCAATGATGCCAATACTTTGCTTTTTTTCATTCTTATTTTGAATTGGTTTAACCCAGCCATTTTCCCATGCTTTTTCAGTTATATATTTTTCGATAGAGCCAATTGTAACTGTGCCATGACCTGACTGTTCAATAACGCAGTTCCCCTCACATAATCTGTCCTGTGGACAGATTCTTCCACAAACTTCGGGCATGTTGTTTGTACTTTGAGATAATTGATAAGCTTCTTCATATCTTCCCTCAGCGGTAAGTTTTAACCAGTCGGGTATGTTATTGCTTAAAGGGCAGTGAACCTGACAAAAAGGAACTCCACATTGAGAACATCTACTTGATTGCTCTTTTGCTTTATCAAGTAGAAATTCTTTATAAATTTCGTCAAAATCCTCTTTTCTCTGTATTTTATCTCTTTTAGGTGGATTTTGTTGACCTATATTTACAAACTTAAGCATTTTCTCTGACATAGCCGTCGACTTATATATGATTAAATATTAATAATAAAGAATTATAAGGTCATAATTATTGACGTATATATCGCAAAATACAACAAAACAAAGGATGTTTTCATTAAATGCATGTTCGGTATGCAGATATGTAATGCTTTATTTTGGATGCATTTTTATTATGAATTAACTCATCTAATGATTTCAAATTATATCGAAACCCTTATTTTATCAGCCGTTCAAGGAATTTCAGAATTTGTGCCAGTAAGTTCATCGGCCCATTTAATAATTATTTCTAAAATAAGTGAGTTTAATATTGGCAATCTTCATTTAGATATAAGTCTTCATTTAGGTTCGTTGATGGCAATAATTTTATTTTTTAGGAAAGAGTTAATGGATATCGTCAATAATAAAAATATATTTTTACTTATTATTTTTGGATCTATACCGTTAGTCATTATAGGTTATATTTTTTATTCAACAAATTTAATTGACCAATTTAGAAATTTAAAAGTTATTGCTTGGACGACATTTGTTTTTGGAATTTTGTTGTACTTTGCTGACAAAGTTGAATTAAAAAAAAAAATTTCATATGATTTAAATATTAAGAGTATTATAATAATAGGATTATTTCAAATTTTTGCAATTATACCTGGAGTGAGTAGATCTGGAATAGTAATTACTGCTTCAAGATTTTTAAAATTTGATAGAGTAGAATCATCAAAAATTGCATTTTTTTTGTCTATACCAGCTTTAGCTGGAGCAAGTTTTTTAGGAGTTAAAGATATCCTAGATCATCAATTTAATTTTGATTCAATATTTATATTTTCTACATTATCGTCATTTGTATTTTCTTACGTCACAATTAAATATTTTCTTATTTATGTAAAAATGTTTAGTTTAAATTTTTTTGTTATTTATAGAATAATTTTAAGTCTTATTCTTTTTTCAATTGTTTACCTATAGCTTTTTTGCTGTAGGTGTTACTTGTGAGAATATTACTGCAAAGAGAATTAGTATACACCCAATAATATTATTAATATCTAAAAACTGACTTAATATAATCCAACCTGCTAAAGTAGCAAATACTCCTTCAAGAGAATAAATTATAGCTGCTGGGGTTTCTTCAATATTTTTTTGAGCAAACATTTGCAATGTAAAAGCGATTCCTCCTGATAAAACACCAGCATACAATATGGAACTATATTCCATTAATATTTTTGTAATTACTATTTCCTCCAAAAAATAAGCAAAAAATACCGATAAAGAAAAAACAAGTGCTGCTTGTAATGCTGCATAAAATATTGGTATATTAAATTTTTCCATAAATTTTCCTGCAAAAATAATATGTAAAGCCCAAAACAGTGAGCATAAAATAACAAGAGCATCCCCCATCATGATTTCTGAGTTTGAGAAATCACTTAAAAGATAAACGCCAATAATACATAAACCAATAGATGGCCATATGCTCCAGTGTACTTTAATCGAATAAATAAAAAATAATAATATTGGAACCAAAGGAACATAAAAAACTGTGAAAAAAGCTGCATTTGCTATGTTAGTGAATTGTAATGCTGCTTGTTGCAAATAAGTGCCTAAAAATAATGAAATTCCCATTAAAATTAAATACTTAAAAAATAATTTTTTATTAGAACTAATTTCCAATTTAATCTTTCTTCTCTCTAAGATTATTGCAATGGGTAACATAGTCAGAAATCCAACAAAAAATCTTGAAGCATTGAATGTCATTGGACCTATATTGTCCATACCAGTATCTTGGGCAATAAAAGCAGTTCCCCAAATAAAAGTTGTTATCAAAGCACAAATAAGTGATGAAGTTTTAGACATTAGATATAGAAATTAAATAATATTATTAATTCTACAACAACTATCAAAATCTTCTTTATTGATATAGCATCCAGCCATTTTTCTCACTCCTGTGAATGCTCCTCTTCCATGCATTACTCTCCAATTATTAAATATTAATAATTCCCCAGGTTTCAATATATGTTTCCATTGATATTTTTCGTCATTTGCCATTATATCAAATATCTGAATTGCTTTATAAAAATTCATTGTATTTTTATTTGTGTCTCTAAAAAGTGCTCTATCATAATTATTAAAACTAATTTGATCAAAATTATTTGTATTATTTAATTTTATTATTGGTCGTTCAGCCTCAAGACGAACACCATCACCAATATAAGAACCTTTAACCTTAGTAGTTGTCAAAGTTTTAAAATGTTTAATGTAATTTTTTTTTATTTCATTTGCTAATTTAAATCCATCTACCATTATAGATTCCCCACCTTCAGCTTTATATTGACAACAAAGTAATAACTGCAAGCCTGGTGCATCATTGCTATATGTGGAGTCTGTGTGTGGCCTTAGTTCTTGGTTTGAGTATGCACTATCTGCTTTTTTATTATTAGATTCAAATGACCATAATCCTCCAAAGATTGAGTTTCTAACATACCCAATCTTCTTGGCAATATTATCAACGGACTTTAGATCCTTTTTGCAATTTTCAATTACTGCAAAGCCGTATTTATTAATTTTTTTTAATAAAGTTTTAAATCCACTTTTAGTTTTAACTTGTTGGTAATTTATAAAAATTTGTTTTTTTATATCTTTACTTTTCCAATAATAGATATCTTGTTTTTTTTCTTTTTTTTTTAAAGAATTCGCACTTAAAAAACTATAAGAATAATTAATTGGTTTTTCTTCGTTAGACCATAATATTTCTATAAATTTTCCACTTTTCAAAATTTTTGCTTTTTTAACTTTAATATTAAGATCTAGTTTTGCAGTGAATGTAGTCCTTTGGCTCGTCTTAAAGTCCCAATTTTCACTATTTTTTACATGATCTCTTAACCATATGTTCGAAAAAGTTTCAGAACTATTATTTTTAAAAAAAAAAGAGGTTTTATTTTTAAAAATTTTGAAACCTTTAATCATTATTTTGCAAGTTTATAAGCAAAATTTTTACCTAAGTTAACTTTTAATTCATTATTAAATCTTGAGCCTTCTGCGCCGTCAATTATTCTGTGATCATATGAAAGCGATAATGGTAACATAGTTCTAGGCCTAAACTCTCCATCAATAAATACTGGTTTTATATAAGATTTGCCAACTCCTAAAATTGCTACCTCTGGGTAATTAATAATTGGAGAGAAGTAGGTACCTCCAATTCCACCAAGGCTAGTAATTGTTATGGATCCACCATAAAACTCTTTTTTATCAATTTTAAGATTTCGACAATCTTCACTGACTTTTTTTAAGTCCTTACTAATTTGATCTATATTTTTTTGATTAACATTTCTGATTTTTGGAACCATCAGTCCATTTGGAGTATCGACCGCTATTCCAATATGAAAATACCTTTTTAATGTTATTTTACCATTTTCAATATCATCAATAGAACTATTAAATCTTGGGAAAATTTTCAAAGCTTCAACAACAGCTTTTGTAATAAATGCTAATGGTGTTATTTTTTTTTTCACTCCAGTGAAAGTATCTATCAAATTTTGTCTGAATTCATCTAATTCGGTTATATCAGCTTCATCGTAGTTGGTTACATGCGGTATTGTTTGCCACGAATTTGTTAAATGAGGAGCGGCAATTTTTTTAATTCTTGGAATATCTTGAATTTCTACTTCACCAAAATCAGAATGATCATATTCAGATTGCTTAACTGGTTTAATTTTCTTTTCTTCTTTTGGTTTGTCAAAATTAGAAGATACAAATTTTTTTATATCATCCTCAATAATTCTTCCAGATCTTTGAGAACCTGAAACATTATTAATATCAACACCTAATTCTCTTGCAAACTTTCTAGTTTTTGGACTAGCTAGTGCTTTGCTAGATCTAAAAACACCAACTTTATTTTTTTGTAAAATTTCGTTCGTCTTATAAATTTTTGGCTGAGTGTTAGATTGAATAATAGTATTCTTTTTAACCTCCTTTACCTGTTCATTTAGAGTTTCTCGAGGTTTTTCCTCCTCTGTTCCTATAAGAAGTATTAAAGAACCTTCAGAAACTTTATCCCCAACTTTCAAGTTTAATTTTTTAACACTACCAGAATATGGTGAGGGAATTTCAACACTTGATTTATCACTTTCGATGGTAATTAAAGGATCATCTTTATTAATTTTCGATCCAGCTTCTGTCAAAACTTCAATTACTTCGACATCTTTAAAATCTCCAATATTAGGAACTAAAACTTCTTTGTCACTCATTTTATAGCTTTGTAGGCATTGGCTTGTTTTTATCAATTTTATATTTTTTGATAGCTTCAATTGCATGTTTAGAGGCAATTAGTTGTTCATTTGATAAAATACTTAAGCCGTATGCAACAATATGTTCTTTATCCACCTCAAAAAATTTTCTGAGATTTTTTCTTGTATCACTTCTTCCAAATCCATCTGTTCCCAAAGAATAGAAGCTTTTTTTGATATATGGTCTTATTTGATCAGAATTCATTCTCATATAATCAGAAGCAGCAAGAATAGGACCTTCAGTTTTTCCAAGACACTTTTCAACATAAGAAATTTTTTTCTCACTACCCGGATTTAACAGATTATATCTTTCTGTCTCAAGTCCATCTCTTCTTAATTCATTGAAACTTGTGACACTCCAAACTTCACTATCTACTTGATATTCATTTTGTAAAATTTCTGCAGCTTCCAACATTTCTCTTAAGATTGTACCTGAACCAAGAAGCTGGATTTTATTTTTTTTGTTTTTACTGAAATCTTTGATTTTATACATACCTTTAAGTATACCTTCAGTAGAATCTTCAGGCATTTCAGGATGAGAATAATTTTCATTCATTGTTGTAATGTAATAAAATATGTTTTCGTGTTTTTCATGCATCCTTCTTAAACCTTCTTTAAAAATTGTTGCTAGTTCGTAGTGGAAAGTTGGATCATAAGAAACACAGTTAGGGATTGTTGATGCAATTAAATGACTATGTCCATCTTGGTGCTGAAGTCCTTCCCCAGCTAATGTAGTTCTCCCAGCTGTAGCACCTATTAAAAAACCTCTTGTTTGACTATCTCCAGCTGCATAAGCAAAATCTCCTGTTCTTTGGAAGCCAAACATTGAGTAAAAAAGATAAATTGGTATCATTTCAACGTCATGATTTGAATATGAGGTTCCAGCAGCTATCCAAGATGCCATAGATCCTGCCTCATTTATTCCCTCTTCTAATACTTGGCCACTTTTCTCTTCTTTATAAGAGCTTAGTTGTGCAGAGTCCTCGGGCTCATATTTTTGACCTTCATGAGCATAAATACCTATTTTTTGGAAAAATCCTTCCATACCAAATGTTCTAGCTTCATCTGGTATTATTGGAACTAATCTTGGAGCAACATTTTTATCTCGTAATAAATTTGTCAACATTCTTACAAGTGCCATTGTAGTTGACATTTCTTTTTCACCAGTCGATTTTTTCATAAAATCAAAAATATCACTACTTGGAGTTTTAATTGGTTTTGAAAAAGAACTTCTTTCAGGAATATATCCACCTAATACTAAACGTCTTTTCTTTAAATATTTTATTTCCTCTGAATTTTCATCAGGTCTAAAATATTCAAAATTTTTTACTTGTTTATCAGTCAGTGGAACATCAAATCTATCTCTGTAATATAATAAATCATCTACATCTAACTTTTTTTGCTGGTGTGTAGTGTTTATACTTTCTCCAGATTTTCCCATACCATATCCTTTAATAGTTTTGGCTAAAATAACTGTTGGTCTTCCTTTTGTATTAATTGCTTTATCATAAGCTGCATAAACTTTATGAGGATCATGACCACCTCTATTTAATTTCCAAATGTCACTATCTGTATAGCTTGCTACTAATTTTTTTAACTCTGGATATTTTCCAAAAAAATTATCCCTTACATATTGACCACCTTTTGCTTTGAAAGCCTGATACTCACCATCAACTGCTTCGTTCATTCTTTTTACTAATAGTCCAGATTTATCATTAGCTATTAATGGATCCCAGTAAGAACCCCAAATAACTTTTATTACATTCCAGCCTGCTCCTCTAAAAATTCCCTCTAATTCTTGAATAATTTTTCCATTTCCTCTAACGGGTCCATCTAATCTTTGAAGATTACAATTAACAACATAAATTAAATTGTCCAATTTTTCTCTAGCTGCTAAGCCTATCGATCCTAGTGCTTCTGGTTCGTCAATTTCACCGTCGCCTAAAAAAGACCAAACTTTTCTATCCTCGTTATTAATTAATTTTCTATTAATCAAATATTTCATAAATCTAGCCTGGTAAGTTGCCATCATCGGACCAAGACCCATGGAAACAGTTGGAAATTGCCAAAACTTTGGCATTAGCCATGGATGTGGATAGGATGATAAACCACCTGGATATACTTCTTGTCTGAATCTGTCTAATTGCTTTTCGCTTAGTCTTCCTTCTAAGAATGCACGCGCGTAAATTCCTGGTGCTGAGTGACCTTGGAAATATATTAAATCACCACCAAATTTATTATTCTTTGCTCTCCAGAAATGATTCATACCAATATCATATAAAGTTGCTGCTGAAGCAAACGTTCCTATATGGCCTCCCAAGGAAGGATCTCTCATATTTGCTCTAACAACCATCACCGCAGAGTTCCAACGAATTAATGCTCTAATTTTTCTCTCAATATTTTGATCCCCCGGTGATTTTATTTCTTCGTTGGAAGGAATGGTATTTATGTATGGTGTATTTTGAGTGTAAGGTATGTTTGAACCTTCTTTATATGCCTGGTCAATTAACTGTTTGATCAAAAAATGAGCACGCTCTGGTCCTTCAGTATGTACAACTGCAGAAAGTGACTCTAACCACTCTTTTGTTTCTAGTGGATCAATGTCATTGTTGGTTACTATTATTTGCGATTTTTCATTTTCTTCATTTGAAATTAAATTTTCATCTATTATTTCTTCATTTTTATTCCTATCCAATTCTAAATTTTTTTGATCAATTGAGTTTTCTGCTTCCTCAATAATTTGTTCTGTTATAGGTGGAATTTTCTCATTAATTTTTTCCTTTTGTCCAGCCCCATTACTTGATGAGAATGTTAATATCAAATCTCCTTTTGACACTTTGTCACCAATTTTTATATTGATGTTATCTACAACACCTTCAAATGTAGATGGTACTTCAACACTTGATTTGTCACTTTCAAGAGTTATTACAGGATCATTCTTTGCGACTTTATCACCTTCTTTTACGAGAATTTCGATAATTTCTACTTTTTCAAAATCTCCAATATCTGGGACTAGTAATTTTTCATTCATTTAATTGTCTGTATATATATATATTATTTACTTTAAATAGATGTATATTTTTGACCATTATTAAATTTTAGTAAATTTAATAATAAATGCTAAAAGAGTAGTTTATATTTAGCGCCTGTAGCTCAATTGGATAGAGCGCTTGGCTACGGACCAGGAGGTTCTGGGTTCGACTCCTAGCAGGCGCACCAAAATGAGGGAAAAATGAAAGTATCTTTACAAAAATCAGTAATTTATTTTTTTGCAATAGTGTTGATAATATTACTTTTAATAACATTTATAATTTAATGAAAAAATTTAAACAGATAAGCATCAAAAAAGGTTTTATGATGCATAATGGTGGTTTATTATTAAGAGATATCTCGAAAACTAAGTTTGAGTTTAAAACTAAAATCAAAAGAAATCACCTAAATAGAGCAGGTATAACTCATGGAGGATACATAGCATCCATAATTGATACTGGATGTGGATCAGGAGCTCACAGAACTTCAGGTAATCAGCCATGTGTAACTATAACTCTAAATATTAATTTTATTGGGCCCTCAACTATTGGTGACGAAATTTTTGGTTATGTCAAAATAAAAAAGAAAACTAAAAGTATGGTTTTTTTAGAATGTTACTTAGAATGCAAAGGCAAAGTTATTGCCTCTGCAACTGGTATTTGGAAAATTCTTCAACGTAAATTACCCAATGCAGGACTGAGTTAATTTTTTCTTCTTAAATTAAAATAACCAAAAAAGGATAAAATTGTAAGTGCTATAGGATATATAATTTCTTTATTTGGTCTATTTTGATTTTCTATTTTAAATTCAGTAATTATATCACCCATATCTATACCATTTTTTTTTGCAATTCCATTCCATTTTAAAGTATCAACAACCGTATTGTTATTATCAACTGCTAGACTAATTCCATATTCATCAATGTTGAAATTCTTTTCAAAACTATTTTTTTCAATTACAAATAATTTATATCTTTCACCATATTCAGTAAATCGAGTTACTTTAATTCTTATCTCCTTTTTATAATCGAATTGTGTTTGGTTAATCTGTTGAATATCTAGATAATTATATTTTGGATAAAATTTGTTTAAAATGAATTCTGGAGATAACAAAGAGATTGATATCACTAAAAAAACAATTATTTCATACCATTTTAACTTATTTACGAACCAGCCTTGAGTTGCAGATGTAAATACCAAAATACCAATCAAAGATGTAACTATTACTATAAGTCCGTGCCATAAACTTTCAATACCAATTAATAGTAGCTCATTATTAAAAAGGAATACAATTGGCAAGATACCTGTTCTTAGACTATACCAAAAAGCTTGAACTCCTGTTCTTAATGGGTCTCCTCCTGAAATTGCAGCTGCTGCATAAGACGCCAAGCCAACTGGTGGAGTTACATCCGCCATTAAACCAAAATAAAAAACGAACAAATGTACTGCAATTAAAGGAAAAATAAATCCTGATGCATTTCCGACATCTACTAAAACTGTTGCCATCAAAGATGCTACAACAACATAATTAGCTGTCGTTGGTAATCCCATTCCCAAAAGTAAACATAAAATAATTGTTAAAAATAAAAGTATTATTACATTATCTTTAGCAATTGACTCAATTACAATTATTAAATTAGTACTCAATCCTGTAGAACCAACTGCACCAACAATAATGCCTGCTGTAGCAATTGCT
Source organism: uncultured Pelagibacteraceae bacterium (assembly GCA_902515965.1). Classification (GTDB taxonomy): domain Bacteria; phylum Pseudomonadota; class Alphaproteobacteria; order Pelagibacterales; family Pelagibacteraceae; genus Pelagibacter. Next base: position 16,507 of record CABXWS010000011.1, read on the forward strand.
ATTCCTACACTTATCATGTTTAAAGCACCTTTTTCAAATCCAACAATAGTTTGATTAAACCATCTAATTAATGCATTTTTGAAATTATTTTCTTTGAAAATTTTATTTAAAAGGTTGACCGCAACTAAGGTAATTGTTGCAAAAAAAATAGAATAAGAAGCAGTCAGTCTTATGTATACTAATAAATAAATTAGAACAATTATAGGAATTAAAAAATGTATACCCTCTAAAAAAGTTTTCTTTAACTTTGGAATATCATTTTCATCCATACCTTTTAAATTTAATTTAAGCGCTTCAAGATGGGATATATAAAATAAAGCAATATATGAAATTATGGCTGGTAAAAAAGCGTGTTTTACTATTTCAAAGTAAGTTACACCAATAAAACTTGCCATTACGAAAGCTGCTGCACCCATAACAGGAGGCATTAATTGACCATTCACTGAGGAAGAAACTTCAATTGCACCAGCTTTCTCTTTTGAAAAGCCGGTTTTTTTCATAATAGGAATTGTAAAAGTTCCTGTCGTTACAGTGTTTGCAATTGACGATCCAGATATCAAGCCTGTCATCCCTGAACCAAGTATTGCAGCCTTTGCAGGACCACCTCTCATTTTGCCTACCATTGCAAAAGCTAAATCCAAAAAATATTTACCTCCACCGGCTGTTTCTAGAAGTGCTCCAAACAGCACAAATAAAAATATAAAATCTACAGAAACACCTATTGGAATCCCAAATATAGCCTCTTGATCAAACCATTGGAAACCTACCAACCTTTTTAATGACAGGCCACCGTGAGAAATTATATCAGGTGCATACTGACCAAAGAAAGAAAATAATAAAAAGCATGTTGCAATAACAACTAGAGGCATACCAATGACTCTTCGTGTTGCTTCTAAAAGGATTAATATTCCTGATATACCTATTATAAGTTCAATTGGTATAATTAAATTTTGAAATAAATTAATCTTTAATAAAATTCCACCTCTATCAACAAGTTGATCGTAAAAAAAGTAAATGTATAAACAACAAAGGGTTCCAACTATTGCAATAAAAATATCAAGAAAATTTATTTTTTTGTTTCGAGAATATGGAAATATTAAAAAAGCTAGCAATAATGCAAACCCAAGATGAATTGCTCTTGCTGGTAATCCTTTAAACATTCCAAAATTAAACCAAAACGGAAAAGGGGAAGCGTACCAAAGTTGAAATAATGACCATAAGATAGCTATTGCAGCAACTATTTTTAGATGAAAACCTGTTAGATTTCTTGTTGGAGAAAGATCTTCCTTAATTTTAAAATCAGTTTTTTTTTCTGTGCCAAATGACATAGAAATATATATATAAAAAAAAAGGCCCAATAGATATATTGGGCCTTAATTTTTTATATTACTAAAATTACATTAAACCTGCTTCTTTGTAGTATTTAATAGCTCCTGGATGTAATGGAGCTGATAAACCATCAGCTATCATATTTTTTTTCTCTAAAGGAGCAAATGCTGGATGTTGTTTTCTGAAATCATCAAAGTTTTCAAACACTGCTTTGGTTACTTGATAGACTAAGTCATCAGATACATCAACACTGGTAACCACTGTCGCTTTAACTCCAAAAGTTGTAACATCTTTTCTTTGTTTTGTATAAGTGCCTTTTGGTATTGTGGCTGCAGCATAATAGTCTGCGCCATTGATTATTCCATTTATTACATCTCCTGTTAAATCAATTGGCATCGCTTTAGCTGCACAAGTTGCTGCTTGCTCCATTGCACCATTAGGAAACCCGACAGAATAACCAAAAGCATCAATTTTTCCATCACACAAGGCCTTGACTTGTTCTGATGATGTAAGCTCTGTAACAGATTTGAAATAGCTATTGTCAACTCCCATTGCTTTCATTAGTTCTTCCATAGTTCCTCTTTGACCAGATCCAGGATTTCCAATGTTTACAACTTTACCTTTTAAGCCCATAAAATCTTTAACTCTTGCTTTTTTTCTTGCCCAGATTTGAAAAGGTTCATTATGAACAGAGAAAACAGCTCTTAAATTGTTAAATTGTTTTCCTTGCCATTTACTTGATCCATTATAAGCGTGAAACTGCCAGTCTGATTGAGCTACACCAAACTGAAATTCTCCATCTTTAATTTGACCAATATTGTAGTTTGAACCACCTGTCGAAGGAGCAGTGCACCTATAAGCTTTGCCTTTCATGCCTTTTTTTCTTCCATGATCAGCACTAATTGCTGATTTATGTAACATTTTACAAATTGCATTCCCTGTCTGGAAATAAACCCCAGTAGGTCCACCAGTGCCTATTGTAAAAAACTCTGCTGATTTTGCTATTGTTCCAAAGGAAAAAATAGCAGCTAATAAAATCAGAGAGCTTGATATAGTTGATAATATTTTTTTCATACGTCCTCTCTATAGTTTAAAAAATTAAATCTAACTATTAATTACATCGCCTGTCTAGTAAATTTACATTATATTGTTGTTATTTAACGGGAGATTTTTTTAAAGATAATTAATTTTCAACCCAAGATTTTAATTTATTTACACCTTCAACTATTTTTGGTGCATAATTTTTTATGTCTTCATAAGTAATGTCATTATCCAAGTTTATTTTTTTCATAAAATTTTCTCCATCAAAATCAGTAAAACTTAAACGTGCTATTAGTTTATTTTCCAAAAAACCAAAATCACTTCCTGGTAGTAATGCAATGTTTAATTTTTCAAGTATTTCGTCACATAAATTTGATGATGTATCAAAATTTTTATTTAAAAATTCAGGGAGAAGGTAAAATCCGCCCATGGGTTTATTCATAATTATTTTGTTAGATCTTAAATTTCTATAAACATAATCACCGATGCTCTTTAGAATTTTTTTTGATTTTTTAATATAGTTTGTGTGATTACCTTCAAATGCAGAAATAGCTGCATATTGAATTGGCGAACTTACCGCTGAAAATGTTTCGCTGGCTAAAACTTTAATAGATTTTAATAATTCAACTTTTTTTTTAGGTATGATAAAATAACCTAATCTCCATCCTCCAGCACCACACCATTTACTAAGGCCATTGCTTATTATCACATCATCAGAACAATACTCAAATAAAGATTCGTATTTCGTATCAAATGTTAACTCAGAATAGATCTCATCAGACAAAACTAATATATTGTGTTTTTTAATAATTTCAGAAATTTCTTTTAAATTTTTACAAACCTGTCCAGAAGGGTTATTTGGTGAATTTATAAACAGAATAAACTTTTTTTTTTTGTTTTTTAATATAATTTCCTCAATCTCATGCGATTTCGGAAACCAATTATTTTCTGCTTTAGTCTGTATCCAATGATAATTATTTTTAGCAATAATGGATTGTGGCATATACGAAACCCAGCTCGGAGCTGGTAATATTATTTCTCCATCAAATGCTAATTGCATAAGAAACATTAGTTCTTTAGTTCCAGGTCCTATAATTACTTGATCCTGGTGAAAACTATATTTTTTTTTTTTGGACTCGTAATTTGCAATAGATATTCTAAGTTTTTCTAATCCCTGAATTGGTAAATAACTTTTTTCATGAGCATTATTCTTTAATTCTTCCACAACAGTCTTTGGTACGGGAAATGGAGATTGACCAAAACCAAATTTAATAATGTTTTTACCCTGATTAACTATTAATTTTGATTTTTCATTTATCTTAAGTGTAGCTGATAAACCTAAGTTTTTTATAGAGTCTTTGATCATCAAAATTTTAGCTCATCTATATTTTTGTATTCGTCCAGAGCTGAAGGGTTAGCTAATGCTTCTAAATTTGTTATTGGATTACCATCTATTATATTTTTAACCGCAACCTCAACAATTTTACCATTTTTAGTTCTGGGAATATCTTTTACTTCAACTATTTTAGCAGGCACATGTCTAGGTGAAGCCTCGCGTCTTATGATTTTCTTTAGATTGAATTTAAGTTTTTCATTTAAATTTGATTTATTTGTCATAATAATAAATAGAATTATTCTGACATCATTGTCCCAAGATTGGCCAACGACAATTGACTCTTTTATCTCTTTAAACTTTTCTACAACTGAATAAATTTCAGCAGTACCAAGTCTTACACCGCCAGGGTTTAAAGTAGCATCTGATCTTCCATAAATTATATACGAGCCACCTTTTTTTTTCTCAGCATAATCTCCATGATACCAAATATTTTTAAACTTAGAAAAGTAAGCACTTTTATATTTTATTTTATTTGGATCATTCCAAAATTTTAATGGCATTGAAGGAAAAGCTGATTTACAAACTAGCTCTCCTTTTTTATTTAATATTGCTTTTCCTTTTTCTGAAAACACATCAGTATCCATACCGAGTCCGTTACTCTGAATTTCTCCACTATAGACAGGGGAGTAGGTGTTCCCATTGACAAAACATGATACTATATCAGTTCCTCCTGAAATTGATGCCAAATGAACATTTTGTTTTATTTTTTTGTAAACATATTTAAAACCATCTTCCGATAATGGAGATCCTGTAGAACATATAGTTTTTAAAGATTTCA
>CABXWS010000012.1 GCA_902515965.1 uncultured Pelagibacteraceae bacterium
TTTTGTTATTAGAATTTTATCACCCCAAATACCAATTGAAAGATTTTTAGCTGTTCAGGATCCAAAAAAAAGCATCTTAGAATTAATAGAATTAAGTAATCCTGATTTCTCAAAAGAGACTATTTTTATTTTTCCGGAAGGAATTATTACAAGTATTTATTCCAGTGATTTAAAATCATTTAAAAAACTTTTCATAGAAAATTATAATGATAACCACAAAATCATATTAGGCATAAATAGTGTTATGGATGATAAAGTTTTTAATTCACTTGTATTAATCAACAATAACGGGGAATTATTGTATGAATATAATAAGAATAAGCTTGTACCATTTGGTGAGTTTATACCATTCGAAAAATTTTTTAAAAAAATTGGTTTAAAAAAAGTAACCAAGGGCTACCTTTCTTTTTCGCCAGATAAAGAAAGAGAAATTTTAAATATAAACAATTTGAAGTTTTTACCATTAATTTGTTATGAAATAATTTATTCCGGTAAAATTAATTTTCATAATGAAAATTATGATTTTTTGTTAAATATTTCAGAGGATGGATGGTTTGGTAAATCAATAGGTCCTGAACAGCACTTCACTCATTCTGTATTTAGGTCTATTGAAGAAGGAAAGAATGTAATTAGGTCTACTAATAATGGCATCTCAGCATTTATTAGCCCTAAAGGTCAAATTATAGGTAAAATTAATTATCAAGGTTATATCGATATAAATAAATTTAAAAGTGTCGATAAGACCTATTTTGCAAAAAACGGTAATAAGATCTTCTTTTATTTTATACTATTTTATACTACTTTAATATTCATTTTAAAAATTAGGGAAAATAGATGAAAAAAGATTACTTATTTACTAGTGAGTCAGTTTCGGAAGGTCATCCAGATAAAGTATGTGATAGGATTTCAGATATGGTAGTCGATACATACTTATCAGCTGAGCCTCAATCGAGAGTGGCATGTGAAACATTAACCACTACAAACAAAGTTGTCTTAGCTGGAGAAGTCAGAGGTCCAGAAATTAAAAAAGAAGATTTGATTCAAAAAGTAAGACACTGTATCAAAGATATTGGCTATGACCAAGATGGTTTTACCTGGAGGGATGCAACGTCTGTTGAAAGTCATCTACACTCACAATCTTCAGATATTGCGATGGGAGTAGACTCGTCTGCTGAAAAAGATGAAGGAGCCGGAGATCAAGGTATAATGTTTGGGTACGCTTGTAATGAAACTGATGTTTTAATGCCAGCACCAATACATTATTCTCATAAAATATTAAGACTTATGGCAGAAGATAGAAAATCTGGAAAATTAAAAAATATTGAGCCAGACTCAAAAAGTCAAATAACAATTGAATATAAGAATGGTAAACCATTGTTTGTAAAATCAGTTGTTATATCAACCCAACACTCACCTGATGTAAATCAATCTCAAGTAAGAGATCTTGTTAAACCTTATATTGAAAGATCTATACCAAAAGAATTATTAAGTTCTCTTGATGAAAATGAAATTTATATAAATCCTACAGGTAATTTTGTTATCGGTGGACCAGATGGTGACAGTGGCTTGACAGGAAGAAAAATAATTGTAGATACTTATGGAGGAGCAGCTCCTCATGGTGGTGGCGCTTTTTCAGGAAAAGATCCAACAAAGGTAGATAGATCGGCAGCCTATGCATCTAGATATTTAGCGAAAAATGTTGTTGCATCGAAAATTGCTGATAAATGCTTGATTCAGTTAGCTTACGCAATTGGGGTTTCAAAACCTTTGTCAATTTATGTTGATCTTTTTGATAATGACGAAGAAAAGAATAAACATGTTGAAGAGCTAATCCATCAAAATTTTGATTTAAGTCCAAGAGGAATTAGAGAGATGTTAGGTTTAAACAAACCAATATATGAAAAAACATCTGCTTATGGTCATTTTGGAAGATCTCCTGATGAATCTGGTTCATTTTCATGGGAAAAAACTGATAAATCGAATATATTTGCTAAGTAAATTGAGTTGAATATTAAAAAAAAATAAATATATTCCATTATTATTATTGAAATTTCATAATGGGCTTCGGCCCATTTTTTTTTAGAAAAATAAAATGTTAAATAGAAGAGCAGATAAACTTGAACTAATTAGAATAGCTGAAGCAGTGGCATTAGAGAAATCTATTGATAAAGAGTTGATCATAGATTCAATGGAAAATGGAATAGCTAAAGCAGCAAAATCAAAGTTTGGATCAGAAAATGAGATAAAAGTGGAAATTAACAGAGAAAGTGGAGATATTGGAATTTATAGGAAATTATTAATTGTTGAAAAACCAGAAAATTCAAACGTTGAAATCACCTTAGAAGATGCAATTAAACTAAATTCAGCAAATAATGAAAAAAAATTAGGTGATGAGATACTTCAGCCATTACCATCCTTTGATTTTGGAAGAATAGCCGCACAGACAGCTAAGCAAGTCATTAGTTTTAATGTTAGAGAAGCTGAGAGAGAGAGACAATATAATGATTTTAAGGACAAGGTAGATACTATTTTAAGTGGTATAGTTAAAAGATTAGAATTTGGAAACGTAATAGTAGACTTAGGTAGGACAGAGGCAATTATTCAAAAAAATGAAATGATACCTCGTGAAAATATAAAAGCAGGTGACAGAATTAAAGCATATTGTTTAGATGTAAGAAGGGAACCTAGAGGTCAACAAATTTTCTTATCAAGAGCGCATCCTAAGTTCATGGAAAAACTATTTATACAAGAAGTTCCTGAAATTTATGATGGATTAATAGAGATCAAATCCTCGTCACGGGATCCTGGGAGTAGAGCAAAAATTTGTGTCCAAGCGATTGATACTTCTCTAGATCCAGTAGGGGCATGTGTAGGTATGCGTGGAAGTAGAGTTCAAGCAGTAGTAAATGAATTACAAGGTGAAAAAATTGATATTGTTAATTGGTCAGAAGATCCTGCTGTTGTAGTTTCAAATGCCTTATCTCCGGCAGAGGTGCAAAGAGTGAATGTTGATCAACAGGGAAGAAAACTTGACGTAATTTTAACTGAAGAAAATTTAAGCAAAGCAATTGGTCGAAGAGGTCAAAACGTTAGACTAGCAACAAAACTTATGAATTATGAGATTAATATAATGACTGACCAAGAAGATTCAGAACGAAGACAAATGGAATTTAGAGAAAAAACTGATAATTTTGTGAGGAACTTAGAATTAGACGAAACACTTGGGCAGCTTTTGGTTGCTGAGGGCTTTTCATCAATCGATGATATAAAAGATAGTGGTCCAGAAGCTTTGACAAAAATAGAGGGTATAGAAAAAGAAACAGCAGAGGAATTAATTGAAAGAGCAAAAGAATTCCATCAAAAAGATCAGGAGGAAATTGCAAACAGAATTAAAGATTTAGGATTAGAAAGTGACCTAATAAATCACCAAGGATTAACCCCTGGAATGTTAGTTACACTCGGTGAACAAAAGATATTAACATTAAATGATTTTGCAGATTTGGCGTCAGATGAACTGACCGGTGGATATGATGTTATTAAAGGGGAGAGAGTAAGAATAAAAGGTTTCTTAGAGGATTTTGCTCTATCAAAAAATGAAGCTGATAATCTAATTATGTCTGCAAGAGATATAATTTATAAAGTTTGAAAGATGAAAAATGGAAAAGAAAAAATTAAAGTTATCAATTTCTGGCGACTCCAAAAAGACAATAAATAGTATTGAACAAGCAAAATCTCAATCAAAGAATACAGTTGTAATTGAAAAGAGACCCCCTAGGTTTGGAAATAAATCAAGTTTTACCAGAGGAAATAAAAACATCGGAAAAAAGGTAGATACAAACTTTGTTGTGAAACAAACAAATTATTCCAAACCACCATCACCAATATCATCTGATTTTGAAAAAAGAAAACTTGCAGAACAAAGGGCGACCAGAAGATTAAAAGGTGATAATGATCAGAAAGATAATAAACAAGGAAAATCGTCTGGAAAAAGAAGGGAATTGAAGCTTACTGTTTCTAGAGCCTTGAGTGGTGATGAAATTGAAAACAGGTCCAGAAGTCTTGCTTCTTTAAAAAGAGCTAAGCAAAAAGAAAATAGATTATTAAATAAAGAGGATGCAAAAGATAGTTTTAAACCAGTTAGAAGAAATATTAATATTCCTGAAGTAATCACAATTCGTGAATTAGCTAATAAAATGGCTGAACAATCAAGTAGTATTATTAAACACTTAATGGGTATGGGAGTTACTGTTACAATCAATCATACTATTGATGCTGATACTGCTGAATATCTAGTTAAGGAATTTGGCCATAACCCTGTCAAAGGTGAAAAAACTGAAGAAATTTTGGATAAGATAAAAGAAATCAAAACCCAAAATTTAAAAAGTAGAGCTCCAATAGTTACGGTAATGGGACATGTAGATCATGGTAAAACATCTGTGTTAGATGTTCTTAGAAAAGCAAACGTTGTATCTGGTGAATTTGGAGGGATAACTCAACACATAGGAGCTTATCAAATAGTACATAATTCAAATAAAATAACATTTATTGACACCCCTGGCCATGCCGCATTTACAGAAATGCGAGCTAGAGGATCAAAACTAACTGATATTGTAATTCTTGTTGTGGCAGCAGATGATGGTGTTAAACCTCAAACTATAGAGTCTATTAAACATGCAAAAGCAGCAAAAGTTCCTATAGTTGTAGCAATAAATAAATGTGATCTTCCCGAAGCTGATCCGCAAAAAATCAAAAATCAGCTTTTAGAGTATGAACTTATTGCAGAAGATTTATCTGGGGATACTTTGATGGTCGATATATCCACCAAAACAAAAAAAAATTTAGATAAACTAGTTGATAGTGTGATTTTACAAGCAGAAATATTAGATTTAAAAACTGACTTTGAAACTGATGCTAAAGGTATCGTGTTAGAGTCTAAAATTGATATAGGTAGAGGTCCAATCGCAAATATAATTGTTACTGCTGGTACACTAAATAAAGGAGATTACTTTGTTAGTGGACTAAAATGGGGAAAGGTAAGAGCTATTATAAATGATCAAGGCAAACAAATAGATATAGCAGAACCAGCAACACCAGTGGAAATTCTTGGAATAAATGGAGCTGCAAAATCTGGTGACGACTTCATCGTTCTTAAAAATGAGAAGGAAGCTAAATCAATTTGTGATGGAAGAATACAAGACGCCAAAGAGAAAAAAAACCCTTTATCAGTAGTAACACAAGACTCTGCTTTTAAAGATAGCTCTTCTGAAGAGTTAAACATTATTATAAAATCAGACGTGCATGGTTCATCAGAGGCTATAAAAAATGCTATTAGTTTAATTAAACACGATGAAGTAAAACCAAAAATTCTTTTATCCGACATAGGAATGATTACTGAAACAGATATTACATTAGCAAAAGCATCTCAGGCAGTAGTTATAGCTTTTAATGTCAAGCCAAGCAAAGAAGCCAAAAAGAGAGCTGAACAAGAAAAAATTTCAATTTCGTCATTCAATATTATTTATGAAGTATTAGATTTTATTAAAGGGAAAATGTCAGGAATGTTATCACCAGAAATTGATGAGAAGATAATAGGAACAGCAGAGATATTAGAAATATTTAAAGTTTCTAAAGTAGGTAAGGTAGCTGGATCCAAAGTAACAGATGGTGAAATAACTGCAGACTCAAATGCACGAGTTATTAGGGATGGTGCAATTATATTTAATGGTAAAATAGGTTCAATTTTTAGAGAAAAAAATCAAACCAAACAAGTTTCTGCAGGTTTAGAATGTGGAATAACTTTAAAAGACTTTGTTGATTTTAAGAAAAATGACCTAATTGAGGTATATAACGCAACAGCTATAGAAAGAACATTATAATGACAAACTTAGGAAAAAACGTTACACAGCGACAGCTTAGAGTTGGTGAAATGATTAAACAAGCTTTAGGAATGCTCTTTATTAGAGATGAGGCTAAATTACCAAATTTGTCAACTAAAGAGATAACAGTAACTGAAGTAAGAATGTCACCAGATTTGAAAACAGCAAAAATCTTTGTAATGCCTTTAGGAGGTAAAAACGCTGAAGAAGTTGTTATAAAGTTAAAAGAATTTTCGTTTGCAATAAGAAAAGTTTTGTCAAAAAAAATAGTTATGAAATTTTTACCAAAATTATTTTTTGTTAAAGATAGCTCCTTTGATTATGCAGAAAAAATTGAAAATTTAATAAAACAAACAAATAAATGAGGAAGAGGAGATGGTAAATAAAACAAAAGAACTAGCAACCCATGATAAAGATACTGGGTCTTCAGAAATTCAAGTTGCTCAATTAACTTATAAAATTGAAAACTTGTCAAAACATATTAAACAGTTCAAAAAAGATAAACATTCATCAGTTGGACTTTTAAGAGCAGTTAATAGAAGAAAAAAATTATTAGATTATCTAAAAAAAAATAAAATAGAGTCTTATAAGGAAGTAATATCAAAATTAAATTTAAGGAAATAAATGTTTAAAATAGTAAAAAAAGAAATAGAAATTGCAGGAAAAAAAATAAGTTTAGAAACAGGAAAAATTGCAAGACAAGCTGATGGAGCGATTTTAGCTCAATGTGGAGAAACAGTGGTTTTAGCGACAGTTGTTGGAGCAAAAAAAGTAAATCCAGATATGGATTATTTTCCTTTGTCAGTGAATTATCAAGAGAAATATTATGCAGCTGGTAAAATTCCTGGCGGTTATTTTAAAAGAGAGGCAAGACCAACGGAGAGTGAAACATTAATATCAAGATTGATAGATAGACCTATTAGACCACTTTTTCCAGATGAATTCAAAAATGAAGTTCAGCTTTTACCAACAGTAATATCATATGATAAAGAGAACGAGGCCGATATTTTATCTATCGTTGCATCATCAGCTGCTTTGGCAATTTCAGGTATGCCATTTATGGGTCCTATAGGAGCCTCTAGAGTCGGCTTTATTAAAGGAGAATATGTGCTTAATCCTAGCAAAGAACAACTTAAAGACTCTAAACTCGATCTTGTCGTAGCTGGAACAAAAGATGCAGTATTAATGGTAGAGTCTGAGGCAACTGGTTTGTCTGAGGATGAAATGTTAAAAGCTGTTAAATTTGGACATGAAGGTTTTGTTCCAATAATAGAAATGATCGAAGATCTTGCGAAAGAATGTAAAAAACCTGATTGGATTGTTGAGAAGAAAGATCTTTCAGAGATAAAAAAGAAATTAGAAGAAGAGTTTACAGAAGATTTGAAAAAAGCTTTTTCTACAAGAGACAAGCAAGATAGATCAAACCAAATTTCAAAAATAAACGAAAAAGCTAAAAAATTGTATGAAGAAAATGAGGAATATACAGATTTAGATGTAAATTCTCAGCTTAAAGATTTAGAAAAATCAATAGTAAGAACTGATATACTGAAAAATAAAAATCGTATTGACGGAAGAGGTCTTGCAGATGTGAGACCAATTATGTGTGAAGTGGGTGTTTTACCAAGAGTTCACGGCTCAGCTTTATTTACTAGAGGCGAAACTCAAGCAATTGTTACAACAACACTTGGAACCTCAGATGACGAGCAAAGAATTGAAAGTCTTGATGGATTACAAAAAGAAAGATTTATGCTCCATTATAATTTTCCACCCTTTTCTGTTGGAGAAACTGGAAGAATAGGAACTGGAAGAAGAGAAATAGGACATGGTAAGTTAGCTTGGAGAGCAATTAATTCATCTTTACCATCAAAAGAAAGTTTTCCTTACACATTTAGAATTGTTTCTGAAATAACAGAATCAAATGGTTCATCTTCAATGGCAACTGTTTGTGGATCTTCACTAGCTTTAATGGATGCTGGAGTTCCAATAAAAGAACCAGTAGCAGGTATTGCGATGGGATTAATAAAAGAAGGAGATGATTTTAGTGTATTATCAGATATTCTAGGAGACGAAGATCATTTAGGTGATATGGACTTTAAAGTGGCAGGAACTAAAGATGGAATTACATCACTTCAGATGGATATTAAAATTACAGGAATAACATTTGAGATTATGGAACAAGCATTAAAACAAGCAAAAGATGGAAGAATTCATATCTTAGGTGAAATGAATAAAGCAATAAGCAAATCTCGAGATGATGTGGGAAAACATACACCAAAAATGGAAAAAATTACTGTAGATAAAAAAGATATTGCAGCAGTTATAGGAAAAGGTGGAGCAACAATAAGAGAAATTGTTGAAAAATCTGGAGCCAAAGTTGATGTTAACGATGAGGGGGAAGTTACTGTTGCAGCTCCAGATGAGGAGTCTAGAAACAAAGCTATGCAAATGATTAAAGATATAACCGCAAAGGCTGAGCTCAATAAAATTTATAATGGAAAAGTTATGAAGATTATGGAATTTGGAGCATTTGTTAATTTTCTTGGAAAACAAGATGGTCTAGTTCATATTTCAGAACTAGCAGATAAAAGAGTTGCAAAAGTAACAGACGTTGTCAAAGAAGGAGATGAGGTTAAGGTAAAAGTAATCGGCTTTGATAGAGGTAAAGTTAAGTTATCAATAAAACAGGCAGCTATTTAAATAAAGGAAACTTATATGAAAAAATTTGAAGATTTGATGAGTGTTAGCAATGAAATTGAAAATATCAGTGCTAGTGATGCAAAAGAAAAGCTAAATGACCCAAATGTTCAATTTATCGATGTTAGGGATAAAGAAAGCTTTTCAAAAGGAACAATCGGTAATGCAATTCACTTAGATAGAGGTTTATTAGAATTTTATTTAGCAGATGGCAGTCCTCTAGAAAATGACATATTTAAAAATAATCCTGATAAAGAATATGTGGTTTTTTGTGGTGTTGGTGGACAAGGAACATTAGCAACCAAAACTATGAAAGACATGGGAGTTAAAAATGTCAAAAATATTACTGGTGGAATTAAAGAGTGGAAAAAAATCAAGTAGAAAAACATTGTAATAAATTTTAACAAAATGAAGGTTTTAAAAAACTTTAAGTTAGAACTACAGAAAAATAAATACGGAAGGTATTTATTACTTGGTAGTTTTGCATTTTTTTTTATTAAAGGTTTAATTTGGTTAAGTATTTTTATTGCTGTTGGCTTAGGTATAACTAATTCTTTTTAAATTAAGATAATTACTAACAAAATTATTTGTACAAAATTTATTACAACAGAAATAAAGTGTGATTGTTTAAATTTTTTATCCTGCTTTTCATCTCTGAACTTATTTATCATTGGCATTAGTACAAAATTTGATACAGCAAATAATACTGCAACACTTAAAATTAAATAAAAATCTAAGGAAAAAATTTTTAGAATTATAAATAAAATTAAAACTAAAACACTAATAGCTAAATTAACAGTGTAGTAATAAGGAAATATTTTTCTTATAAATTTTCTAGCATTTTCTTCATTTAATGCAGTGAAAGTTACAGGTGCTATAACAAAAGAAAAAAAAAGCATAATTCCTAATATTATACTGGTTAGATAAAGACTAATTTGTTGCATCATTAGTTAAGTATTTTTTCTTTTGCTTTTTTAAATTCTTCCTCTGTTAAAACACCTGATTTTAATAAATCCCTTAATTTATTAATTTGTGTAATAATATCTTGATTTTGTTTAATGCTACCATTATCTGGAGATTTTGTAATTAATGAACTTAAATCTATTTTGTGATGTTCTTTTGCTCTAACTTCCAACTCAAACTGTTTATGTCTTTTAGCACCTAAAGATATCACTTTCTCCATTACTTTTTTGTGATCTGGATAATTATTAATATTATATTTATGATATTCTGACCTTTTCTCGTCTATAAATTTACTTTTTGGAGCACCTAAGACTTCAGGATCGAAAAAGTGACTCATTACAAACCATTTTCCTCCTGTTAGTCTTGAGAAATAACTATGTGAACTACCTATAGCAATTTTTGGTAATTCTATTTTGTTGTCTCTTAACCATGCCTTATATTGAGCATTCACACCCCTCAATTCTGGATCATCAGGATCAAACAATTCTTTGTAAACATCTTCATGAGATACCCAAAAACAATTATGAGATGAACCTTTTGTAAAATATTCCAAAATATAATATTCTGGTCTTTCATAACATCCATCATATTCATTTTTAAACATAATTAGATGTAGTGCATCGTTGAAAGCACTTTGAAACCTTGCACCAATGTCTAATTCTGCTATCGAAAAACCTTCTATAGCTTTATTGCCTTTAATTTTTAAAAGTTGATAACCTTTTGCTGTTGCGCCATAGTAGCTATATCTAGACCTGTCGGCTACGGTCCATGTTCCCGAAGGTAATTTAAATTTATATTTTTTATAAAATTCTATTTCATCTGAGATTGTATCACCTATTTTGTAGCTTTTCGCATTTACATTTTCAAAAATACAAAAAATTATAAATAAATAAGCAATAATTTTTTTTATTTTAAGCACTAAATAAATATTTTAAGTATCGCTTATGTTTTTTGGATCTGGCATTCCAACTTTATTATAACCAGCATCTACATAATGAATTTCACCTGTAACACCACCCGCCATGTCACTTAAAAGATATAATGCTGAATTTCCAACATCAAGATTATCTACATTTCTTTTCAAAAATGAGTGGTCGGCATTCCATTTGTAAAGAAATTTCGCATCACCTATAGCAGAAGCTGCTAAAGTTTTAATTGGTCCCGCACTTATTGCATTAACTCTAATATTTTTTGCTCCTAGATCCCTTGCGAGATATTTAACACTAGACTCTAGTGCAGCTTTACATACCCCCATTACATTATAATTAGGTATGGCTTTATTTGCCTCATAACTCAAGGTAATCATACTACCACCTTGCTTCATTATTTTAGATGCTTCTCTAGCAACTTCAGTAAATGAAAAACAAGATATTAACATACTTCTTAAAAAGTTTTCTCTGGTTGTATTTAAATATTCTCCTGATAGCTCGGATTTATCTGAAAATGCAATTGCATGTACAACAAAATCAATTTCTCCCCATTGACTTTTAATATCTTCGAAAAGTTTTACAACTTCTTCTTTTTTTTCTACATCACAGCTAAAAGTTACATTTGAATTTAGTTTTTCTGCAAGTGGAACAACTCTTTTTTTTAAAGCATCACCCAAATATGTGAAAGCTAACTCTGCTCCTGCATCTGCTAGTTTTTGAGATATACCCCAGGCAATAGATCTTTCATTCGCAACTCCCATGATTAGACCTTTTTTACCTTTCATTAAACTCATAGATCTAAACTTTCTCGAAAACTAAAGTTGCGTTTGTTCCACCAAAGCCAAAACTATTTGACATAATGGCATTTAAATTTGCGTCTTTTTCGACCTCTGTTACAATTGGATAATTTCTAGCTTCATCATCCATGTCTGAAATATTTGCAGATGCTGAAATAAATTTGTTCTTCATCATTATTAAACTATAAATTGCTTCGTGAACTGAAGTTGCACCCAACGAATGTCCAGCCAAAGATTTGGTTGAACTAATTTTTGGTTTGTAATCAGGAAACGCCTCTCCTACTGCTTTTAATTCTGTAATATCTCCTACAGGAGTAGATGTTCCATGAGTGTTTATATAATCAATTTTATTTTTAGTTGTTGATAAAGCCATTTGCATACACCTGACGGCCCCTTCCCCTGAGGGTGCCACCATATCATAACCATCTGAAGTTGCCCCATAACCTGTTATTTCTGCGTATATTTTTGCTCCCCTGGCCTTTGCATGTTCGTATTCTTCAAGAACTAGTACTCCGCCACCTCCAGATATAACAAATCCATCTCTTGTCTTGTCGTACGGTCTCGAAGCTTTTTCTGGTGTGTCATTGTATTTTGATGATAATGCAGTCATAGCATCGAACATTGCTGTCATAGCAAAATGGACTTCATCACTCCCTCCTGCAAAAATAATATTTTGTTTACCTAATTGAATTAGTTCCATTGCATTACCTATACAATGACCACTAGTAGAACATGCTGAGCTTATTGTGTAATTCACACCTTTTATTTTGAAAGGTACAGCAAGAGTTGCTGAGGCGGTACTAGCCATTGTTCTAGGAACAATAAAAGGTCCCATTTTTTTTGGAGATTTTTCTCTAGTTTTGTCAGCAGCAAGAATTACATTTTCAATAGAAGGTCCACCAGATCCCATTACCATTCCAGTTGTAAAATTACTTACATCTTTTTCCTCTAAACCCGAGTCTTTGACAGCCTCTGCCATCGCAATATAATTATAAGCAGATCCGTTACCCATAAATCTTATAATTTTTCTATCAATATAATCATCAAGTTTTATCTTTGGTTTACCGTGCAAGTGACTTCTTAAGTTAAGTTCTTTGTATTCTTCAGAAAAAGTAATTCCTGATTTTGTATTTAACAAAGATCGGTATACTTCTTCTTGATTA
Source organism: uncultured Pelagibacteraceae bacterium (assembly GCA_902515965.1). Taxonomy (GTDB): domain Bacteria; phylum Pseudomonadota; class Alphaproteobacteria; order Pelagibacterales; family Pelagibacteraceae; genus Pelagibacter. Next base: position 12,423 of record CABXWS010000012.1, read on the forward strand.
TTTCCTAAGCAAGAAACCACTCCAAGTCCAGTAACGACAACTCTTTTCATTATTTAAATAATCCTACCTTAAGGTTTTCTGCGCTATAAATTTTTTTACCATCGGCTAATAATATTCCATTTGCCAATCCAACAGTCGTTTCTCCTTTGACCATTATTCTTTTCATATCAATTTTATAAGTTGCCATTTTTACATTTTTTAGAACTTCTCCAGTGAACTTTACACTGCTTACCCCCAGGGCACGTCCTCTACCTGGATTTCCTAGCCAGCCAAGGAAAAATCCCACTAATTGCCACATCGCATCTAAACCAAGGCAACCTGGCATCACTGGGTCTTCTTTAAAATGACAATCAAAAAACCATAAATTTTCCCTTATATCAAGCTCAGCTTTCATTGATCCTTTTTTATAAAAACCATCATTATCTGTTATTTCAGTAATTCTATCGAACATCAGCATGGGTGGAGAAGGTAGCCTGGCATTTCCAACCCCAAATAACTTCCCATCTGCACAATCAATCAATTCGTTGTAATTAAAGGAACTTTTTTTCATACTTTTTAATCTTATTACTTGATTTAGGTACATTATAATATAGAAATAGTTTAGAATAGTTTTAAATAGCTTATGATTAGTAAAACTGAATTTATACAAAAACTGAGAAACTCAAGCCTTAGACCCACAAAACAAAGAATAGATATTTGTGATGTCTTGTTCAATAGAGAGAAAACTTTCCATTTTACAATTAATGATCTTTTTAATTTAGTAAAAGAAAGGAAAGATCAAAAGGCATCTTTAGCGACAATCTATAATACTGTGCATGCATTTCATAAAAAAGGCTATCTAAAAGAAATTCCAATAAACTCAAATCAAACTTACTTTGATACAAATGTCACAGATCACCATCATTTTTTCGATGTCAAAGAGGAAAGACTTATAGATTTAAAGAACGAAGATGTTGGACCAATAGATATTCAAAAATCTATACCAGGAAAAAAAATTAAGTCAGTCGAAGTTCTTGTTAAATTAGAAGATTAATAAATTCATATACCTACATTAAAACCATTCTAACTCATTGACATTCTTCTTTAGAATAATTATAAAAAACTATATTTAAATTATTTTAATACAGGAGAAAATAAATTAATGAGTGCGGAAATTTTAAAAAACAAGTCTTTTAAATCAACAGAATTAAGCAAATGTCCTTTCACAGGAGCTGGTACACCAGCTAAGTTTACCTCTGGAAAAGGTCAAACAAATAGAGATTTTTGGCCCAACGCTCTTAATTTGAAAATACTAAGTCAGCATTCTAATCTTTCCAATCCAATGGAAGAGAAATTTAAATATTCAAAAGAATTTAGAAAATTAAATTACAAAGCTCTTAAAAAAGATTTAACAAATTTAATGACAGACTCGCAAGAGTGGTGGCCCGCTGATTATGGGCACTACGGTCCTTTATTTATCAGACTCGCTTGGCATGCTGCTGGAACTTACAGAACTGGTGACGGTAGAGGTGGAGCTGGAACAGGAAACCAAAGATTCGCACCTTTAAATGCATGGCCAGATAATGTTAATCTAGATAAAGCAAGATTGCTTTTGTGGCCTGTTAAACAGAAATACGGAAAAAGAATTTCGTGGGCAGATTTATTTATTTTAGTTGGGAACGTAGCGTTAGATTCAATGGGATTTAAAACTTTTGGATTTGGCGCAGGTAGGACAGACATATGGGAACCAGAGGATGATATATATTGGGGCTCAGAAAAAGAAATGCTTGGAGTTGAAAGATATACAAAGAAAAGAGACTTAGAACAGCCACTTGGAGCTTCTCATATGGGTTTAATATATGTAAATCCACAAGGTCCAGATTTTAATCCAGATCCTAAAAAAGCAGCTCATGATATCAGAGAGACTTTTGGAAGAATGGCGATGAATGATTATGAAACTGTCGCATTGGTTGCAGGAGGACACACATTCGGTAAATCACACGGGGCAGCACCAGAATCTCATAAAGGACCAGATCCTGAAGCATCGAGAATTCAAGATCAATCAACTGGATGGAATAGTAATTACAAATCTGGTAAAGGCATAGATGCGATAAGTAGTGGTATAGAAGGGGCATGGACACAGAACCCAATTCAATGGGATATGGGTTATTTTGATTGTTTATTTAATCATGATTGGGAATTGTCAAAAGGACCAGCTGGAGCTTTCCAATGGACACCTAAGAAAAATGGTCAGCATATCAAGATGGTTCCAGATGCTCACGCTAAAGGTAAAATGCATCCACCTATGATGCAAACAACAGATATATCATTAAAAGTCGATAAAAGTTATGGACCAATATCTAAAAACTTCTTTAAAAATCCTGATGAGTTCGCAGATGCTTTTGCAAGAGCATGGTTTAAATTAACACATAGAGATATGGGACCTAGAGCTTGTTACTTGGGAGCAGATGTTCCAAAGGAAAAATTAATATGGCAGGACCCAATTGATAAACCTAAATATAAAATTAAATCAAAAGATATAAAAAACTTAAAATCAAAAATAGAAAAATCAAAAATATCTGTATCTGAGCTGGTTTCAACTGCATGGGCATCAGCATCTACATTTAGAGGATCAGATAAAAGAGGTGGGGCAAATGGAGCTAGAATAATGCTTGAACCACAAAGAAGTTGGAAGGTTAATAATCCAAAAAAACTATCTAAAGTTATCAATGTTTTACAAAAAATTAAGAAAAAATTTGATAACAAAAAGAAATCTGTATCAATGGCTGATCTAATTGTACTAGGCGGAAATGTTGGTATAGAAATTGCTGCAAAAAAAGCTGGCCATAAAGTGCAAGTACCTTTTTCACCAGGCCGAGGTGATGCTAGACAAGACCAAACCGACGTAAATTCATTTGGATTACTTGAGCCACAAGCTGATGGATTTAGAAATTATTTGAAAAAAGGTAAATCACATGTTTCAGCAGAAGAAAAATTAATTGATAAAGCTCAATTAATGGGTTTAACAGCCCCAGAAATGACGGTTCTTGTAGGAGGAATGAGAGTTCTGGATACAAATTATGATAATTCTAAAAACGGAGTTTTCACAAAAAAACCCGGTACTCTATCAACTGATTATTTTGTAAACTTGCTTGATATGGGAACAACATGGAAAGAAACAGATAAGTCAGATCAATATTTTGTTGGTAAAGACAGAAAATCTAAAAAAACTAAATGGAGAGGTTCTAGAATTGATCTTATTTTTGGCTCAAACTCTCAACTAAGAGCTCTGGCTGAAGTTTACGCTTGCAAAGACTCATCAGACAAGTTTATTAATGATTTTGTATCAGCATGGGTCAAAGTGATGAATGCAGATCGGTTTGATTTAAGATTAAATTAGTATAAAAAAGGCGGAAAAAATAAATGACATCATTAAATTTTGAAGATTTTTATAAAGTTCCTGAAATCAAATTTGACATCTCAAAGTTAAGAAAAGATCTAGATGCAATATTAGAGAAAAAAAGATTTAATTCACCAGGGGTAACTCACTTTGGCGCAATACCTTTAAATCAAATTCCTAATGATGAAGAGTCAATTAAGGGAAATAATATTAGAGGAAAATATTGGACTATTGCTGATGAGACAGGAAAAGAAGTTTCAAGAGATATTGATATTGATGAGTCGAAATATAGCCAGTTAGTACCTGAATTTGAAAATACATATTTCAAAGAAGTTTACGAGATTTTGAGCAAAAAATTTAAATTGGGTAGAGTTAGGCTTCTATTAAAAGAGCCAAGATCAGTATTAAGTTGGCATAAAGATCCAGAGTGTAGATTGCATGTTCCAATAGTAACTAATGCTGGTTGTTCAATGGTTATAGAAAACGTTGCAAAACATTTACCAGCAGATGGACATGTTTGGATTACAAATAACACAAAATATCACAATTTTTTCAACGGAGGTGAGCAAGCCAGAGTCCACTTAGTTGCTTGTGTACTAGAAAGTCCGTTTAAAAAATAATAAGCAAACTTAGTGATATAAATTAAATCTCTATGAACGCATTTATTGCCGCTGTCTTAGAAAAAAAAACAATCTTAGTTGCAAATGAAGGAAGATTATTAAAGAAAAGTTTCTTAGGGATTGTCATTTTAGCAATGGCCTTTCAAACTAACAGCTTCGGTGAAATGATAAGAAGTTCGTTAGTCGACGCTTACCTACAAGTATCAGTTTTTGTAGGTTTCACTTTATTCATTTTTATAGGATTGGATTCGCTCACAAAGTTCAATATCTCATATATTTTAAATAAAACCAAAAAATATCATGTAGCAATTTCATCTTTATTAGGTGCATTACCCGGCTGTGGCGGGGCAATTGTAGTTGTAACTCAATACATTCAAGGAAGAATTAGTTTTGGATCTTTAGTTGCAGTTTTAACAGCAACAATGGGTGACGCAGCTTTTTTGCTTCTTGCGATTGAACCTTTTACAGGTTTATTAATTTTTATTTTAGGAGCTTTAGCTGGATCAACTACTGGATATATTGTTGATAAAATTCACAATGAAAATTATCTTCAAGGTAATTCGAAATTAAAAATTGAATTTGAAAAGGTTACAAACACGTTTGTCTCTAAATTCAATATATTTTGGACAATAATTTTTTTACCTGGTTTTATTACAGGTTTATTTTTAGCTTTCCAGGTTGATATTGATCATATTTTAAATATTCCAGGCAACTTAAGTATAGTACATACAATCGGAGCATTAGGTGCTATTATTTGTATATTTATGTGGTCACTCAATCCATTGAGTGATTTTCAATGTTCTACTGACAGAAATAGAAACGTTTTGTCGAGAGTTATTGATACGACAAACTTTGTTACAACATGGGTGATTTGTGGTTTTTTAACTTTTGAAATCTTCATGTATTTTACTGAATATGATCTAAAAGCATTTTTTGAAATATGGTTACCTTTTGTTCCTTTAATTGCTATATTATTTGGATTTCTACCTGGTTGTGGTCCACAAATTATTGTAACAACTTTTTACCTGAGTGGTACCATACCGCTATCAGCAGAAATAGGTAATGCTATATCTAATGATGGTGATGCATTATTTCCAGCTATTGCATTAGCTCCTAAAGCTGCAGTAGTAGCAACCCTGTATAGTGCAATTCCAGCAATACTCTTTGCTTACAGTTATATGTTTCTATTTGAGTAAATTTAAATTCTATTATTTAAATTTAAAACAAAAATTTTTTTTTGCTAAAAATATTTCATTAGAGAGAAGTAAAAAATAATCATCAACAAAAATTATATATTAATTTTTTTTACAGGGATAATTTGTAATAATAATAATTATTCGCAAAAAAAATTAGCTAATAATAATTATTCGCATAGTTATTTCTTGAATATTTTTTTTTCTTGTTTAACTCTAAGTTATGCAGATAGAAAATTATAATTGCAAAAAATGTGGATTAACAGTCTCATCCATTTGTTCTAAATGTGATAAGATAGTTAATGTGGAAGTCCTTGATGATGGATGTATTGTTCAAAAAACTAAGTGTGGCGATTGCGCAAATACTCCAGTTATCAAAGACGTTTGTGCTCAACAAAAATAGTTAAATTCATATTTATTTTAAAGGTTAATTGATATTCCCCCAGAGGTCTTGGTTATCAACCCAACCTTTAAATTTTTCTGTTTCAACATAGCACCATTTTTTCTCACATTTTCTTACTAATAACAATCTTCCGGCATCCAATTTAGCCAAAGGTTTAGAAAATTTTGTTTGTTTCTTAAAAAGTATTTTATCTGAAATTGTTATAAAAGATTTTGATTGTTTTAGTTGAGAAATATGTATCCATCCGCTATTTTTTTTGTGATCAATTACTCTTCTAAAGTTTTCTTTTTTATCAATTATTTTTAATGGCAAATTTTTTTTTTTATATATATATTTTATAGGATAATCAAAACTTGGACCATACCTTACATTTACTTTATCATTTTTAAGCATTAAAAAATCTTCACTAACTTCAGAAAAAACTTGAGTAAATAAAAACAGAATAATTAATATCTTAATTATTAGCCGCAAACACATCTCTTTTTTTTTGTAAATTTTATTTTTCTAAACTCAAGTTTTTTTAAATTAACTATAAGAATTGATGAGTGTAAACTTTTATCTGACGAAATTATATTTTTTAAAACCTCGTTTGCTTGCATACTACCTATAACATTTGATGTTGTTCCAAGTATTCCTTCACTTTCACAATTTAATATTTCATCTGATGGATCAGATTGATAAAAACATTTTAAGCAAGGACTCGACTTCTTGCCAAAATTAAATGAAAAAACATGCCCGTCAAATTTACTTATTGCTCCTACTATTAATTTCTTCTTATACTTTAATGAAAATTTGTTTATCAAAAATTTAGTTTTGAAGTTATCTGTTCCATCAACAATAATATCATAATTTTTAATAACTTTATTTAAATTACTCTCAGAGGCTTCTTCTCTCAATATTTTCACTTTAACTTCACTATTAATTAATTTTATTCTTCTTTTAAAAATATCAACTTTATATTTTCCAATATCTTTCGAAGTATATAAGATTTGTCTTTGCAGATTAGAAATATCTACTTTGTCGTGATCAATAGCTCCAATATACCCAACACCAGATCTTGCTAACAAATCAGCAACAGGACTACCTAATCCACCTATTCCTATTATCAAAACTTTAGAATTAATTATTTTTTTTTGACCTAAAACTCCAATATCTTTAAGTATTATCTGTCTAGAATATCTTTCAATCCTTTGTTTTGTTAAAGATTTTTTCACTTTCCTGTTGATCCAAATCCACCAGCCCCTCTTATTGTTTCAGGCAAAGTTTCTACAGTTTCAAAATCTACCTTTAAAATTGGCATTAATATCATTTGTGCAATTCTATCATTATTATTAATTATAAAATCACTATTTCCATGGTTATATAAAATTACTTTTATTTCTCCTCTATAATCACTATCAATTGTTCCAGGAGTATTTAAAACACTTATATTATTTTTAGCAGCTAAACCTGATCTTGGTCTGATCTGAATTTCTGTATCTTCAGGTATTGCAATAGAAATTCCTGTAGGTACTAAAGCACTTTCACCAGATTTAATTAATATTTTGTCTTTGATAAATGCAGTTAAATCTAATCCTGATGAACCTGCTGTTTTATATTCTGGTAGTTTTACCTTTTCGTCTAACTTTTTAATTAAGACCTTTACCATTAACTTAATTAATTTGGTGTATAACCCTTTTGACTATTTCCTCTGCAACTAACGATTTACTCATCCTATCTAAATTTTCTTTTGCTTTATTTTTATAAAAAATAGAAATTTTGTTAAAGTCTGACCCAAATCCAATAGTTTCGTCCGAAACATCGTTAGCAATGATCCAATCACAATTTTTCTCGATTAGTTTATCCTTTGCGTTAACTGAAATGTTATTAGTTTCTGCAGCAAAACCAATGGTTATTTTTGGTCTCAATGAATTATGATTAGAAATATGACGCAATATATCAATATTCTTTTCTAGTTCTAAATTAAGGCTATCACTTTTTTTTAATTTTTGTTTTTTTATAATCTTTTATTTTGAAATCTGAGACAGCGGCTGAAAAAATTGCTATGTCTGCAGGAAGATTGTTTAAAGTTTCTTTAAACATTTCTGCAGCCGTATCTACACTTATAAAATTTACTCCCTCAACTGGTTTAATATTAGTCTTACCTGATATTAAAGTCGTATCAAATCCATTATCTCTTAAAGATTTTGCAATTTCATAGCCTTGTTTCCCACTTGATTTATTTGTAATAAATCTAACAGGATCAATATATTCATTAGTTGGACCAGCTGTTACTAATGCTTTAAACTTTTTATTTTTTTCAAAATTAGCAAAATAATTTTTAATAATGTTAATAATATTCTTCGGCTCAGTCATTTTTCCTTCACCGTACTCACCGCATGCCATATCTCCTATTTCTGGTCCAATAACTTTGTGTCCAAAGCTTTTTAATTTCGCCATATTTTCTTTTGTAGATGGGTGCTCCCACATTCTAACATTCATAGCTGGAGCTAAAAAAATTTGTTTATTAGATGCCAATAATACCGTTGAGGCTAAGTCTTCTGCGTTTCCTGAACTTATTTTAGAAATTGTATTAGCTGTGATTGGTGCGACTAATATCACATCAGCCCACCTTGATAGTGATATATGATCCATTTCTGCCTCATTTTCTACACTAAAAATATCATCATATACTTTTTCTTGTGAAAGAGATGAAACTGATAGAGGAGTTACAAACTCTTTAGCACTTTTTGTCAATATAGTTTTAATTTTTGACCCACTTTTTTTCAATAGTCTTATAATC
>CABXWS010000013.1 GCA_902515965.1 uncultured Pelagibacteraceae bacterium
AACCTTAATTATTAAGTTTATAACAAGTAATTATTTCTTAATTCTATTAATAAAAAATACATGCTTCTTCTTAATTCTTTTTTTTTGTCATAAAAAAAATATTTAGTAGAAATATTTTTTTAATTATAAGTTTTTTTTTCTTTATATACAATCCGCATAATTTATTTACTACTTTAAGTTTGATTCCAGAGGAAGGATTTCTGTCTTATCTTATCTTGGCTCTTTTTATTAATGACTAAAATCGAAAAAAAGAATGATATTTTTATTATTTCTATAATATTATTTATAATTTTTTTGACTAAAGCATCCATGATTTATTTGAGCTATACTTTATCCATATATTTATTTTTCAAATTAAAAAAAAATTATAATATTTTATATTCATCTGTTCCTATATTTTTTATTTTTTTTGCTTATATTATTTGGGCATCATTCGGATATTACAAAACAGGTAAAATTATTTCACCCATATCTATAAGTACGATGAGTGGTTCAACCTTAATAGTTTCTAGTAATAAAAAATTTAAAAACTATTATCATTTGCAAACACCTGATGTACTAGAGTCAACAATGTGGAAAAAACACAAAGAAAATTTGTTTATTAGTGGCAAAATAATGGATGAATTTGAAATAAATGACTATTTCGTTGGAGAAAGTAAAAACTATATTTTAAAAAATAAATTTGAATTTATCAATATTTGTTTAAAAAAATTTCATGTGATCTTTACTAATATAAAAAAGGATGCTCAAGTAATTGATAGTATTGGTTATAATAGCTTACGGATTTCTAATGTGCCTAACAAAATTATATTAATTATTTCATTTTTCTTAATTTTAAAAAATTTTATTTTAAAAAAATACGATGATTTAGATATCATATTTTTTTTAATCTTTTTATCATTTATATTTCCTTATATAATTGGCTGGGTTTATACTAGGCACGTAGTTCCAATTTATCTAATTTCGCATTTTTATTTACTAATTAAATTTTATAATTTTAAATCTTATTTTCGTAAATAATTAAATAACCCATTTTCTTTCTTATTTGTATACCATCAGTTATCCCATAATGAGAACAAACTCCTTTTGAGTACATACAATATTCATCATTTGGAGTAAGAATTTTAAATGTATTTAAGTAATGTTTTTTATAAGTTCCCTCTCTATTTAGTTCATTCATAGAGTAATATTTCGGCCAAGGATAATTATTATAAGCATCTTTGTTACTATAAATTCTAATAGAATTCTTTAAACCAATAATTGTAAATCCTAATATTAAAATGAAGCTTATTATTTTGTTAATATTTTTAGAAATTTTAAAACTTGTTAAATAATAACTTAGAATAAATGAAAACAAAGAAATAATAAATGAATATCCATATCTATAAAGGGGAGATTTAATAAACCAGAATATACATGAACAAATAATGATTAAAAAATAAAAATTAATATAATTATTAAGTATAATTTTTTTTTTGTTTTGGTTGAATGCTATAAAAAAAGTCAAAATTGATATAAATATAATATAAGGCATCAAAATATTTAAAATATGCTTTAGTTGTTTGGTTGACCATGACTGAATCCAATTAAAATTTTTTAAAAACTCTTTGTCTTCAAGTATTTTTCCAGTTTGATCAGACCAACCTTTGGTCCAAGCCTCTGCACTATTTGATATAATTTCAACCTTACTTGTTTTGACCCAATTGAGTTTATCAAAGCAAGTAACCTTTATTGGATATAGCATACAACCTGTGACTAATATATTTTTTGAAATCCACATAAGAAAAAAAATAATTAAAAAAATAAATTTGTAGTTTCTAACTAATGAATAAATATTAATGTTCTTTATATTTATTAAATGAAAAAAAACTAAAAAAATCAAAGTAAGTTTAATTTGTATTATAAACAAACTTAAAATTAATTGGTTAAGAAAGTTATTTAAATTAAATTTTTTTGCGTTTAAAATTAATTCTGATATTAAAAAAAATAATAAAAAATGAGCCGGTGCATCATTTCCATATTCACTATATCTATTCATTTTATAAAAAAAATAAACAAAACAAAAAAGTAAGAAAAAAAAATGAAATTCGTATTTGTTGTTATTATTATATTTGTAAATTTGATAAGAAAAATTTAAAATCACCGCGTTTGCTATCAATGCTTGTGCATAAACAATACCATTATTTCCAAATAGATAATTATTTGATATTGCGCTCAGATATTGTGTTATTGATATAAGTCCATATCTACTATGTAAATTACTTAACCCGATAATTATTTTTTCAGTATTTAGAATACCTATGTATGGTAAATGGTACAATCCCGCATCTGGTCTATAAACATTACTTTCCAATATAAGAAAAGATATAATAAAAGCAGAGAAGAGAACAAAAAGTAAATATTGTTTATTAAAGTATTTCTTCCAATTAAAAAAGATAATAATTATACTTAATAAAATTACGAGAGAATTAATAAATTTGTTTAATGGGAAAAAAAAATTTAATAGTAATGCAAAAAATGAAATTAATATTAATCCATAGACTAATTGTTTTGTGTAAAAATATAAATTATTATTTTTTTCTCTTACTAAAACAATACCTAGGGGTGTAAATAAACATACAATAATTGCAGAATTAATAAATATTTCTATCATGAAAATCTCAATAATAATCCCTCTTTATAACGAGGAAAAGACAATTTTAGCATTATTAGAAAAAATAAGAAATATCCGAGAATTCAATAAACAAGTAATTATAGTAGATGATTTTTCAACTGATGATTCACTGAAATTAGTACAGAATTATAATAAATTAGAGAACCTTCAAATATTAAATCATCGTAAAAACTTAGGTAAAGGTGCAGCAATAAGAACAGCCCAGAAATATATTGAAGGAGATATTGTTATAATTCAAGATGCCGATTTAGAATATAATCCGGATGATTATAAGAATCTGTTAATACCCATAATAAATCGTGAATATAAAATTGTATATGGTTCAAGAGTATTAAATAAAAATAGATACGGTTCCCTAAATTTTACATCAGTATATAGAATATTTTTTAATCATATTTTAACAATATTATCAAATATTTTAAATAATCAAAATTTAACTGATGCACATACTTGTTATAAAATATTTGATGCAAAGGTTTTTAATAAAATTAATCTGCAAGAAAATAGATTTGGTTTTTGTCCAGAGATAACAACAAAAATTTCTAAGTTAAACTATAAAATTCAAGAAGTGCCCATCTCATATAATGGAAGAAAATATTCTGAGGGTAAGAAAATTGGTATTCTAGACGGTTTTGATGCTATAAAGTGCTTAATTAAATATAAATATTTCATGTAAAAAAAACTTCTATATGAAAAATTATGAAACAATAAATAATTGTCGGATCTGTAAATCAAAAAAAATCGTGGAAGTAATTGATCTTAAAAGTCAATTTATTCAAGGTTCATTCATTAAAAAAGGGTATCCGAGACCATACTTAAAAAGGATTCCTTTAATGTTGGTCCTGTGCAAAAACTGTTTATTAGTTCAAACTTTATACACAGTAAATAAAAAAACTCTTTACAAAAATTATTGGTATTCTTCAGGAATAAATAACACCATGAGAACGCATTTAAGTAAATTGGTTTTAGATGCTCACAAATTTTTTAAAAAAAGTAATAATATTAATGTTCTCGATATAGGCTGTAATGATGGAACACTACTAAATTTTTATCCAAGAAATGTAAGATGTTTTGGTATAGACCCGAGTCAGATAATAAAAAAAATTAAAAATAAAAAAATACATAAAATTAACGATTTTTTTCCTCCTAAAAAAAAACCTTTACCAAATTTCAAGTCAAAATTTTCAATAATAACATCAATAGCCATGTTCTATGATATTAATGATCCTAATAGTTTTGTAAGAAAAATTGCTTATTCTCTAAAAAAAAATGGAATATGGATATTTGAACTTTCATACTTAATAGACATGCTCAGACTAAACTCTTTTGATACAATATGTCATGAACATTTAGAATATTATTCCATCCAAACCTTAAATTTTTTAATGAAAAAAAATAATTTAAAAATTTTTAAAATCAGTAGAAATAATATTAACGGAGGAAGTATAAGATGTTTTGTAACTCATTTAGATAATAACAAATTTGATAATAAAAAAAATTATTTAAATATTAGTAAATTAATAAGTATGGAAAAAAAACTTAAAATTAATAACTTAAAAATCTATAAAAAATTTTCCAAAAATATTAAAAATATAAAAAAAAATTTGAGAAATTTACTTTATTCCTTAAAAAAACAGGGAAAAACCATTCAAATTTTGGGAGCATCAACAAAAGGAAATACGATTCTTCAATTTCTAGAGATAGAAAAAAATATTATAAATTTTGCAGTAGAGAGAAATAAACAAAAAATCGGAGCAAAAATAATTGGTAGTAATATCAAAATTATTAGTGAAAAAAAGAGTTTTTTGCAAAAGCCAGATTATTATTTAGTATTACCCTGGCATTTTAAATCAGAGATAGTTAAAAGAGAAAATAAATTTTTAAAATCTGGTGGAACATTAATTTTTCCATTACCAAAAGTTCAATTAGTTAATAATAGTGTGAGAGAAAAATGAATAAAAATTCTTTAATATTTGTTACTGGACATAAAGGTTTAGTTGGATCTGCAATTATAAGAAGATTAAAGTTTTTTGGATACAAAAATTTGTTAACTATTAGTAAGCATAAATTAGATTTAAGAGTTCAAAGCAAAGTAGAGCTATTTTTTAAAAAGTATAAACCAAAAATTGTAATAAACGCAGCTGCTAAGGTTGGAGGAATTGTTGCTAACAACAAATTCAAAGCTGAATTTATTTATAATAATATCATGATACAAAATAACATTATTAATTCATGCTATTTGAATAAAGTTAAACATCTCATATTTCTTGGCTCAAGTTGTGTTTATCCTAAAAAAAGTTCACAACCAATAAAAGAGGAATATCTTTTAAAAGGTGAATTAGAAAAAACAAATGAACCTTATGCAATTGCAAAGATTTCAGGCATTAAAATGTGCGAAAGTTACAATTATCAATATAATACAAATTATAAATGCTTAATGCCCTGTAACACTTATGGTCCAAATGACAATTATAATTTAACAACTTCTCATTTTTATCCTGCATTAATTAGAAAAGTGCATGAAGCAAAATTAAAAAATAAAAATAAAATTATTTTATGGGGAAATGGAAAAGCTAAAAGAGAAATTATATATGTAGATGATGTAGCTGATGCTTGTATCTTCTTTATGAAAAAAAAAACTAAAGAGACATTGATAAATATTGGCAGTAATACTGAAAAAACAATTTCACAATACGCAAATTTTATTATTAATAAACTTAAATTAAAAATTAAAATTGAATATGATAAGTCTAAGCCCAACGGCACTCCAAGAAAAATTCTAAATTCATCTGTAGCAGCTAGATATGGATGGAAGTCAAAAATAAGTTTAGATGAAGGATTTTCAAAAACTTACGAAAGTTTTAAAAAAATCATCAATGAATAATTTTTTTTTTGTTATTTGGGGAAACCCAAAATTCTACCAAACCCTAATATTTTTAGCTAGACATTTATCCAAAAAAGGGAAAAAAATATTGATTATCTGCAAAGAGTCAAACTTACAAAATAATATTATTGAAAAAATTGATTTTGGGAAAAATACAAGCGTATTAACATTACCAAATCCATTTTTTAGTTCATTTAATTTTCTAAACTATTTTTTTTTTGTTATGTACGTTATATATAAACACTTTAGAATTAATCCAAGAAATGTAGTTTTTTTTAACCAAAAAAGTTTATTTATAGTTATTTTAATAAATATCTTTTCAAAAAAAAAAAATCAAAAATTTTATTATCACAATTTTGATTTTGATTTAAAAAAAAACTTATTAGAATTTAAAGATAAATTACTTTTTAAGATTGAAATTTATGCATCAAAATTTTGTGATAGTCTAATATTCCCATCTCAAAGGAGATCTGAAATATTTGCAAATATTGCAAAAAATAAAAGCAAAAACTTATATTATTGTATGAATTGTTTCCCATTAAACTATACTCCAAAAACAGATTTTAGATTTAGGTCATTTTTAAAAAATAAAAAATTATTAAAAAAAAAAATTATTTGTAGATTAGGATCCATTGGCCCAAATCATTTTATCGAAAAAATAATACAAAGTTCAAAATTTACAAATCAAAACGTTATTTATATTTTTGCAGGTGTATCTATCAATAATTATGCAAATAAATTACAAAATAAAATACGTAAATTAAATTTATCAAACAAAATTTTTATCTTTGAAAATATAAAAAACAAATTTTGGTTTGATATTTTGTATAACTCTGATTTAGGTATCTGTTTATATAAAAATACAAATTTAAGTCATATGAATATGGCTGGTACATCGCAGAAATTTAATAATTACTTACTTGCTAACATACCAATGATCACAAATGACAATCTTGATTTTAGAAAATTTAAAAAAAAGTTTGATATTTACGAAATTGCAAACCCCAATAGTCCTAAGGATATTGCTAAAAAAATTAATCACATTCTAAAAAATAAGAAGAGACGAAATATAATAAAAAAAAATATGCTAAAAGCTTACAAACAAGAACTTAACTTTGAATATCAATTTAGAATAAGTTATGGTAAATTCTTACCTTAATTAAATATTTTTCAGCTCCTCATCAATCATAATTTTTATTAATTCTTTTAGTCTAACTTTTGGCTTCCAACTTAATTTCTTTAAAGCTTTTTTGTAGTCACCTTTTAAAAAATTAACCTCAGCAGGCCTAAAAAATTTTTTATTAATTTTAATAATTATTTTATTATTACTTTTATTTATAAGCTTCTCATTCAAGCCATTTCCTACCCACTTTGTATCCATTTTAAGATAATTAGTGGCATAATTAATAAAATCTTTTATACTGTACGTTTGTCCTGTTGAAATAACAAAATCTTCAGGTTTTTTTTGTTGAAGCATCAACCACATTGCCTCAACATACTCTTTTGCATATCCCCAGTCCCTTTTAGCATAAAGATTGCCTAACTCTAAATTTTTTATCTTACCTTTTAATATATAGACAAGTCCTTTAATAATTTTCCTCGTCACAAATTCTTCACCTCTTAAAGGAGATTCGTGATTAAATAATATTCCTGAAACTGCAAATAATTTATATGAACTTCTATAATTTTTAGTCAAATGATGTGAGAAAAGTTTAGAAATTGCATATGGGCTTTGAGGGTTGAATGGTGTGTTTTCTCTTTGAATATTTTTTAATACATCTCCATACATTTCAGAAGATGATGCCTGATAGAATTTAATTTTTGGATTTATAGATCTTATTGTTTCCAAAATTCTTAATGTACCAAGAGCTGTAATATTGGCTGTATTTAATGGACTTCTAAAAGATGTCGCAACAAATGATTGAGCAGCTAAGTTATAGACTTCATCAAATTTATATTTTTTAAAAACTCTCTGTATTTCATACACTTCTCCCAACTCCATTTCTTCATAAGTAATTTTATTCTCAATTCCAAGTCTGGCTAGTCTCCAATTTACCGATCTAGCAGAACGTCTATCAGATCCAATTACTTTGTATTTTTTCTTTAACAAAAAATTTGCTAAATAAGCCCCATCTTGCCCAGAGATACCTGTAATTAATGCAGTTTTACTCATAAATAATCACTTACAGTAAATTTGAACTATTTAAAATAAAATTTTTTATCTAATTTAACTTTACAAATTTTTAATAATATGTATTTCTTCAATGCCTGGTGATTATTGCGAAAGGGAAATACCCGATCCCATTCCGAACTCGGAAGTCAAGCCTTTCTGCGCCAATGGTACTTAGTCTTAAGACTTGGAAGAGTAGGACGTTGCCAGGCTAATCTAAAATGAAAAATCTAATTGTTGTTACTGGGGGTGCAGGGTTTGTAGGTTCACATTTGATTAAAAATCTTTTAAATAATCCACAATATAAAATTATAAGTATTGATAATTATTCCTCTGGTTCAAAAAAAAATCATTTGAACAATAAAAATGTTGAGTATATTAAAGAAGAAACAGTCAATATTTCCAAATTACTAAAAAAAAAAAAAAGTTACATAAAAACAATTTTTCATTTTGGTGAATTTTCAAGAATCTATCAAAGTTTTCATAATTTTGATAAATGTTTCAATTCTAATTCTATTGGATCACAAGAAGTTTTTAAATTTTGTCTACAAAATAAAATAAAGTTAATATACTCAGCAACCTCTGCTACCTTAGGTAATAAAGGAAATGACAAAAATCTTTCTCCCTATGCATTTACCAAGTCTAAGAATTTAGAGTTATTAGAGAACTTAAAAAAATGGTTTAATTTTAAATATGAAATAATTTATTTTTATAATGTTTATGGAGAAAATCAGATTGAAACTGGTCCAATGGCTACCGTAATTGGTATATTTCAAAATCAGTATAAGAAAAAAAAACCTTTAACAATTGTTAAACCGGGAACACAAACAAGAAGATTTACTCATATATCAGACACCATAGAAGTTTGTATTAAGGCTTGGAAAGCAAATAAATGTCTTCATTATAGTATTACAAACAAAATATCATACTCGTTAAAAGATGTGGCAAGAATGTTTGGTTCAAAAATAAGGTATTTACCGCCTAGAGCTGGAGAAAGATTTGCCTCTGCATTAACTAATTTATCTTTTAATAATAAGGTTATCAAGTATTATGGAAAAAAAAATTTGAAAGATTACATAACTTCGTTTATTAAAATTGAAAAAAAATAGATAATGAAAATTGCAAGTTCACTGAAATCACTAAAAAAAAGAGATCTTAATTCTAAATTAGTTAGAAGAAGAGGTAGAGTTTATATAATTAATAAAAAAAACCCCAAGTTTAAAGCTAGGCAAAAGTAAGATAAATATGGATAATGAAAGTCATAAGAATACTTGGAATAATTTTACCAGGTTCGTATTATGGGGTTCAATAGCCGTTATTATAGTTTTAATATTGATGGCAGTATTTCTCCTATAGAATGATCATAGGTTCTCTTTCTGAAAATACCGATCTTGAAAAAAGGATTGCCATAACTCCTGAAATAATAAAAAAGTATATATCAGCTGGATTAGAAGTTTATTTAAGTAAAAATTATGCACAACATCTTGGAATAGATGATAAAGAATTTGAAACTCAAGGTGCTAAAATTTGTTTAACTGAAGACGAAGTTATTACAAGCTCTGATGCAATTATACAAATGAATATTCTAAGTGAAAATAACTTGAAAAAACTAAAAAAAGAACAAATCTTAATTGGTGTCTTAAACCCATATATGAATGAGTTGAAATTAGCCGAATTAACAAATAAAAGTATAAACTGTTTTTCATTAGAACTGTTACCAAGAATTACCAGAGCTCAAACAATGGATGTATTGTCATCTCAAGCTAACCTAGCCGGTTATAAAGCTGTAGTTGATTCATTTGCATTTTTTCAAAAAGCAGTACCTATGATGATGACAGCCGCAGGAACAATATCTGCTGCAAAAGTTTTAGTAGTAGGTGCGGGAGTTGCTGGTCTACAAGCTATCGCAACCGCAAAAAGAATGGGTGCCATAGTATTTGCAACAGATGTAAGATTAGCCTCTAAAGAACAAGTTGAAAGTTTAGGTGGGAAATTCTTAGTTGTTGAAGGAGCAGAGAACTTAGAGACTGAAGGAGGATATGCTAAAGAAACATCAGATGATTTTAAACAAAAACAAGAGGAATTGCTTAAAGAAACTTTAAAAAAGATTGATATAATTATTTGTACAGCATTAATACCAGGAAAGAAGGCACCAATAATAATTAAAAAAGATATGATTAATAATATGCCTAGTGGATCTGTAATCTATGACCTAGCCGCATCACAAGGTGGAAATTCTGAATTAACAAAAGTAGATGAAGTGGTAGAAATAAATGGTGTAAAAATAATAGGAGAAAGTAACATATTAAATAAATTACCTGTTTCAGCTTCTAATTTATATGCAAAAAATATGTTTAGTTTTATAATCAATTTATTTAATAAAGAAAAAAAATCTTTTGAAATTAATTTAGAAGATGAAATAATTAGCAAAACGAAGGTTAAATAATGGAAGTAGATCCTTTTATATTTAGATTAAGCATATTTATATTATCTATATTTGTTGGTTATTACGTAGTATGGAGTGTCACACCCTCTCTACATACACCATTGATGTCAGTTACGAATGCTATATCATCAGTTATTATTGTTGGAGCTATAATTGCATCATTATCTGGTTCTAGTGATAAAGTTTTTGATACTTCAAATATTTTTGGTTTTGTCGCAATTGTACTTGCTGCAGTGAATATTTTTGGAGGTTTCCTTGTCACCCAACGTATGTTGCAAATGTATAAAAAGAAGAAGAAATAAATATGTCAGCTAATTTATCAGCACTATTTTATTTAATTTCAGGAATCTTATTCATTTTAGCCTTAAGAGGCTTGTCTTCCCCAGAAACTTCAAGACAAGGAAATTATTTTGGTATTGCTGGTATGGGAATATCAATCATTGTTACTTTTTTCTCTGTTGGAAGTTTTGGCCCAGGATTAATTTATGTATTAATTTTTCTTACATTGGGTGGATCTATAGGTGCATTTATTGCATTTAAAATACCCATGACTGCAATGCCAGAACTTGTTGCAGGTTTTCATAGTCTGGTAGGCTTAGCTGCAGTATTTGTAGCCATTTCTGCTTTCTTAAAACCAGAAGTGTTTGGTCTTGGAATAGTTGGTAATATTAAACTTGCTAGTTTAATAGAAATGTCTCTTGGTGCAGCAATTGGAGCAATCACATTTTCAGGTTCAATAATAGCATTTTTGAAACTTAGAGGAATTATGTCGGGTTCACCAATAACATTTAAAGGCCAACATTTATTGAATTTATCATTAGGAATATTAATTCTATTTTTAATTTATTACCTTTGTGTTTCTCAGTCATCTAGCACATTCTGGACATTAGTTGCCGTTTCATTTCTTGTTGGTGTCTTATTAATAATTCCAATAGGTGGCGCAGATATGCCAGTTGTTATATCGATGTTAAATTCATATTCTGGTTGGGCAGCTGCAGGAATAGGTTTTACATTAGAAAATACTGCATTAATAATAACAGGTGCGCTAGTTGGTTCATCGGGTGCAATTCTGTCATATATAATGTGCAAAGGTATGAACAGATCATTTTTTAACGTAATTCTCGGAGGTTGGGGAGCGACAGATCAAGTTTCAAGTGCTCAAACAAAAGAAAAGAAACCAGTTAAAAATGGCAATGCAGATGATGCAGCATTTTTAATGAAAAATGCTTCCTCAGTTATTATCGTACCTGGATATGGAATGGCAGTAGCTCAGGCACAACATGCAGTACGAGAAATGGTAGACTCTTTAAAAAAAAATGGTGTCAAAGTATCTTATGCAATTCATCCTGTTGCCGGTAGAATGCCTGGTCACATGAATGTTTTATTAGCTGAGGCTAATGTCCCTTATGATGAAGTTTTTGAACTAGAAGAAATAAATAATGATTTTGCTAATTGTGATGTTGCTTATGTTATTGGTGCTAATGATGTTACCAATCCGGTAGCAAAGTCAGATCCACAAAGTCCGATTTATGGTATGCCAGTATTAGATGTGGAAAAAAGTAAATCTGTTTTATTCGTAAAAAGAAGTTTGTCACCTGGGTATGCAGGAATAGATAACGATCTCTTTTACAGAGATAATACATTAATGTTATTTGCAGATGCAAAAAAAATGACCGAGGAAATTGTTAAGAGCTTATAATTGACTAAAATATTTTGTGATATAGCTGATATTGATTTAATTAAAAAGTTCAATAAAAAAAAAATTGTAAAAGGTTTTACAACTAATCCAAGTTTAATGAGAAAAGCTGGCGCAAAAAATTATGCTGAATATTCTAATAAAATTTTAAAAATTACCAATAAACCAGTCTCTTGCGAAGTATTTGCAGATAATATTAAAAACATGATTCTTCAAGGCCAAAAAATCAGTAAATGGGCCAAAAATGTATATGTAAAAGTTCCAGTGATAAACTCAAGAGGAAAATTTATGGGAAAAGTAATAAAATCACTTAACAGTGATAAAATTAAATTAAATATTACTGCTGTATACACCTCAGAACAAACAAAAAAAATTTTAAGTAATATAAATAAAAAAACCAAAGTTATTATTTCTATTTTTGCTGGTAGAATGGCAGATGCAGGTAAAGATCCAATCCCTCATTTTCTAGAAAGTTTGAAGTTATCTAAAAAATATAAAAATGTCGAAATCCTTTGGGCGAGCACTAGAGAGCCTTATAATTATTTACAGGCTAAATATATTGGATGTCATATAATTACAGTACCACCAACAATTATAGAAAAAA
This sequence comes from uncultured Pelagibacteraceae bacterium, assembly GCA_902515965.1. GTDB lineage: Bacteria > Pseudomonadota > Alphaproteobacteria > Pelagibacterales > Pelagibacteraceae > Pelagibacter. The sequence goes on from CABXWS010000013.1 coordinate 12,475, forward strand.
TTGAAAAATTTGGAAAAAGTTATAAAAAACTCTCTGAGGATACTGTTAACGGCTTTTTAGCAGATTCTAAAAAATCAAAATTTAATTTATAAAATTTGGTTGCGGGGGACGGATTTGAACCGCCGACCTCAAGGTTATGAGCCTTGCGAGCTACCAGGCTGCTCCACCCCGCGTTGTCTAAATCCTATTTTTGAGTTTGTTAAGTTTTTTAACTCTTTTAATATTTTCTTGTAATATTCTTTTTTTTTTCTCAGATGGTTTTTCATATGTATTTTTTAACTTTATTATTTTAAAAAACCCATCCCTTTGAAGTTTTCTCTTTAAAACCCTCAACGCTTGCTCAATATTATTATCTTTGACTTCTATTTTAATAACAACCTCCAAAAAGTTCGCTTAAATAACATTTTATGTTAAATTTGTCCATTATAATGAATTTTCACTTTTATTTATTAATTTGTCTTTTTTTTCCTTATTCTTTTTTTCTCTAATAATTTTTTTTTCAGCTTTCTCAATAACATTAAGTAATTCTTTTTGCGAAAAAAGACCCATAGCAACAGGATCTTTAGCGTTTAAATTATTATAATTCCAGTAACTTTTATTTCTTATTGAGCTTACAGAGTTTTTAGTAATACCAATTAGTTTTGCTATCTGAGAATCTTTTAAGATTGTATGATTTTTTATCAACCAGAGCGCCGAGTCTGGTTTATCCTGTCTTTTTGATAATGGAACATATTTTTTTGTTTTAGTATCTGAATTTTTTATCTCAACTTCCTCATCAATTATATTAAGTGGTCTATTCTGATCATCTGATGATAATTTTATATCTTCTTTAGTTAATTGACCAGACATAATGGGATTATAACCCACAATACCTTTGGCAACTTCACCGTCTGCAATACCTTGTACTTCTACCTCATGAAGTCTACAAAAGTCTGCAATTTGTCTAAATGTTAATGAGGTATTTTCTACCAACCAAACAGCGGTAGCCATTGGCATTAAGGGTGCTTTTGACATTATTTTTTGTCTTCTGTTCTAAAATTTTGAAATTTTTTGTTGAATTTACTTATTCTACCTTTGTCTAAAATTTTTTGTTTCCCACCAGTCCATGCAGAATGAGACTTAGGATCTATATCAAGTTTCAGTATTTCGTTTTCTGATCCCCAAGTTGATCTAGTTTGAAATTGCTCACCATCAGTCATTTCTACTTTTATGGTATGGTATTTTGGATGTATATCTTTTTTCATGGGCTGCGTTATAACAAAAATTTTTTCAAAAACAATTAAAAGTTATCTAATTTTTTAAGCATTTTTTCATAAATACTGGGGTTTCCTGCTCTTATGTCTATTTCATTTATTTTGAAATCAGTGACATTGTTGACTTGACCACCAGCTTCTTCAATAATTATTTTACCAGCAGCCACATCCCATAAATTAATTTTGTTATGAAAATACCCATCAAATCTTCCACATCCTACATAGGCTAAATCTAATGCTGCACAACCTGTATTTCTAACGTTTAATTCTGGGTATATATATTTAATTCCCTGATTATTTGTAGCAAATAAACATTCATCAAGCTTTGATTTATTGGAAACTCTAATCCTATTATTGTTTATAAATGATCCACTATTCTTTTCAGCATAAAATATTTCATTCTTAATTGGATCAAAAATTAACCCTGTAACAATTTCCTCATTAATTTGAAGAGCAATTGAAATAGCAAAGTGCGGTATGCCATGTAAAAAATTTGTTGTTCCATCTATTGGATCAATAATCCAAAAAATATGTTTATTTTCATTTAAAATTTTTCCAGTTTCTTCTGTAATAAATGAATATTTTTTTTTTGTTTTTGATAATTCATTTATCAATATTTCTTCAACTTTTTTGTCTGTTTTTGTTACAAAATCTTTAGGACCCTTTTTAGATACTTGTAAGTTTTCTAATTCACCAAAATCTCTTATTATAAACTTAGATGCTTTTTCACATGCTTTTATCATTATATTCAAGTTTGCAGATATAGAGTTCATACTAAGCTTTTTTTACATATTCCTTAGATCTAGTATCTATTATAATGTTATCACCAACTTCAATGAAAGGAGGAACTTGAATTGAAACTCCGTTATCAAGTATTGCTGGTTTGTATGATGATGAAACAGTTTGACCTTTTATTGATGCATCGGTAGTTTTTACTTTGCAGGTAATTTGATTAGGAAGATTTATATTAATTGGATTATCGTTATGAAAATTAATTGTTACCTCTAAATTTTCCTCAAGCATCTTTCCATTATCTCCAATAACACTTTTATTTATATTTATTTGATCAAAAGAATTTGGGTTTATAAAATAAAAGTCATTTTCATCACTATACAAAAAGTTGAATTTTGCTTCATCTATTAACGCTTTTTCAATAGTTTCACTAGATCTAAATCTTTCATTTAGTTTAGTATTTTTATTCAAACTTTTCATTTCAACTTGAGCAAATGCACCACCTTTTCCAGGCTTAACGTGGTTAGTCTTTAATACCTCCCATAAATCATCTTTGTATTCTAATATCATCCCCACTCTTATTTCTGTCGCGTTAATTTTCATTTTAATTTTTTTATTGCCTGGTGTGGTTTAAATTTTTTATTTTTCCAAATGTAGCTTGAAATAGCTAAAAAATCAGCATTATTAAATAATAGATTGTGATAATTTTTTTCATTTATTCCTCCAATTGCAACAATTGGTAAATTAAATAGTTTCTTGACTTTCTTTAAAGTCCTTATGGTTGCTTTATAAATAACTTTTTTTGTTTTAGTTGGATAAAATGCCCCTATGGCAATATAATTAGCTTTATTCAAGAAAGCTTTTTTTGATAGCTCTATAGAATTATGACAAGTAATACCTATTAATTTATTTTTTAATAATTTTCTGGCCATTAAAATATTCATATCATCTTGACCTAAGTGGCAACCATCAGCATTTACTTTTAAAGCTAGATGAGGGTCATCATTAATTAAAAACTTAACTTTATTTCTTTTACAAATTTCCGAAGTTCTTTTTGCAATATAAATTTTTCTATTTTCTTTCTCTCTTTTAAGTCTCAATTGAAAAAAACTTACTTTCTTGGATTTTAAAACCAAATTTAATTCTTTAAAAAATGAATCATTGGAAATTTTGCTGGGCGAAATAAGGTATACAAATTTTTTATTTTTTATTTTCAAGACTTTCTGACCATTTTCCTTGTGCTGCTAAAGTACACATTTTAGCTCTATGATCAAATATTTCTTGTGTTCCATTTATATTATTAACGTCTTGAGACCAAAATTTCAAAGCGCTTTGTTGAAGTGCCCTTCCATAAGAGTATGTCATTATAAAATCAGTATTGTTTCTAATATTTATTTCGTTCAGGTTTGCTGTTGCCTCTATTTCAGTTTGACCTCCTGAGAGAAAAGCTATACCTGGAACTGATGAAGGTACATTATTCCTCAAACACTCTAAAGTAAGTTCAGCTATTTCCTCATTTGATATTTTTTCTAAAGAATTTACACCAGGTAAAATCATATTTGGTTTTAAAATCGTTCCCTCTAAACTAACATTATTTAATTCTAATTCTTCATAACATTTTCTAATTATAATTGATGTTTTATGTAGACAATCTCTCGAAGAATGATCGCCGTCCATTAAAACTTCTGGTTCAATAATAGGAACCATTCCTGCTTCTTGAACCAATGCTGCATACCTAGCTAATGCATGAGCATTTGTAGAAATCGATAGATTGCTGGGATATTTATTTGTTATTGAGAATACGCCTCTCCATTTTGTAAATCTTGCACCAAGATTGTAGTAATCTTTCAATCTTTCTCTCAAACCATCTAAACCTTCCGTAACTTTTTCTTCTTTTGATCCTGCTAATATTTTAGCTCCAGTATCAACTTTAATACCTGTTAATGATCCACTTGAGTTAATTAGCTCGGGTATTGTTTTTCCTGTTGATGTTTTTTGTCTTATTGTTTCATCATATAGTATTACTCCACCTATACTCTTTTTCATTGATGACGATGAAAAAAGAGTTTCTCTAAAAAGAAGTCTATTATTTTCATTGGAACTTACATTTACTGAGTCGAATCTTTTAGTCATTGTAGCTGTACTTTCGTCAGCGGCTAGAATACCTTTTCCATTTGACAATATTTGAAGGGCGATTTTGTTTAGTTCAGTCATTTAACTTAATGCTTTTATACCAGGGAGATCTTTGCCTTCAAGATATTCCAAAAAAGCTCCACCAGCAGTTGAAACAAAATTGAATTTATTTTTTATATTTAATGAATTAATTACCGCTACCGTATCACCACCTCCAATTACAGAAAAAATTTTTTCATTTTTGTCAGCTATGTATTTTGCTACCTCTGAACTTCCTAATGAAAAATTTTCATTTTCAAAGTAACCTAATGGCCCGTTCCATAAAATAGTTGACGAATTATCAATTATTTTTTTTATTTCAGTTAAAGTTTTTGATCCAACATCTAGTATTATATCATCATCCTCAATATCAAAAATCTCTTTTTCAATAGATCTATCAATTAATTTTTTTCCAACTTTAACATCTATAGGAAAAATGATTTTACACATGTTTTTATCAGCGTAAGAAAATATCTCTTGGATTGCGCTACCAATATTTTTTTCATACACAGAATTACCGATTTTTATACCTTTATATTTAAATATATTATTCGCCATAGCACCAACGATTATAATATTATTAAACTTTGGTATTAAATTTTTTATTATATTAATTTTCGAGGAAATTTTAGATCCACCAATTATACATGTTACCGGCTTTTTAATTTCAGATGTTATCCTCTTAAGAGCATTGATCTCTGTATTAATTTGAATACCGCTGTAAGATGAAATGTATTTTGTTATCTTTGATATAGAGGCGTGGTCTCTATGTGAACATGAGAATGCATCGTTAACATATATATCACCCAAACTTGCTAATTTTTTCGAAAACTCATCATCATTAGTTTCCTCCTCAGGATAAAATCTTATGTTTTCAAGTAGAACAATTCCATCTTTGGAATTAATAAAAATATTATTTTTATTTAAATTAAAAATATTCTCTTTAAGTAAAGAAACTTTTTTTTTTATCATACTTTCTACACACAATGATACTGGTTCCAAAGAAAGTTCCTTAATTTTTTTACCGTTAGGCCTTCCAATATGAGATATTATTATAATTTTCGCTTTTTTTTTTAATAAAAAATTTAATGTAGGTATAATTTTATCAATCCGGCTTGTATCTATTATTTTTCCGTCATGAATTGGTACATTTAAATCAAGTCTTAAAATAATGATTTTATTTTCAATATTCTTTAAATTTTCAATAGAATTCATTACTTGATCTTGCTTACGTACTTGGCAATATCACACATTCTGTTGGAGAAACCCCATTCATTATCGAACCATGCTGAAATTTTTCCCATTTTATTACCCACTACATTAGTTAGTGAGACATCTATAATTGCAGAAGCACTATTGTGATTAAAGTCAATAGAAACTAACTTTTCGTTGGTCACATCTAAAATATTTTTAAGGTTATTTTTAGATGCTAAGGAAAATGAACTATTTAACTT
>CABXWS010000014.1 GCA_902515965.1 uncultured Pelagibacteraceae bacterium
ACCTTCAGTCACTCTCAGTCTATTCCAAATGACTTATATTATAAGACTTGTAAGAGCAGAAATGATGGAGATACTTCAAACAGATTACATAAAGTTTGCAAGAGCAAGGGGCATTCCAGAGAGAAGCATAAATTATAAACATGCCTTAAAAAATGGACTTATACCAGTTATTACTATTGCAGGTATTAATATTGGAACATTAATTGCATTTTCAATAATTACTGAGACAGTATTTCAGTGGCCAGGAATGGGTTTTCTTTTTATCCAAGCAGTCCAATTTGTGGATATACCTATTATGTCTGCCTATTTAGTATTTATTGCTTTTGTATTTGTGATGATAAATTTTATTGTTGATATTCTTTACTATTTTATTGACCCTAGAATAAGAGTTAAAGGAGATACTGCTAGTGGATAACAGAAATCTAACTACATGGGAAAAGATTAAAGACTCGGAAATTTATTTTAGCTATATTAAATCTCCAACAGCAATAATTTCATCAATTCTATTAGTAATAATTTTTTTCTGCTCTTTCTTTGTAGAATTTATCACACCTTACAAACCATTTGACCCATCATCATTATCATTGATGGATGCCTTCACCCCTCCATCTTGGACAAGTGAAGGAAATTTAAAATTTTTAATTGGGACTGATGGTCAGGGTAGAGACATGCTATCAACTATTCTTTATGGATCTAGAATATCTTTAATTGTTGGTTTTGCTGCAATTATATTTAGTTTATTACTTGGGGTTACACTTGGATTGACTGCTGGCTTCTTTGGGGGAAAATATGAAATGATTGTTATGAGATTAACAGATGTACAATTAACAGTTCCAAGTATTTTAATGGCATTACTCGTAGATGGTATTGCAAGAGGAATTATATCAAGAGAGCTCCATGATGAAATGGCTATATATGTTTTAATTTTTGCAATAGGGATTTCAGAATGGCCCCAATTTGCAAGAGTGTCTCGAGCTGCAACATTAGTTGAAAAAAATAAAGATTATGTATCCGCCTCAACAATAATTGGTGTATCTAATTTAATAATAATGTTTAAACATATACTACCTAATATAATGAGACCTGTTCTAGTAATTGGGACTATTGGACTTGCATTAGCTATAATTGCTGAAGCGACACTCAGCTTTTTGGGAGTAGGGGTTCCTCCAACTACACCATCCTTAGGAACATTGATTAGGCTTGGAAACGACTTTTTATTTTCAGGAGAATGGTGGATAACTTTTTTTCCAGCAATTTTTCTTGTTGTTTTGGCGTTTTCTATAAATTTATTAGGAGATTGGATGCGAGATACCTTAAATCCAAAATTAAAAAAATGAGTTTTTTAAGAATAAACAATTTAAGCATTGACTATAAGCTTAGAAAAGAAACTGTTAATGCAGCTAAAAGTATTAATATTGAGATAAATCGTGGAGAAATTGTTGGATTAGTTGGTGAATCTGGTTCAGGAAAAAGCACTGTTGCAAATGCAATAATAGACTTAATTGATGAACCAGGCAAGATATCAAGCGGATCAATATATCTTGGTGATATTAATCTTAGTGAGAGTAAAAATAATGTTATTAATTTAAGAGGAAAAAAAATTGGATTTATTTTTCAAGACCCACAAACCTCTCTTAATCCTATTCTTACAATAGGACAGCAACTGATTGAAACTATACAAACTCATATAAAGATAAGTATGATTGATGCAAAAAATAAAGCGATTAATCTTTTGAAAGAAGTTGGAATTAAAGATGCGGAAAATAGATTTAATGATTATCCGCATCAATTTTCAGGTGGTATGAGGCAGAGAGTAGTAATATCTTTATCTTTATGTTGTGAACCTGAATTACTTATAGCAGACGAACCAACAACTGCTTTAGATGTTTCTATTCAATCTCAAATACTAGAACTTATAAAAAAACTCACAAAAGAGAGAAATCTAGCAGTTATATTAATTACTCACGATATGGGTGTTATAGCTGAAACAACAAATAGAGTAGCTGTTATGAAAAATGGTAATTTAGTAGAGATAGGTACTACAAAACAAATTTTAACTGATCCAAATGAATTATATACTAAAAGTCTTGTTAGTTCAGTGCCTCCAACTAACAAAAAAATTTCAAGATTTAAAATTACACAAACTGACAACAAAAATCAAAAGAATGTAAATATTAAAATATTAAATAGATGGAATAAAAGAGAAATACTAAATCAAGACTTAATTCAAATTAGAAATCTTAGTAAAAATTTTAATGAGAGTTTTTTTACTGAAAAAAATCAAAATAATATTTTAGCAGTAGATGATGTTTCCTTTAATATACAAGAAGGAAAGTCATTTGGACTTGTCGGGGAGAGTGGTAGTGGTAAGACAACTATAGCAAAGATGATTGTTAATTTATTTAAACCATCTTCAGGAGATATTTATTTTGATAAAACTTGTATTAATAAAATAACTAATAACAAAGAATTGTTAAAATATAGAAAACAAATCCAAATGATTTTTCAAGATCCATATTCTTCTTTGAATGGAAGACTAAAAGTTAAGGACATTATTGCAGAGCCAATTAAATTACATGACCCTAAAATTTTACCTAAAGAAATTGATAGTTATATACACGATTTATTAGAGTCTGTTGAACTATCACAAACATCATCAGAACGATATCCACATGAATTTTCGGGAGGACAAAGACAAAGAATATCTATTGCAAGAGCTTTGGCAACAAAACCAAGATTGCTAGTTTGTGATGAACCGACTTCAGCATTAGATGTGAGTATTCAGGCCCAGATACTAAATTTATTGAAAGATTTGCAAGAACAACTGAATTTAACAATACTTTTCATTAGTCACGATTTACCAGTTGTTAGACAAATGTGTGATTATATTGGAGTATTAAGAAATGGAAAATTATGTGAAGTTTCAGAAACAGAGGAACTATTTAAAAAACCAAATCATGAGTATACTAAAGAGTTATTAAGATTAATGCCAAAAATAGAAACAATTCATAACTAAGGAGGAAAAATGGCTGTTTTTAAAATGATAGAAGAAACCGAAGCTACTGGAAAAGTAAAAGAAGTATTCGAAGATATAAAAAAAAAAAGAAATACTGATTACATAAATAACTTCTGGAAAATGCTTGCAAATAATCCAGATACATTAGAGAGAACCTGGACATCACTTCAACAAGTAATGAAGAAAGGTGCGTTAGATGAAATGACGAAAGAACTAATTTATGTTGCAGTTTCTATGACTAATAGTTGTGAATATTGTATTAAGTCTCACAGTATTGCAGCAAAAATAAAGGGAGCATCTACTGAGATGCTTAGTGAATTAATTGCAGTTGTTGCTATGGCAAATGAAACAAATAGATTAGTTGAAGCTTATCAAGTTAAAGTAGATAAAGTATATGAATAATTAATCTATTGGGTAATCCCAAGCATCCCCACCTATAACTTTTGAAATTGCAGAAAAATCTTTTGTGCCATTGCCATCTTCACAAAATTTAGAATAAATATCTAATGCCATTTTACCAAGAGGAGTTGTTGCATTAACTTCTTCAGCACATTCATTTGCTAATTTTAAGTCTTTATTCATCATTCCTGCAGAGAAACCAGGTTTGTAATTGTTGTTAGATGGAGTTCCATCGATTAATCCAGGTAGTGGTGGATATACTGAAATTGGCCAACTATTCCCTGATGCATTTTTCATAATTTCATGAACTTTTTTGATGTCAATATTCAATCTTTTAGCTAACATCAACGACTCTGATGCAGCTATCATTGTAATTCCTAAGGACATGTTATTACAAATTTTTGCTCCATTTCCACTACCAATATTTCCAGCGTGGTAAATATTTTTTCCCATTAGTTTCAAAATTGGCGAAGCTTTCTCAAAAGCTTCTTTTGCTCCACCAACCATTATATTTAAAGTTGCATTTTGTGCACCCATAACTCCTCCACTAACAGGGGCATCTATCATTTTAATTCCTTTTTTGTTAGCTTCATCTCCTATCTCTTTAGATGTACTGATATCTATCGTAGAACAATCAATTAATAAACAATCACTCGAAACTTTATCTAGAATTCCATTTGGTTTTAAATAAACATCTTTCGAATTTTTACCTTCTGGAAGCATTGTAATTACTATTGATGTTTCTGAGTTAATTAGATCCTCAAATTTTTCTTCAACTTCCAACCCTTTTTGAATTGCTTTATTCAACATTTCTTTTGAAACATCAAAAACTTTGATTTTTTTTCCTGCTTTTTTTAAGTTACAAGCCATAGGATTACCCATATTCCCAACTCCTATGAACACTATATTTTCACTCATATTTTCTCCTATTTTGTGATTTTCTCTACAATTTTATTTACAATCGGCGATACAAAAGAAACGGCTATCAAAGCTACCGGCAAACTAATTGACCATGCTCTAATAAATCGATCCAAGTATTTATCGTCATATCCAGTATTTATATATGTAATTATAAGTGTCATTAATAGGCTCATACCCAAACCCATTAGAAATACAAAAAGAATTTTAGAATACTTTTTTGGAAACATTACTTATACTTGTCTTCAATATCGTAATACTCATTGAAGCCAACTATATCTCTCAAATCGCTAAATTTAGAAACGTTATTATTATAAACTTTATTCTTCATATTTTTTAGACATTCTTGCATAGTTTTTACTGATGCACTCATTAACGTTAGTGGCATTACTGCAATTTTATAACCAATTTCTTGAATTTCATTAATCTGTAAGAGAGGAGTTTCTCCATCTTCTATTAAATTCAGCATATGATGGCCTGGGACTTCTTTAATTATTCTTTTCATATCTTCTTTATTTTTAACTGCCTCGATAAAAAGAATATCAACTCCAAGTTCAGAAAATGATTTCATTCTTTCTATTGCATCGTCTAAGCCTCTTGTGGCGATTGCATCAGTTCTAGCCATTATTAGAATATCTTTTTCTCCAAAATCTCTTGCATCAACAGCAGCTTTAATTCTTGAATTGGCTTCATCAATTTCGACAACATCTTTCCCTTTAGTGTGTCCACATTTTTTTGGCCATTTTTGATCTTCAATCATTACACCAGCTGCTCCAGCATCCGCATATCCTCTTACAGTTCTAAAAACGTTAACTGAATTTCCATAGCCAGTATCCCCATCAAATATTATAGGAATTGAAGTAGCGTTACATATATTTCTGACTTGTTCTGCCATTTCTGAAAATGAAATTAATCCTGTGTCTGGCATTCCAAGTTTTGTAGACGAAACACTAAACCCCGACATGAAACCAACACCCAATCCTTCTCTTTCAATAAGTTTTGCAGACAACGCATCAAAACATCCAGGCATAACAATAATATCAGGACCATTTAATAATTTTCTTAATTTTTCTGCTTTATCTTTTGATTTAGTTTTTGAAAACATATTTATAGTTTGAATGGTATATATAATGCTAGGTCAGGGAATAAGTAAATAATAAAAACAGTAAATAACATTATAATGACAAAAGGTATCACACCCTTAGCTATTTCTGACATTTTAGCTTTGCCAATTGCTTGTAATACATAAATATTTAATCCTACAGGAGGAGTTATTAATGCACATTCAATCATTAAAGTGAAAATAATTCCAAACCAAATTAAATCTATATTCATTGCTGCAATAGATATTGAAAATATAGGCATCATTATTAATATTAATGAAAGCGTTTCCATTATAAAACCTAATATCAATAGTGTAATGCAAACTACAAGAATAAATAATCCAGTTTCATTTATGTTTGTTACTATAAAAGAAGAAAGATCTTGCGGAATTCTATAAAGAGAAATTGCTTTACCAAAAACTTTTGCTCCAGCTATAATTATGAAAATTGTAACTGTAGTTTTCATAGTCTCTAATCCAGCTTGAATAAAACCTTTAAAATTTAATCTTTTCTTTGCAACCACATAAATAAAAGAGATTAAAAATCCAATTCCTCCTGCTTCTGTTGGAGTATAGATGCCTGCATATATTCCACCCAACATAATGAAAGCCATTAATAAGATTGGTAAACCTCTTTTAGTATATTTTATTTTTTCTTCTAAAGTGGTGGAAACATTCTGGACCTCTTTATTAAAAAATTTTACATAAAAAACTGAAAATATAATAAAAAAAAGAGCCAAAACAATTCCAGGACCAATACCAGCTAAAAACATACTAAGAACAGATTCTTCAACTACAAAAGCATAAACAATCATAGGTATTGACGGTGGAATTAAAATTCCTAAAGTTCCTCCAGCTGCTAAAATTCCCAGTGTAAAATTTCTATGATAACCTCTATTGATCATTGCTGGGAAAGCTACAGTTGAAATTGTTGCGGCAGTTGCAACAGATGACCCAGAGATTGCTGCAAAAATACTACAGGAAACTATTGTTGCAATTGCAAGACCACCAGGAAAATTTCCCACCCAACTTTGTGCAAAATTAAAAAGATCTTCACCTACGCCAGCTTTTAATAAAATATTGGACATCATTAAAAACATTGGTACTGCCAACAGAATAAAATTATCTGCAACACTGTAAAATGTTTGAGGTATCATTAATGGAGAAATATCTCCAAGCAGCATAAGACCCAAACCTATTGAACCTAAACCAAAAGCAATTGGAACACCCAAAAAAAGCACCAAAAACAAAGCAAATAAAATGATTACAACTGTCATTTTAAAATACTTTTTATATAAATTGGTATTTCAAGCAAAACTCTTAAAACCAAAAATCCAAAACAAAGTGGAATAGCAAATTCAGTTAAAAAGGATGGAACATCTAAAATTGTAGAACTTGTTCTACCCACTTTCAAAGAGTCGTAAGCTATCAGCCAACCGTAATAAAGAACAAAACTACTAAATATTAAAATGAAGAACGCACTAATTAAATCTAAAATTTTTTTTCCTTTCTCACCTACCTTGTCATAAATCACTGTAATTCTAATAAAGTCATTTTTATGAAAAGAATAAGTCAATGCTAAATATGTTGCCCATATTTGTAAGAAACGAGAAATTTCGTTTACCCAAACTGTAGGAGAGTTAAATAAATATCGCATTATAACTTCATAAGAAATTATAAATCCTATTGAAATAAATAAAGCCGAGGCTAAATAGCCTGAGTATTTTACAATTTTATTGTAAGTGTCCATTATAAACCCCGCACTAAAGTGCGGGGTGTTATATATTTAATTTAAAGTTTGTTAGCTGCTTTTACTAGTTTATCGCCAACACCACCTGAACCACCTGTTCTTGAAATATAATCATCAATAACAGATGAAGATGCCTTCTTAAGAGCTGATACTTCTGAACTTGTTAGATTTACAATGTTCATGCCATTAGCTTTCGCCTCTGCATATGCTCCAGCTTCGATATTAGCCATATCATCTCTTACAGCTTTTTCAGCAACTTTAGCTGCTGCTGCGATAGCATTTCTTTGCATTTGAGTTAATGATTTTAACCATTTGTCATTTGCAACAACTACAAATTCAATATCTCCATGGTTCGTAACTGTTAAAGTATCCATAACTTGATATAGTTTTCTAGATTTTACTCCAGATACCCCAGTCATACCCGCGTCTACCGTATTTCTTTGGTATGCCAAGTATTGTTCCGATCCAGAAATTAAAGCTGGTTTTCCACCAACAGAACTAATAAATGCTCCTAGAGTTTTTCCAAATACTCTAATCTTTTTGTCTTTAAAATCAGCTGGAGTTTTCATTGGTCCTCCATTTGAAAGCATAATTGCTGAACCATATGCTTGATAATATAAAGGAACAGCTCCCGTATTTGCAATTGCTGGGTCTAATATAGATCTAATTTCTGATCCTGCTTGCGTTGCTTTTCGAACTTTTTTTTCTGAGTCAAATAAGAAAGGTAGATAGAAGATATCGACCTCTGGATTAGTTCCAGCAAATCTTGTTAATGATGCAACACCTGCTTCAATTGCTCCTGAACCAACAGCTTGGGGCACCTCTTTATCTTTATAAAGTTGTGCTGAGTCATAAATTTCAACTTTTATATCAGATCTAGACTCTAATTCTTTTTTAAACACCAAAAGGTTTTGTCCTAAATGTGCCTTTAGTGGTAATTGAAGTGTTATTCTCATTTTAGTTTCAGCAAAACTTGCACTAGCAAATGAAACCAAAATTAAAGAAAATATTATTCTTTTGATGATTTTCATGTTATTTCCCTCTTTTTTGTTTAATCTTACTATTTAAATCGACTTTATAATTAAATACAATATGAATAATCGTCAATGAATTGGATATTTGTAGCAATTTTGGGTGCTTTTTTTCAAAATCTTAGATCGACGTTACAAAAAAAACTTAATCAAAAGATTTCAACAATTGCATCTACTTATGTAAGATTTGCTTTTGCATTACCATTTGGTGCAATTCTATTTTTTTTATATTTTCAAGACGTAAGAGTAGTTCAAGAAGTATTAAGCCAAAAAAATTTTGTATTTAATGTTTTTTTAGCTTCAGTTTTCCAAATAATTTTTACATTTGTACTACTTTACTTGTTTAGATTTGCTAATTTTGTTGTCGGAACGTCACTTAGCAAAACTGAAGTAATTCAAGTTGCTATTTTTGAATACCTAATAATCGGAGATAAATTAAATAAGTTTGGTATAACTGGTATAATTATTTCTACAATTGGAGTAATTATATTATCGATTAAAGATTTAAGTTTATTTCTTAAAAATTTATTATCTAAAACAACCCTTATTGGATTATCTGCAGGTCTATTTTTAGGTTTAAGCGTTGTTTATTTTAGAGCTGCAGCATTAACTTTAGAAAACTTTGATAGCAATTTTGAAAAAGCTATTTCAACTCTTTTTTTTGGTCTTGTAATCCAAACGACTTTAGTAACTTTTTACTTGATCATATTTGAAAAGACTCAATTTAAAAAATTATATGAAAATAAATATGAGTGCTTTATAGCAGGATTGGCGGGTTTTCTCGCAACATTATCTTGGTTTTATGCATTTACATTAGTGCAATCTTCATTTGTAAGAGCAATCGGACAGATAGAACTATTATTTAGTTATGTATCTTCAAAATACATGTTTAAAGAAAAAGTTAAAATCACTGAAATTTTAGGAATAATTATATTTGTATCAGGAGTATTAATTTTATTATTAAATAAAAATTAATTAATCTTACCCAAATAATTAACCATTACCACTCCTATAATAATTAGTAATATACCAATCAATCCATATAGATTAGGTATCTGATTGTATTTAATCATACCAAAAACTAAAATAGCAGCTACTGTTACTCCACTATACGTAGCATATGTAAAGCCAACAGGTATCATGGACATTGCTTTTGCAAGTCCATACATTGTAATACTCATAAAAGCGATTGATAATAGAGTTGGAGTTAACTTTGAAAACCCATCTGAAATTTTAGCAAAACTATTTGCTGTAATACCTGTGGATATTGCCAAAAGTAAAAATATATATCCTGTTAATGGCTTCACTTATTTTGGCATAGGCGTGGCACCAGTTTCTAAACTTATGATTTTACCATCTTTATATTTGTAAACTGCCATTACAGCCTCTACGTTACCATCATCAAATGTTACAAATGAATGATGAATACCGACTTCATCATTTTCATACACTATTCTTATTTTATCTTGGTTAATATCACCGCTCATCGCCCATTTTATTACATCAGCTTTTCCAAGAGAGTTACCTGACTTGTGCATTGTGAATTTGAAATCATCGTGCAATAGTTCATTCATTGCAGTTTCATCTTTATCTTTAATTGCTGCGCTGTATTTCTCTAGTTTAGACATACTTATTTCTCCTTTATGTACCTTTTATAATTAATGTATTAGATATAGTGTTATCTAATCTTATTTGTCTGATGGGTTTGTAAATTTCTGAATTATACCATTCAAACACTTTTTCGTAAGAAGGAAACTTAATTACAACAGTCCTTGGATATTTCCATTCTCCCTCTATGACTTCATTCTCTCCAGCTCTTACAATATATTCTCCACCAAACATTTTTGCTGTTGGTGGAGCCTTTTCCAAATATTCTTTGTAATTTTCTGGATTTACAACTTTCATGTTTAATATGATATATCCTGAAGGCATATGAAAATTGTATATTAAATGTTATTACATTTCTACTTTATTCAATTCATAAATAGAATAACTCTCCATAACCTCATTCATAACAGGACCTGATACTGGGTTACTTCCATTTATAAAAGATTTGAGTGCCTCTTTATCTGTTACAAATATTTTAAACATTACAGTTTTTTTATCAGGTGCAACTGTGCCTATTGTTTTTGCAACGTTAGCAACCTTTGCTCTTTCAGCCATTCCAGCATCTGATTGCATAAAGCCCATAAATTTTTCTAACATACCTTCTTTTAAATGAGCTACTACTAGTGTTTCTGTTTCCATCTTTTATCCTTTCTTTATATTGATTGTTTATCCACTAAAATTTTCCATAAAATCTTCATGCATTGGTGTAACCTTTGCTGAATCTAAATCCACACCTGCTTCAGCTCTTGCAGCATGAAGTTCTTTGTCATTTTTAAATGCCTCAAACCCCTCCATGGTTGCATACTTAACGATTACAGTAAATTTTGTAGGGTCTTCTTTAGATACACCCGCAAAAATAATAGTAGCACCAAATCCTTTAATTTTTTCAGCATTCGCTTTTGCCATATTCATCCAAGATGAAAATGATTTTATATTTTCTTCTATTTTTATGATCATTTCTATTTCCTTACTATTTAACTGGATTTACAATCTTTTGTCCTTCAACACCGATTGCAACCACTATTGCTTTAGCAGGAACACTTCCTATATTTCGAGATTCGTGTGCAATACCAACATCTTCAACAAATGCATCACCAGCCTTATAAATCTTGGTTTTGCCACCCGTAGTAAGTTCAATTTCACCTTGTTGGATCATTATCAATACTGGAAATGAATGCGTGTGAGGTTTTACTGGAGCTCCTACAGGCACAGTAAATTCAAAAGCTGTTATTTTTGCTTTACCTGATGGATAAACAATTTCATTTCCCATACCAGTTTCACTTGTTGATAATATTCTCTTTACGTGACCGTCTGCAAAGCAATTTGCGGTAAAGATACTTAAGAATAGTACGACTATAATTTTTTTCATAAATTTTTCTTTCATTTCTTTAGATTTAAATGTGTGAGTTACCATATAGTATTTCATATTACCTTTCAGTTTGTTTTAATCTGAGCAAACGCTCATTATAGTTGTTTCTTGTTTGTGTCCAGATTCTTCGATTACTTTAGCATTATCTGGGTCTTGCATAAATTTTTGCATTGTATCTGCTGCGGGAGTCTCCATGACTATGTGAACTTTATTTGGATTTTCTATTTCATTTCCAACATAAACTGTTTTTATACCAGCCGCTTCCCTAGGCTCCTTATGGGCATCAAAAGATTTTTTCCAGTGATCCCAATCTTTTACTTCAAAACTACCTACCATCTTCACCATTATTCGCCCCACACTCCACCAAACTCGTATGCAATAACTGGCTCATCACCAACTACCCATGCATCATGACCTGGTTTAACTGAGTAAGCACTACCAGCGGTATAAGTAATTTCTGTTCCATCGTCATGTTTTGCACACACAGTTCCTTTTACAATAACCCCAATATGATTTGCCTGACAACTTGCAGCATCAGAGTCTATTTTTGGTTTAACATCTTTTGACCATTTCCAACCTGGTTGAAGTTTAATTTGTACTAATCTCTGTCCACCAACATTCACATGGTACATGTCTGCATTGTCAAATTGTTTAAATTCCTGATCTGGTTTATCGAAACTTTTTGTTTCTGCTCCACTCATAATCCTCCTAAATTTATTCTTTTGGTAATTTTGTTGCGCCAGTTTCTACTTCGATGATTTTTCCATCTTTGAACTTCCAACAACACATTAATGCTTCTGTATTTCCATCTTGGTAAGTTACATAAGAATGATCAAAACCTATCTCATCATTTTCAAAAAGAATTCTATGTTTTACAGGACTCATCATTCCCTTGCTTACAGCTTCTATCATACCTTCTTTACCCATATGCACATATTCGCCTTTAAGATGAGAAAACATCTTATAGTCATCATGCACTAACTCTCCAGCTGCAACCCCATCCTTTTCCAAAATTGCTTTATTAAGTTTTTCTAAAATTGACATATTTCTCCTTAGTTTAAATTGTAATTTCCTGTAATTTCATTGTAAGAATGAACAATCCCTTCCTGTGCAGAATTCATACCTTTTATAGTTGCAGTTCCACCACCTGATATATTTTCATACTTACCCGTTCCACTTACATATTTCCATCTCAACATTTTTCCAAAAACTCCTTTATATTGTGAAGTTGCCGTTCCACCATCTTCAAATTTATTTACGCAAGTTCCGCTTTCATATCCTTGTCCTGTAAAACCAACTATTGAACCTACGCATCTCATTGAAGATTTATCTCCAAAAGTTGTTCCATCTAGTGCTTTTAAACCCAACATTCCATCATAGATAATTGTAAAATTACCTTTATCGTCACCTAAAACTTTTGATGTACCCGCAAAAAAACCGTTTTGTTTAATTTGACCTTGTTCAGCAAAACTAACACTTGATATTGTTAAAAATATTAGAGTTATTAAAAATTTTTTCACAGATTACCTCCTAAAAAATATTATAAAAGTATTATAGTACTTAATTGTAATGATTTTATTAGAGTGCTGGTATGCGTGATTATATCCAATCAGGATAAGGCAAACCTTTTTCAATTAAAAAAGGTTTATTAAACATCTTTGAGTTGTATCTGTCTGATTTGTCGCAAAGAATAGTGACAATAGTATTTCCTGGACCTAATTTTTTTCCTAATCTAATTGCGCCCGCAATATTAACTCCACAACTAGTTCCGAGACTAAGTCCTTCATGTTTGATTAAATCAAACAAAATTGGCAAAGATTCTTTATCTTCTATTGAGAATGCTCCATCTATTTTGGCTTCAGCAAAGTTTGCTGTTATTCTACTTGATCCAATACCTTCTGTAATAGATCCTCCTTCACTTTTTAACTCACCATTCTCAATGTGGTTAAATAAAGAGGATCCTTTTGGATCAGATAAATAAATTTGTATTTCTTTATTTTTTTCTTTTAAAAAACTACTCACTCCTCCAATAGTGCCGCCAGTTCCTGATGAGCATACAAAACCATCAACTTTTCCATCAGTTTGTTCCCATATTTCTGGACCGGTTGTATTATAGTGACCTTTAGAATTTGCAATATTATCGAATTGATTTGCCCATACAACCCCATGATTATTTGAATTTTTAAGTTCTTCAGCCAATCTCGCAGCAACTTTTACAAAATTATTTTCATCCTTATAAGGTTTGGCAGGAACAAGTTTTAAGTCTGCTCCAATATTTCTTAATGTATCTTTTTTTTCTTGTGTCTGATTATCATTCATTACAATAATAGTTTTATAACCTAACGAATTTCCTAATAAACATAATCCAATCCCAGTATTTCCAGCAGTTCCCTCAACAATTGTGCCACCTTTAGATATAAGTTTTTTCTCTTCAGCATCTTTTATAAGAGCAAGTGCTGCTCTGTCTTTTACAGATCCTCCTGGATTTAAAAATTCTGCTTTTCCGTAAATATTACAACCAGTAAGTTCTGAAGCAGCTTTTAATTTTATTAGAGGAGTGTTTCCAATTGATTGAATAAAGTCATCCTTAAAATTTTTCATTATTCTTTATCTTCATTGTCATTAGTAACGGCATAGGGTTTAAATTCCTCTGTTGCAGTTCCAACATTCTTTGCAGGTATTCCTACCATTACTGCATTTTCAGGAACATTTTTTGTGACAACTGCATTCGCACCAATTTTAGCATTTTTTCCAACAATTACTGGCCCTAAAATTTGAGCGCCTGAACCAACAACAACATTATCATGAAGAGTAGGGTGTCTTTTAACTTCTCTTTGATCATTTGAATTTATACTTGGGGATATTCCACCTAAAGTAACCATATGATAAATAGTTACGTTGTCTGCAATATCTGATGTTTCTCCAATTACTACACCCATGCCATGATCAATAAATAAATTTTTTCCAATCTTTGCTTTAGGGTGAATTTCAATACCAGTCATGAAACGAGAAAACTGAGAAATAATTCTTGCGATTAAATCAAATTTTGCAGTAGCAAAAAAATTTGCAATTTTATGAAAAAATATCGCTTTAACTCCAGGATAAGTTAAAATTAAACTTAACTTAGATTTAGCGGCAGGATCTCTGTCAATAATAGATTGTAAAAAGTCATTCATAGACAGCCTATATAGTTACTTATGTTGAAATTTAAAGTTAATTTATATTGTTTAAAGTAAGCCCTTTTACATTAGCAGGAACAGCAACATCCATCATTTTTGGGTTAGCTAAGTTTAAATTATTCATTATATCTGCATATTCCTCTTTGGAACTTACTTGCAATCTAGGATTATTATTTTTTTCACTCTCAATTGTTGAAAATTTCTTGCCATTATAATCATGAGCTGGATATACTAAAGTTTTTTCTGGGAGTATTAATAATTTATTAAATATAGAGTCATAAGCATCATGTGCGTTGCCATTTTGAAAATCAGTTCTACCACTTCCATTAATTAATAGTGTATCACCGGTAAATACTCTATCATCCATTAAGAAACTATATGAGCAATCAGTGTGCCCAGGAGTATAGATAGCTTGAAGAATAACATTTTCAATTTTGATTTTTTCACCATCTTTAATTCTCAAGTCTACTACTTCTGATTTAGATTTCTCTCCCATAACTCGGAGACAATTAGTTCTTTTATTTAATTCATTTAATGCAGAGATATGATCTGCATGAATATGTGTATCTATGACTTTAACAAGTTTAAGATCTAAGTTTTTTAATATTGCTGAATACTCATTCGAATGTTCAATTACAGGATCTATGATCAAAGCTTCTCTACCTTCTCCACTTGCGATTATATAAGTATAGGTTGATGACTTTTCATCAAAAAGCTGTTCAAAGATCATAATTACCTAACTTATAAAAGTTTGCTTCATAAAACAATCTTTCATATAATATTTTTTATAAGGAGATTAATAATGTTAAAAATAAATAGTATGTGTCCTGATTTTCAAGCCAAAACGACTGAGGGAGACATTTCTTTTCATGAATGGCTAGGTGATAGCTGGGGAGTAATATTTTCACATCCAAAAGATTTTACACCAGTATGCACAACAGAACTTGGAGCATTAGGTTTGATGAAAGACGAATTCGATAAAAGAAATGTTAAAGTGATTGGTTTAAGTGTTGATGGGGTAGAGGACCATAAAAAGTGGTTAGATGATATCAAGGATGTATCAGGTACTAAACCAAATTATCCAATAATTGCGGATGAAGACTTAAAAGTTGCAAAACTGTTTAATATGTTAGAAGGTGACGCTGGCACAACATCAATGGGTAGAACAGCAGTTGATAATGAAACTGTCAGAACTATTTTTGTTGTAAGACCTGATAAGAGAATTGGTTTATATCTAACATATCCAATGGCAACAGGAAGAAACTTCTTAGAGATCCTGAGAGCAATAGATTCTATGCAACTTACAGCGAAACATAAAGTTGCAACCCCCGCAAATTGGAAAAAAGGTGAAGATGTTGTTATTTTGCCAGCTATAAAAGATGATGAGGCAAAAAAAATATATCCTGATGGATGGGAAACTGTGAAACCTTATTTAAGAAAGGTTCCAGATCCTTCTAAATAAATTGGATAAAAATATTTTAAACCAACAATCTCAGCATTGGGAAACTAATTTCTCAAATAAGCCTGAGATGTTTGGTTTAGATCCCAGTTATCCGGCAAAAAAAGCTTTAAATATCTTTAGAGAAAATAAATTATCAAATGTTATTGAACTTGGTGCGGGCCTAGGAAGAGATAGCATATACTTTGGAAAAAATTCAATAAATTTAACTGCATTAGACTATAGTGAAAAAGGTCTAAAAATTATTGATCAGAAAATAAAAAAAGAAAATCTGACTTCATCAATTTCAACATTAAAATATGATGTAAGATCAAAATTACCTTTTGAGAATAATTCTTTAGATGCTTGTTACTCACACATGCTTTATTGCATGGCATTAACATTTGATGATTTGACAAAAATAAATAACGAAATTAATCGTGTTTTAAAACCAGGTGGCTTAAATATATATACGGTCAGAAATACTGACGATGGAGATTATCAAAAAGGAACTCATAGAGGAGAGGATTTATATGAGATAGATGGATTTATAATTCACTTTTTTTCAAAAAAAACTGTTCAAAACTTAATGAATGGATACAAAAATATATTATTAGAATATTTCGAGGAAGGTTCATTTCCAAGAAAACTATTCTTTGTTTGTAATAAAAAAATTAGTTAGATGTAGTGACTATTGTCCTCATTTACTGCTTTTTCAAGTCGTACTAAAAAATCAGGGATAGCGCTTTTTACTCTACTCCATGTAGGTATGAATGGAGTATCCATGGGATTTAAATAAAAAGCTTCTCCAGCTTTCATTATATTTATTGCAAATAGTTCAACTGCTTTTTCTTCAGTATGAGAGTCAAATTTTAATCCATTCATTTCTGCATCAGTTCTGTATATGTCAATTAAATCTAAAGCTGATCTATAATAAGTTGCTTTTAAAGATCTGAATTTCTCTCTACTAAAAGAGTGTCCTTGAGTTGCTAATTTTTTAATAAAAGTTTTAATTATATCAATTGACATTCTAGACAGACCTTTAGTTTCGTCGTCTATAGATAAATTTTGATGTTTATGATCATAAGTTTCGGCAAGATCAACTTGACATATGTTTTGCGGTGAATAGCTTCTTTGCATTTCCGATAAAATACCAATTTCAATCCCCCAATCTGAGGAAATCCTTAATTCAGGTAAAACATTACGTCTGAAAGAAAATTCACCGGCTAAAGGATATTTGAAAGATTTCATAAAATCCAAATAATCACTTTTGCCAATTGTCTTTTCTAAAGCAGTTAATAAGGGAAAAACTAATAATCTCGCAACCCTACCATTCATTTTTCCATCTGCAACTCTTGGATAATATCCTTTACAAAATTCAAAATTAAAAAGAGGGTTTACAACTGGATAAAACAATTTTGCTAACATCCTTCTATCATATGTTTTTATATCACAGTCGTGTAAAGCAACAGACCTCGCAGTATTCCGTGCAATAGACATCCCAATACAATACCAAACATTTCTACCTTTACCTTTTTCATTAGGTGCTAATCCTTTTGTTTTTAGCTCTTTATCTAATTTTTTTAAGTTAGGACCGTCATTCCATAAAATGGTAAATGGGGTTTCTAATTGCTCAAAAAAAGTCCACGCCTTTCTTGCTTGTTCTTCATTTGCTTTATCAAGTCCAATAATAATATGATTTAAGTAATTTGTTTTTTTTATCTCTGAAACTATTTTGGGTAAAGCATCTCCTTCAAGTTCCGAATAGAGACATGGTAAAATCAATTCCATTTTTCTCTCGCTAGAAAATTTTAATAGCTCATTTTCAATTTCCTTAGTCGATTTCGTTCCAAAGTCATGCAAAGTAGACACAATACCATTTTGTGAAAAATCACTCATGGCAGCTATTAATCATATTATTATATTTTAAGTACCGCCTTTTTTATCACATCTGCCCAGCCTTGAGGAGATGGCTTGTTAGAAACTATAAGTTTTTTAATATTTAAATTTGTTCTTTTAAATTCCTTAC
>CABXWS010000015.1 GCA_902515965.1 uncultured Pelagibacteraceae bacterium
TTTTTTATTTGCCATTAATTTCTTTTGTAATAATTTTTCAGCTCTCAAACTATCTCGTCTATGTATTAACTGAACCTTTGAAGCAAATTTAGTTAAAAACATTGCCTCTTCAACAGCAGCATTCCCTCCACCAACAACAGCAACAGTTTTATCTTTAAAGAAAAATCCATCACATGTTGCACACGCCGATACGCCAAATCCTCTGAAATTTTGTTCTGAGTCTATATTAAGCCATCTAGCTTGTGCACCGGTAGATATAATAATGGAATCTGCTTCATATACTTGCCCACTATCGCCAACTGCTTTAAATGGTTTAGATTTTAAATCAACTGACGAAATATGATCTTGTATCATTTCAGTCCCAACCACTTCAGCTTGACCTTTCATCTGATCCATAAGCCAAGGGCCTTGTATTACGTCTTTAAAACCAGGGAAGTTTTCAACATCGGTTGTAGTTGTTAATTGACCACCAGGTTCCATTCCATGAACTAATATTGGTTTTAACATTGCTCTTGCAGCATAAATTGCTGCAGTGTATCCAGCAGGTCCCGACCCAATTATTAACACTTTTGTTTGTTTAGTTGGATTTTCACTCATATGAAAGCTATATAATGATTAATGACTAAATTGAAAGGTATATTATTGACAGAAGGTATGCATGGAATGATTAGCCAAGTAGAAGGTTTGGCAAAAGCATTAGATATAAATTTTTCTCACCATACAGTTGAAACGAAAGGTTTTTGGAAAATTGTACCACCAAAGTTAACACCAATATCTGATACGGTTTTTAAAAAAATAGACAGCAATGATATTGATATAATAATTTCATGTGGAAGAAAAAGTATTATCCCTTCTTTATTTTTAAAGAAAAATTAAAAAAAAAAAATATTTAATATTCATATTCAAAACCCAAAAGTAAAACCAGAAAACTTTGATTTAATTGTGGTACCCGAACATGATAAGATGGATGGAGAAAATATAATAAAATCAAAAGGCGCTATTCATTATTTAACTTCTGAGGAAATTGAAAATAACAAAGAATATTTGTTTAGTATTTCAAACAAATTAAAAAATGATAATATTATTTCGCTAATTATTGGTGGTCCAACTCAGTATTATGATTATTCAGATAGAAATATCCAAGAAATTTTTTCAAAAGTTAATTTTTTAGTAAAAGAAAATAATCTTAGTTTAGTAGTTATTCCTTCAATGAGAACACCAAAAGAAACTATTGAACATGCCAAAATATATTTTGGTAATGATCATTTGGTTTTAGACACCGTTGATAAAAAAGCTTATTTAAGTGCATTATCAATATCAAAATATATTGTTATAACTTGTGACTCTAGCTCCATGATCTCAGAAGCTGCATTAACTGGAAAACCAATTTACATTGCTGCAATTCCTCCAAAAAAAAATGATAAAAGGTTTAAAAATTTTAGAAAATTATTCCTTGAAATGAAAATTGTAAGAGAATTGGGAGAAAAATTAGAAAATTGGAGCTATGAAAAATTAGATGAAACTAATAGAATAGCGAATATCATTAGAGATAAAATTCAATTATAATGGCCTTTTTAAATTCTATATTAAAAAACTCATCAAATCACAAAACCCCCTTTGAGCATTGGGAATTAAATAAACCACTAACAGATGCGCAAGTTTACGAAATTGTAAACGCTGATATTGCTAACCCAATAGAACATAATCTAAATTATGATGGTACTAGAGCAATTGATGGTGGGGAAGGTAAGTTTAGAGAAGGTATATCAGATGGAGGAAAGGCACTAAAATTTAGATGTTTTGTTACTAAAGAAAATACAACTCAATTTCCAAATTTAGTTAAATTCATTGAGGAATTACAACATCCAACAACCTACAAAAAAATTTCTGAACTAACAAATAAAGATCTAACAAATTCTTATGTAAGAGTTGAGGTTATTTGTGATAGAAAAGGATTTTGGTTGAAACCTCACTGCGATATTAAAGAAAAACTGATGTCTTGTCTTTTATTCGTGAATAAACATAACGAAAAGGAAGATTTAGGCACAGACTTTTATGACGAAAATCTAAAATTAGTAAAAACCGTTCCCTACAAAGATAATTATGGTTATTTCTTCTCAAGTGGTCCTAACACGTGGCACGGAATGGAAAAAAAAGAAATTATAAAAGAGAGAAGATGTCTTCAGGTAAATTATGTTACTTTTGAGACAGATTGGAAAGTCAATTAAAACTAACTGTCTTGAAGTGATCTAACGCTCAACTTTTTTGTTTTTAAAGATTTTATTGCCTCTAAAAATGAATAAGCAGTTGACATATTTGTGCAATAAGGAATTTTGTTTGCTAGAGTTCCTCTTCTTAATGCTCTAGCATCACTAATCCTGTGTTCGGAATTTCCACCTCCAGTATTTATTACAAGAGATATTTTTTTTGAATTTAAAACGTCAACTACGTGTGGTCTACCACTGCTAACTTTGTTTATCTTTTTACATTTTATTCCATTTTGTTTTAAAATTTCGCAAGTTCCATTAGTTGCAGAAAGAGTAAATCCAAGTTTTATTAATCGTTGAGCAATACCAATTATTTCTTGCTTATGGGAATCTTTAACTGATAAAAATGCCATCCCTTTTGTTGGTAAGGAGTTTGAGGCAGCTATCTGGCTTTTAGCAACGGCCATTCCAAAATCGTCATCAAAACCCATAACCTCACCAGTGGACTTCATTTCAGGACCAAGCAATAAATCACTATCTGGAAATTTGTTAAATGGAAAAACTGCTTCTTTAACGGCAAATTTTTTATTTGTTTTATATTTTAGATTAAATTTACTTAATTTTTCTCCAGATATTACTCTTGATGCAATTTTTGCAAGTGGAATACCATTTGCTTTTGAAACAAAAGGAACAGTCCTACTCGCTCTTGGATTAACTTCAATAACAAAAATTTCATCATTTTTAATTGCAAATTGAATGTTTAAGAATCCTTTAACTTTTAAAGCTAATGCTAATTTTTTTGTTTGTATTTTAAGTTCTTTTAAAAGTTTCTCCTTTATCGATACTGGTGGCAAGCAACAAGCAGAGTCTCCTGAGTGAATTCCAGCTTCTTCGATATGTTGCATTATCCCTGCTACATAAACATCTCTTCCATCAGATATTGCATCTACATCAACTTCCATTGCATTGTCGATAAATTTATCAATTAAAATTGGATTTTCATCAGATGCTTTGAATGCTTCATTAATAAATTGTTTTAATTGACTTTTGTCGTGAACAATTTCCATTGCTCTTCCGCCCAAGACGTAGGATGGTCTTACGACTACAGGCAACCCAATTTTTTCAGCAATATTAACTGCTTGGTCAAATTTATGAGCTATTCCACTTTCAGCTTGTTTAAGATTTAATTTAATAAGTAATTCTCTAAATCTGTCCCTATCCTCAGCGAGATCAATTGATTTATACTGAGTACCTAAAATAGGTAATTTTTTATCATCTAAAAATTTCGCTAATTTGATTGGTGTTTGACCTCCAAATTGTGCAATAATACCGAGTACATTCCCCTTTGATTTTTCTTTTAAAATTATATTTTCAACATATTCTTCTATTAAAGGTTCAAAGTATAATCTATCACTAGTATCGTAATCTGTAGAGACTGTTTCGGGATTACAATTAATCATAATTGTTTCAAATCCTGCTTCCTTTAATGAAAAACTAGCCTGACAACAGCAATAATCGAACTCTATACCTTGACCAATTCTATTAGGACCTCCACCTAAAATTATTATTTTTTTTTTATTACTTGGTTCTGCCTCACACTCGGTTTTTATTGTAAAATTCCTTTGATATGTAGAATACATATATGGAGTAAATGATTTAAATTCAGCAGCGCATGTATCAACCTTCTTAAATACTGGTAAAACTTTTAAACCTTTTCTTTTTAATTTAACTATCTTTTCTTTCTGCTTAGTTAATTTTGATATTTTTCTATCTGAAAAGCCTAGCGATTTTACTCTATTAAACTCCTCATAACTCTTAGGCAATCCTTTTGAGATCAGTTTTTTTTCTTCCTCTACTAATTCTTTGATCTGATATAAAAACCATGGGTCTATTTTTGATAATTTATAAATAGCCTTTATTGAAATTTTTTTTCTAAAAGCTTCAGCAATTAGAAGTAATTTGTTTGGTATATTAATTTTTAAATTTTTTAAAATTTCTTTTTTTGAATAATTAAAGATATTATCTAAACCTGATAAACCAGTTTCGAGTGAAACTAGTGCTTTTTGTAGAGATTCTTTAAAATTTCTTCCAATTGCCATCGCTTCACCAACTGATCTCATTGATGTTCCTAAAATTGCTTTAGTATCTGCGAATTTTTCAAATGTAAATCTAGGAATTTTTGTTACTACATAATCAATAGTTGGTTCAAAAGATGCTGGTGTTACTTTTGTTATTTCATTTTGAAGTTCATCCAAAGTATACCCAACTGCTAATTTTGCTGCTACTTTTGCTATTGGAAAACCAGTAGCTTTTGAAGCTAAAGCAGATGATCTTGAGACCCTAGGATTCATTTCAATAATTACCATTCTTCCATTTTTCGGATTTATTGCAAATTGAACATTGGAACCACCTGTTTCAACACCAATTTTTCTTAAACACTCAATAGACGCATTTCTCATTACTTGATATTCTTTGTCAGTCAATGTTAGTGCTGGAGCTATAGTAACCGAGTCACCAGTGTGTGTTCCCATTGGATCAACGTTCTCTATTGAACAAATAATTATACAATTATCATTTTTATCTCTAACAACTTCCATCTCAAATTCTTTCCAGCCATCTAAACACTCTTCAACTAGAACTTGATTTTGAGGAGACTCATTCATTCCTTCTTTTACAATTTTATAAAAATCATTTTTTGTTCTAGCTATACCTCCCCCTAATCCACCTAAAGTAAATGAAGGTCTTATAATTGCAGGCAGACCAATTTTATTTAAACATTTTTTTGAATTTGAAAATTTATTGAGAACTTCTGATTTTGGTAAATCTATACCAATATCAGACATATTTTTTCTAAATTTTTTCCTATCCTCAGCATTTGCTATTGCTTTTGAGTTAGCTCCAATAAGTTCAATCTTATACTTTTTTAACAAACCTTTTTTTTCTGCGTTAATTGCAAGGTTTAATGCTGTTTGTCCACCCATAGTAGGTAGAATAGCGTCAGGCTTTTCTTTCTTAATGACCTCCTCAAGTATCTCTAATGATATTGGTTCTATATAAGTTTTATCAGCAACACCTGGATCGGTCATTATAGTTGCTGGATTTGAGTTGATTAGTATTACTTTATAACCTTCATCTTTTAACGCTTTACATGCTTGTGTTCCTGAATAATCGAATTCACAAGCTTGACCAATTATAATTGGACCAGCTCCAATAACTAATATTTTTTTAATATCATTTCTTTTTGGCATATTTTTTTACATCTTTAATAAAGTTACTAAATAAGTACTTACTATCTTGTGGTCCAGGATTAGCTTCAGGATGATATTGAACAGAGTAAACTGGTTTATTTTTTAATCTAATTCCTTCAATTGAATTATCGAATAATGACAGGTGAGTTATCTCGGTATTTTTTCTTAAGCTTTCTTTAACAACTTCAAATCCATGATTTTGACTTGTTATCTCAACTTTTTTTGTAATTAAATTTTTGACTGGGTGGTTAGCCCCACGGTGTCCTAACTTCATCTTTTTAGTTTTTGCATCTAATGCTAAAGCTAATATTTGATGACCCAAACATATTCCAAATAATGGAATTTTTTTTTCTATTAAATTTTTTACAACTTTGATTGCATACTTTCCTGTTGCTGCTGGATCTCCAGGGCCATTTGACAAAAAAATTCCATGAGGTTTAAGATTAAGAATATTCTCAGTATTTTCTTTACAGGAAACAACTTTAACTTCACAATTGAAGTCAGAAAAGTATCTAAGTATATTTTTTTTAATTCCATAATCTATTGCAATAATTCTAAATTTGTTTTTTCTATTTTTCTCATAACCTTTATTTTTTTTCCAAGTTTTATATCCTTTCCAAATATACGCTTTATCGGTCGTAACCTCTTGAGCTAAATCCATCCCATTTAAACCAGGCCATTTAATAGACTTATTCACCAGTTTATTAATATTAAATTTTCCAGCATTGTTGTAAGATATCGTTCCTTTTGGAGCTCCTTTATCTCTAATAAAATTTGTCAAGCTTCTTGTATCAAGACCCGTCATCCCTACAATTTTATTTTTTTTAAGCCACTTATCTAAATTTTGAAGAGATCTATAATTAGAAGGGCTTGTTATTTCTGAGTTAAAAATAACTCCTCTTGTCCATATCTTATCAGATTCGATATCTTCATTATTAGTTCCAACATTACCAATGTGTGGAAATGTAAAATTTATTATCTGTCCCGCATAGGATGGATCAGATATTATTTCCTGATATCCAGTTAATGAGGTATTAAAGCATATCTCTCCAGTTGCTTCTCCTTTATATCCGAGGCCAATTCCCTTAAAGACTGATTTATTTTCAAGGACTAAAATAGCTGTATTAAAATTTGAGAGATGTGGATTTTTGTTTTTTCGTTTTAAAGTCAATTACAACTCATAAGTTAAAGGTTAATACAATAAAACGTATTTATCCGCAACAGCTCTATAATAATTTTTTAAAAATACAATTTTTTCTTTTGAACAATTTTGTCTATGAAGTACATTCGGCTATGACTATGAGAGATAAAATAGATAACGATTATAAGAATGCTTTAAAATCTAAAGATAAAAATAAGATATCAACTTATAGGTTAGTTTTATCTGGGATAAAGGACTTAGATATCAACAACAGGTCTGGTCCTAATAAAAAAGAGACTGATGATGAGGATATAAAAAAACTCTTAAAGAAAATGATTAAACAAAGATCCGAATCAATTGAAATATACAAAAAAAATAACAGATCAGATTTATTAGAAATTGAGCAAGGAGAGCTTAATGTTTTGTCCGAGTATCTACCTAAGCAATTATCTGAAGTTGATACAAAAAAGATCTGTGAAGAAATTATCAAAAATTCTGGGGCTTCTTCGATTAAAGATATGGGTAAAGTGATGGGTGAATTAAAAAAAAATTATTCTGATACAATTGACTTTTCTAAGGCAGGTCAGATTATTAAAAATTTGCTAAATACCTAATGAAATATCCCAAAGAGTATTTAGATGAAATTAAAACTAGATTAAAAGTTTCAACAGTTGTTTCGAAAACAGTAAAGCTAAAAAAAAGAGGAAAAGAATATGTAGGATTGTCTCCATTTAAAACTGAAAAAACACCTTCTTTTACTGTAAATGATGAAAAGGAGTTCTATCATTGTTTTAGTACTAGCGAGCATGGAAATATTTTTGACTTTGTAATGAAGACACAAAGTTTAAAATTTGGTGAAGCTGTAAAAATGCTGTCAAATTTAGCTGGAATGCAGCCATACACTTTTTCTAAGCAAGATGAGGAGAGAGAAGCTAAATGGAATATCTATAAATCAATATGTAATAGTTTTGCCGAATTTTACATGGATGAATTGTTTAAAAATGAAAAATCAATAAATGCAAAAAATTATTTAAAAAAAAGAGGACTAACAGCTCAAGAAGTTAAAAAGTTTAAACTTGGTTTTGTGACGGATAAAATAAATTTTTACGATAAACTCAAATTAGAATTTAATGAAGAGGCAATAAAGGATACAGGGCTATTTTATTATGACGAGAAAAAAAGTAAGTTTATTTCAAGATTTAGGAATAGAATAATTTTTCCTATAAACAACATATCTGGTAATATAATTGGATTTGGAGGAAGAATCCTTGAGAACAATGCAAATTTGGCAAAATATATTAATTCTCCAGAAACACTATTTTTTAAAAAAGGATCAAATTTATATAATCTTGATAAAGCAAGAAAATTATCTAATAAATTAGAGGAAGTTTTTTTAGTTGAAGGATACATGGATGTTATTGGTTTAAGTAGAGGAGGCATTGAAAATGCAGTTGCAAATTTGGGTACAGCATTAACAAACAAACAAATACAAGTTTTAAATCAGTTCTACAATCATATAATTATATGTTTTGATGGAGATCAAAGTGGATATAAAGCTGCATTAAGAGCTGCAGAAAATATAATTAGTGAGATTAAACCTGATAAAAAAATCTCTTTTTTACTATTAGAAAATAATTTAGATCCTGACGATTTTGTTAAAAAATATGGCAAAGACAAATTTATTGATTTCTCGTCTCAAAAATCTATCCCTATACATAAATTTATCTTTGAACATTATTTGCAGCAAACAAATGAAAATCCTAGTTCGAAAGCAATTTTTGAAAAAAAACTCAGAGATATTGCATTTAATATTAATGATTCACTAGTAAAAAAATATACTCTAGAATATTTTTTAGAGAAAATTTCTGAACTAACTCCCAATATCAATTATAAAATAAATAAAAATTATAAAATTAATGTAAAATCTTTAGCAAAAACTAAAAATTATTATAACGAAACGAAATCATTAAAGTCTTATGAGATAAAAGAGTTCTCTTTTCTCTATATTATATTGACAAAACCAAGACTAATTAAAGAAAATTTGCATCTTATTGATAATGTAAAATTGTTCAGTAGTGAAAATATACAGTTGTATCAAGAGATCCTAAGTCAATCTCAAAATTTGTTAAATCTAGACGTTAAAAAGTTAAAGATAGATCAAAGTCTAATTGAAAGAGTTATGAATTATGCATCAGTTAAACACATAATTTCTAAATATGTTAATGACGATTTTAAGGTATTAGATATTTTCTCAGAAATTATTCATGATTTAAAAAATTATGAGTTAGAACAAAGGATTCTGGATCTAGAATCAAAGTTTTCTCAAGATTTAAGTGAGGAAACATTTAATGAGCTAAAAGAGCTAAAAAAACTTCAAAAAATCAATTAATTTAGAAAAAAATCACATAGATTTTTCTAATTAAGAGATTATATAAGTCATTCAAACTTAATACTGTGGAAAGAATAATTACAAAATCATTTGCAAGATTAATGGGTCGTGGAATCCATAGAGGTTTTATAACCCATGAAGAGTTAAATAAATCTTTAGGAAAAAGAAATTTATCAAGTGAAAATTTATCACAAGCATTCATGCATATACTTGATGAGAATGTCATATTAGTTGAGAAAAAATCAGATTATAAAGTTCTAAGAAAAAAAGATGCCTCGTCCAAAGATGAAGGTAAAAGTTTAGAAAAAAGTGATGACCCTATAAGAATGTATTTAAGAGAAATGGGTGGAGTTGAACTTTTATCTAGAGAAGGTGAAATAGCAATAGCCAAAAGAATTGAAGCTGGAAAAGATGTTATGCTTAATGCTTTGTCTCAAAGCCCAATTACTGCTCAACAATTTTTTGAATGGAATGTTCAACTGCAAAACGATGAAATATTGGTTAGAGAAATAATAGATATTGATACAAATTATATGGATGATGATGAAAGCAATGGATCAAAACAAAAAAAACAAGAAGATGAACAAGGTTCAGATGTTACTAACAATTCTGAGGATGATGAGTTTAACCCTACGCTTGCTGCAATGGAGACTGAAATTAAGCCAAAAGTACTATCAACAGTCCATAATCTTACCAAAGACTATAATAAACTAATTAAATATCAAAAAGAAAAACTTGAGTGTGTTTTAAAATCGACAAAGTTTTCACACTCAAAAGAAAAAAGCTACAAGAAAACAGTGGATGATATATTAGAAAATATAAAATCACTTCAATTATCACCCTCAGTTCTAGAAGATTTAGTTCAAAAACACTACACAGAAAACAAAAAAATTGTTTCTCTAGAAGGTAACCTATTAAGACTTGCAATAGAATCGAAGATTTCAAGGGATGAATTCATTAAATTTTATGTTGGTAATGAAATAAATCCAAATTTAAAAGAATTTCTTGACACAAATGAAATTTGGAAAAAGTTTTTTAATAAAAATAAAAGTGAATTTAAAAATATTAGAGACAGATTAGTAGAAATTAGCAGCAAATTAGGAATTTCTGTTACTGAATATAAAAA
The DNA here is from genome assembly GCA_902515965.1 of uncultured Pelagibacteraceae bacterium. GTDB lineage: Bacteria > Pseudomonadota > Alphaproteobacteria > Pelagibacterales > Pelagibacteraceae > Pelagibacter. The sequence goes on from CABXWS010000015.1 coordinate 10,112, forward strand.
ACTAGTCAGCAGAGTTCAAAAAGGTGAAAAGGAATCTAGAATAGCTAAAAAAGAAATGGTTGAAGCTAACTTGAGATTAGTCATATCAATTGCAAAAAAATACACTAATAGGGGACTTCAGTTTTTAGATTTAATTCAGGAAGGTAATATTGGATTAATGAAGGCAGTAGATAAGTTTGAATATAGAAGAGGTTATAAGTTTTCTACATATGCTACATGGTGGATCAGACAAGCAATAACAAGATCAATTGCTGATCAAGCAAGGACAATAAGAATACCCGTTCATATGATTGAAACTATAAATAAAATTGTAAGAACGCAAAGATTAATACTAAGTGAATTTGGAAGAGAGGCAACACCTGAAGAATTAGCAAAGAAACTAAGGATGCCTTTAGAAAAGGTAAGAAAAGTTTTAAAAATATCTAAAGAACCAGTTTCATTAGAAAAACCTGTTGGTGATGAAGAAGATAGTAGTTTAGGTGATTTCATAGAAGACACAAAAGCCTTAGCTCCTTTAGAACAAGCAATCAAATCAAACTTAAGTGAAGCAACAACAAAAATTTTATCGACATTAACACCACGTGAAGAAAGAGTTCTAAGAATGCGTTTTGGAGTTGGCATGAATACAGATCATACATTAGAAGAAGTGGGGCTTCAATTTTCTGTTACCAGAGAAAGAATAAGACAAATAGAGGCTAAAGCTTTAAGAAAGCTAAAACATCCAAGTAGGTCTAAACAATTAAAAAGCTTCTTAGAAAGTTAGGGCCGTTAGCTCAATAGTAGAGTACTGCATTGACATTGCAGGGGTAGTTGGAGCGTAACCAACACGGCCCACCACTTTTTTCTCTAATTGATTAGACAAAAAAAATGATATAATAGTACCGTTTTCAAGGGCCTGTAGCTCAGTTGGTTAGAGCAGTACACTCATAATGTATTGGTCCCAGGTTCGAGTCCTGGCGGGCCCACCAATCTTATCACAGATACATATTTAATAAGTATTTTATTATTAAGCATGGTAATAATTAGTCCAAGATTAATCTATTATGAAATTTAAATTAAATTTAAAACCAAAAATTTCATATTCATTTTCAATATTCGTTGCCTTTGTAATTTTGTGTTATTTTGCTTATAAAGGAATTGTTGCTTATATAATTCATAGAGAACTGTATGGAGGAGGGCTCGACACATTGGTTTTACTTCGGGCTTCTATATCAGGCATAATGCTTCTTCTAATTCTTTTATTTTTTCAGTTTATGAAAATTCCTGATTTAAAAAGCCATAGAACTATACTTAGAGGAATATTTATTGGATGGACAGTTGTTTTTCTAGTTTTAATAGTTGTGAACTTGAGTTCTATTTATTTTATAATATTTACAGGTTTTACATCCTTTTTTACATTATTAACTTTATTGAGTTTAGAAGATCAAATTAAAGAAGAAAAAAATACTTTAACAGAAAAAGAAATATATCTTTTACAACAACTTGCAAAAAAAATAAGTCACAAATTGAAAAAAATAATAATAATAATATTAATAATTTTTCACCAAAATATTCTTTTCTCTAAAAATATGATTTTAGACGATTTAAATAATGTTAATTTTAATAAAAAAAAGCAAGAATGGAAATTCATTTCCGATCAAGTAATGGGAGGCATTTCTTCAGGAGAATTTAAAATTGAATTAATAGAAAATATTAAATGTTATAGAATGACTGGCGAAGTCTCGACAAAAAATAATGGAGGTTTTATTCAAATCAGAACTAATCTGAAACCAGAAGTTGAAAGCAAAAAATATGAAGGTATATATTTTAAAGTTTATGGAAATAATAATAAATATAGTCTGCATTTAAGATCAGATTTAACTTTTGCACCTTGGCAATATTATGGTTACTCATTTTTTGCTCCAAACAAATGGATGAAAATAAAAGCTCCTTTAAAAGATTTTAAAAAATCAAATTTTTACCAACCTAAAAATATTAGAGAACAAAATATAAAATCAGTTGGCTTAGTTGCGGGTTTTGATAATTTTAGATCTGATATATGTTTGAGTGAAATAGGATTTTATTAAAGTTTATTTAATTATAAATTCTTCTAAAGTTTTAAATAAGGCATTTATATTACCATCATTATTTTGAATTATGGAATTAAACTCCTCTTTTTGTGTTCTAGCCAAGCTTAATCCCTCGACTATTAAATCTCTTATCAATGGTTTGTCAGGATTTTTTGTATAAATTCTCCAATCTATCTTCACCTGTGGTCTTTTAGATGTTGCTTCTAATATACTATTTACGATGGTATATTTAGCATTTATTTTTTTTTGAGATACAACATTAATTTTAGGATTTGTGTAATCTACCAAACGACTTGAAAAGCTTTTCAAGAAATAGCTTCTAAATAGTTTCTGATATTTACTTTTTTCATCTTCAGAAATTGTTTTTCTGTACTTACCCAAAGTATACATACCTATTCCCTCAATATCTACACTGCTTTCAGCGATAATATTCAATTTTATTATTTTTGCTTCAATCGGGTCCTCGCTAGACAAAACTGCAGCAGCTTCATCGACAATCTCATTTATAAGTGCGCTAGGATCTTTGGCAAATAAATTATTTTGAAAATTTAAGATGAAAATAAATATAATAAAGTATTTTAAGAACTTCATTGAGTAAAAATTATTGAGTTTCTAATTCTTCCCAATCGTCGTCACTCAAGGTCTCTGTTGTTTCATCTATATTTCCAATTTTTCTATTTCTATCTTGAAGATACAGACTTCTAACAGACGCATATAAATCAACTGAGTTTTTTTCAAGACTGTCAAAAGACTCAATATTTTTTGCTCTAAAATCTATTCCAGATATTAGTCTAGATGAATAGTAGTCAACCTCCGAGAAGTATTGTGTGTCATTAGCTACTGTTACGTTATACCAAGCATCGCCACCAACAATATTTGCTAATGACCCTATAGAGTCTCTGACGGTTGTTGGTCCCAATACTGGTAAAACAAAATAACAACCGGGTCCTGAACCCCAAACACCTAATGTTTGACCATAATCTTCTTTGTCACGTTTTTTTAAACCGTAATATGATGCAACATCGAATATGCCTGCAATACCTATTGTAGTATTAATAACAAATCTTGCAGAGTTTACACCTGCATCTTTCATTTGACCTTGTAAAATATTATTAGGAATAGTTACTACGTTGCTAAGATTATTTAATGCATTACTTGTGCCTGACCTAATCGGCTGTGGAAATATTCTATAGCCTTTAGCTAATGGTTTAAAAACGATCTTGTCTATAACTTGATTAAATGCAAATATACCTCTGTTTACCTTTTCAAAACAATCTTTTACTTCATAGCTCCCATTTTTTTTATTTTTTAAATTTAATTTTCCATCATCCCCAGCAAATGAAGAAAATGAATAAATAAAAGTTAATAATAGAATTGTAATGATTGAAAGGGTTTTTTTCATAACCGACTTATAGTATATATATGACTAATATAAAGATTAAATTGTTTAAAATTATGCTAAAAAATGTTGAAAAAGTGTCTTTATATTACTCTCCAAACTTTGATAAGCCAAAAAGATCCAGATCAAAGATAAAATATATAATTCTTCATTATACAGGAATGAAAAGTGAAAAAGGAGCAATTAAAAGACTAACAAGTACTTACTCAAAAGTAAGCAGTCACTATTTTGTTAAAAAAAATGGTGAAGTTATAAACTTAGTTCCAGATCTATATATATCTTGGCATGCAGGAATTTCTGAATGGAAAAATGACAAGTTTATAAATTCGAAATCCATTGGAATAGAAATCTCAAATCCTGGACATCAGAATGGATATAAAAATTTTCCAAAAAAACAAATAAACTCTCTAGTTGATTTATTAAAAATATTAAAAAAAAAATATAAAATTAAAGTAGAGAATATTCTTGGTCACTCTGATATTTCACCAAATAGAAAAAAAGATCCTGGTGAGAAATTTCCATGGAAACTTTTATCTCAGAAAAAAGTAGGTTATTGGCATTCGATAGGTGAAACAAAATGTGAAAAATTAAGAAATTTATCTCTAATTAACAACTTTTTTTTTTATAAATTGTTACTTAAATTTGGATATAGGTTTGGAAACAAACAAAAAGATAAATTAAATGTTGTTAAAAATTTCCAAAGAAGATTTAGACCCAATCTTATTGATGGGATTATTGATAAAGAATGCTATGAAATTCTAAAAAACCTCACAATAAAATGAAAATTTAAGGTTGAAATTAAAAAAAATAATTATATTTTCAAATTGCCAGATAAATGACTTATCGCTTTTTTAAAAAGAGGAAAGTCCGGGCTCTACAAAGACACAGTGCCAGTTAATGGCTGGCAGGGGAAACCCTAGGGACAGTGCCACAGAAAATAAACCGCCTTATCAAGGCAAGGGTGAAAAGGTGTGGTAAGAGCACACCGGCTAAGTTGGTAACAACTAGTGCAAGGAAAACCCCACTGGGAGCAAGACTGAGTAGAGATGACATTGTTAGAAATAACTAAAAGCAGTCTTTGGCTAGTCATCAGGGTTAGTTGCTTGAGCTTTAAAGTGATTTAAAGTCTAGATAAATGATAAGTTTAAATGACAGAACCCGGCTTATAGTTTATCTGGCACTTCAAAATAATCATTAAATATATTTAATATACTAATAATTAAGTACATATTTTAAGTATTGACGCTTTCTAGTAAAACCCATAGTATCCCATAATTACCCAAATATAGGATAATATGAATTATGTTTTTATCAACTTTCGAAAACAAATTAGACAAAAAAGGAAGAGTTTCAGTGCCAGCATCTTTTAGATCATATTTATCAACTATCGGTTACAATGGTATTATTTGTTATCCATCCTTCAATCATCAATGTATTGAGGCTTGGCCCCAAGATAGAATAGAAAAAATTTCAAATTCAATTGACTCTTTAAATCCCTTTGAAGAAAAAAAAGATTACTTTGCAACTTCAATATTATCCGAAAGTGTAAACTTACAGTTTGACAACGAAGGAAGAGTGCAAATTACTACAAAATTACTAAAACATGCAAAAATTAAAAATAGCATGATATTTGTTGGTCAAGGTAAAACGTTTCAAATCTGGGAACCAGCAATATTTGAAAAATTTAGGACTAATGCAAAAAAGAAATCAAATATCAATAGAGCAAGTCTTAAATGGGAAAAACAATTTAATAACTAATAGGGGAGAAAATGACAATAAACTTTAAAACACCAGATATAAAAGAATTAAAACCAAGAATATTAGTCTTGGGAGTTGGAGGAGCAGGAGGAAATGCAATTAATGGAATGATAGATTCTGGATTACGGGGGGTAGAGTTTATTGCTGTTAATACTGATGCGCAGGATTTAAGATTGAGTAAAGCTCAAACAAAAATACAGATGGGACTAAACCTTACGAAGGGATTGGGAGCTGGAGCAAAACTAGATATTGGGCAAGCTGCTGCTGACGAGTCTTTGAACGAAATAGTAAATATTTTGCAGGGTGCAAATATGGTTTTTATTACTGCTGGAATGGGTGGAGGAACAGGAACTGGATCTGCACATGTGATAGCAAGAGCTGCAAAAGAATTAAATATTTTAACAGTAGGTGTAATAACTCTTCCATTCTTGTATGAAGGGCCATCAAGAATGAGAAAAGCTCAACAAGGTTTAGAAGAATTAAGAAAACATGTAGATACTATAATTGTTGTTCCAAATCAAAATTTATTTAAAATCGCAAGTGAACAGACCACTTTTGAAGAGTCTTTTGAACTTTCAAATGATGTATTGCTTCACGGCGTCCAAAGTATCACAGACCTGATGGTTAGACCTGGTTTAATTAATTTAGATTTTGCTGATGTAGAAACTGTAATGAGTTCAATGGGCAAAGCAATGATGGGAACTGGTCAGGCTGAAGGCGAAGGAAGAGCAGTTAAAGCTGCAGAGTCTGCAATAAACAATCCATTAATAGATGATTATTCTCTAAAAGGTGCAAAAGGGCTTTTAGTAAATATTACTGGAGGAAAAGATTTAAAATTGTTCGAGGTAGATGAAGCTGTAAATAAAGTTAGATCTGAAGTTGATCCTGAGGCCGAACTAATTATTGGCGCTATAACAGACGAAAGTTTGGACGGATTAATGAGAGTTTCAATTGTTGCAACTGCTCTTGACGGGCAACAACCTGAGCCTAAATCAGTTATAAATATGGTCCATAGAATACAAAATAGAAATCCTGGTTATACTGATTTTACAAATTCTGATCCTGTCCAGCCATTTGCTTTTACAAATCCAAATAATGCTATAATTACAGATGGTGCAAACGCACTAAAAATAGACGAAGAAGTAAAAAATGATGCATTAAGTGAAAATAATATTATCAATCAAGAAACGTCTGAAATTTCAAACATGGATTCAGAAGAGAGTCGGTATCAAAATCAAGAAGTCGCTGAAAGTAATTCTGTAAATAAAACAGAAGACAATTCAAATGATGGCAACAATGGTTTAGAAAATTTTGGATTAAGTGAAGATGATGCACCTGAACTTTTTAATTCTGATACAAGTGAAACAGTTCTTAACTCTTCATCTGATGAGTTTAATTTGGATGAGGAAGAGGACTTAGAAATACCTGCATTTTTGAGAAGACAAAAAAATTAATGGTCTTTAAAAAAATAAATGAATGCCACCATAAATCTGGAAAAACATTTTCCAGTATTACTAGAAGAGCTTATTAGTATTATTTCCCCTCTTTATGGTGGCACATTTATAGACTGTACGTTTGGTGGAGGCGGGTATTCTAAAAAAATTCTTGAGTATCAATACAACAAAGTAATAGCCTTAGACAGAGATAAATCTGTTGAAAAAATAGCCAATTCTTTTTTAGACAAGCATGAAAAAAATTTTAAATTTTATAATAGCAAATTTTCAGATTTACATAAAATTAAAACTATAAATAAAGATATAAAAGCGATTATATTTGACTTAGGATATTCATTACATCAAA
>CABXWS010000016.1 GCA_902515965.1 uncultured Pelagibacteraceae bacterium
ACCTTCAATCAAGAAAAAAAATCAAATGATGAAGTTAAAAAGTTTTGTGAAGTTAATTTTAATATAAATTTTCCATTAACTGCTATAACCGAGGTAAAAGGCAATGATGCTCACGAGATTTTTAAATGGGCTGAAAGAAATTACGGTAAATCTGCTGTACCAAAATGGAATTTTCATAAAATTTTAGTTAATAAAGAAGGCAATGTTGAAAAGACATATGCATCATTTACAAAACCATTATCAGACAAACTTGTAGAGAAAATAGAAGAAATTCTATAGTTCCACTGTTAAACCATCGTGAGCTGGTATTACATTTTTAGGTATAGCTTTTTTCAATTTATTATAGTCTAAAACTGGAGATAAATTTGAAAGGATTGCTTTTTTTGGTTTAAACTTTTTAATAAAATAAAGAGATTTTTCTAGGTTAAAATGTGATGGATGAAAATTATACCAAAGGCAGTCAATTATTAAATATTTTAAATTCTTAAAATAATAATAATCTTTCTTATAAATATCACTTACATCTGTAATATAAGCTAATTTTTTATCTATGATAAAACAATTTGATTTAACACTTCCATGGTCAACCACAATAGATTTAAGGTTTATATTTTTATTTCTATGTTTAATTTGAGATCTATGTTCTAATTTATTTAATTTTAATGTAGCTGGATACTCTCTTGAATAGCTTTTAAAACAGTAAGAAAAACTCTGTTTTAATAGTTTTGATGTTATTTTATCTGCATATACATTAACCGGTTTTTTACCATTAATAAAAAAAGATCTTAAATCATTAATACCATGGGTTTGATCCGCATGCATGTGAGAATAATAAACTTTATCAATTTTCTTAATTTTGTGTCGTAATAATTGTTGTCTTAAATCTGGAGAAGTATCAATTAGAATATTTTCATCAGAAGTTTTAATAAGTGCAGAACATCTAGTTCTATAATTTTTTTTATTTTTTGGATCACAATTACCAAAAAAACCATCTGGTCTTGGAACACCCATTGAACTACCACAACCTAAAATTATAAATTTTATACTCATTTTTATGAAAATAATTTTTCGAAATTATTGTTTGTAATTTCTTCTAAGTCATCAAAATTCAAAGATTTTAGTTCAGATAACTTTTGTAAGGTGTATTTTATATAAGAAGGCTCGTTTTTTTTACCTCTCATCGGCATAGGTGCTAAAAATGGACTATCTGTTTCAATCAAAATTCTATCGTTATCAATTAATTTAAATGTTTCTTGAAGGTCTATACTATTTTTAAAAGTAATAATTCCACTGGCTGAAAAATAAGAGTCTAAGGTCATCATTTTCTTAGCAAATTCTTTGGAACCCGTAAAACAGTGCATTAAAATTTTAACATCACTATTTTTATAATTATTCAAGATATCGAAGGTCTCTTTTTCTGCGCTTCTTGAATGAACTATTAATGGGTATTTTAAAATAATTGATGCTTCTATATGTTCTACAAAACTTTGAATTTGATCATGCTTTTTACTATTTTCGTAATAAAAATCTAATCCCGTCTCCCCCACTCCTATAATTTTTTCATATTTATTAGCATTATCGATAATAAATTCTTTAGCCATTTTATCATTGCTTGTTTCATGAGGATGTATGCCGATGCTTCCATATATCATTTCATCAAGTTTTATAATTTTTTTGATATTTTCAAAACTACTTGAATTTGTTGAAATAGTTAAAATTTTTTTTAGTCCAATTTCTTTTGATCTTATTATAACATCATCAATGTTAGAATAGAGTGGTTCATGATCTAAATGACAATGTGAGTCTATCATTTATCAATTTTTTTAAACAAAATATCCAACTTATTAATTTTAATTTCTTTTTCTAATATTTCATTATTTTTTATTGTTGAAAAATCTATTAAATTTTCTTTTATATTAAAAATATTTAATATTTTAACTGATGTTTGGGGCATGACAGGATATAATAATATAGTTATCTTTCTTATTAACTCTAATGCTGTATAAACAATAGTATTTAATCTTAAAGTATCATCTTTTTTCTTCCAAGGTTCTTGATCATTAAAATACTTGTTTGATGCAAAAAGTTTATCAACTATTAAATTCATATACTGATTTATATCTTGGTTATCTATAAGTGTTCTTATCTTATCTGTATCTGTTATAGAATTCAGTATAATTAAATCCTCTTCCATAAAATTATGATCTGGAATCATTGAGGAGCAATTTTTTTCAGCAAAGGAAAGAACTCTTTGACATAAATTACCAAAATTGTTGGCAAGATCACTATTAATACAATTCTCTAATTTTTCCTCCGATATATTTCCATCATTTCCAAATGATACTTCTTTTAGTAAATAATATCTTAAAGGATCAAGACCGTAAGTATTGATAATTTCTAAAGGATCTAAAATATTTCCCTTAGATTTAGACATTTTTTCATCACCAGAAAGTATCCATCCATGCCCATAAACTCTCTTTGGAGGTTTTATTTTGGCAGCTAGTAAAAAAGCTGGCCAATAAACAGCATGAAATCTTAAAATGTCTTTTCCTATTATATGTAAATCAGCTGGCCAAAAATTTTTGTAAAGTTTATTGTTTTCATCTGGATATTTCAAAGAACTCAAATAGTTAGTTAATGCATCTAGCCACACATATACTACATGATCATCATCACTTGGAACTTTTACTCCCCAAGAAAATGTTTTTCTGCTAACTGATAAATCTTTTAATCCACCCTTAACAAAACTAATAACTTCGTTTCGTCTGCTCTCCGGAAGAATAAAATTTTTGTTTTTCTCATAGAAATCTAATAGTGGTCCTTCCCACTCAGAAAGTTTAAAAAAAAAGGACTCCTCCTCTACCCATTCAACAACAGAACCAGAAGACCTCGAAACTTTCGAACCTTCTTTTTCTTCTACTTCATCCTCATTATAAAAGGCTTCATCAGATACAGAATACCAACCAGAATATTTTGATAGATAAATTTGTTTGTTTTTTTCCAGTATATTCCACAAATTTTGCACAGAAATTTTGTGTCTTTCTTCAGTAGTTCTTATGAAATCTGTATTAGATAAGTTTAGGGTTTTTGTTAAATCTTCAAATGTTTTACTAATTTCATCACAAAAAGACTTTGGATCTTTATTTAGCTTTTCAGCAGATCTTTGAATTTTTAGACCATGTTCGTCTGTCCCAGTTAAAAAATAAACATTATAGCCATCAATTTTTTTGAAACGTGCAAAAAAATCAGCAATAATACTAGAATAGGCATGACCCATATGAGGTTTAGCAGAAGGGTAGTAAATTGGAGTTGTTATATAATAATTTTTATTCATTTAATAATTTATCCTTAAATTCTAAAAAAAAAGCCTCATAATCTAAATTAAATTTTCTTACATTTGACAGTTTATAATAATAATAATCTTTAACCTTATTGGATATTTTTTTTGTTTTGTTTATATGGATATAAAAAAATATTTCAATAATCATACTTAAATTATCTTTTATAAAATCTTGCTTCATATAATGTTTATTATTGATTAAATTAATTAATAAATCATCAATTGTTGTGCTTGAAATGGATAGCTCATTTTCAATCATATAATTAATTAGAGATATTAAAAAAAAAGGTGTTGAATAATAATTGATTAAATCTGAATTTATTTGTTTATAAATATCTTCATTAAAGTAATCATTAACGATCAATTTTATATCTTCATTTGTAATATTAATTTTATATTCTATACATCTTGATTTTATTGTATCTAGTAATGACATATCAGAGTTAAAAACTAAAATAAAAAACACATTATCGTTAGGTTCCTCTAAGTTTTTTAGTAAAGCATTTGATGAGTTCAAATTTAAAAATTCAGCATCATCAACAATTATAAATCTTGATTTGTTATTAAAAGAGGATTGATTAGTAAATTTTACAACTTCTCTAATTTGATCAATTTCTATATTTTTTTTGTCAATATTTTTTTTAATATTTAAGATATTAGGATGTGACATATTTTTGATCAGTTCATGATCATTATTAGAATTAAAAATTTTTAATAAAAAGTGTTTAATAAGTAATGACTTTCCGATACCCTTTTTTCCTGACAATAAAATCTTATTTGGTAGCTTAGAATTTTTGTAGAGCATTACAAAATTCTCTATATAGGAGTCGTGTCCTATTAATTTATTTTCAATCATTTAAATTATTTTAACGAGTTTATTTATTATAATTTTTTTTACTTCATTTATAGAATTTATATTAGAGTTAATTGTAATATATTTTTTCTTATTTTTTGATATTTTTTGATATCCATCTTGAACTCTAGAATAAAAGCTAAGCTTAAATTTATCATATCTATTTAATTTAGACCTTTTTTTAAGTCTTTGTTGCAAATTTATATTATTTACTGTGCTTAAAAATACTAAGTCAGGTTTAAAATTTCCAATAATAAATTTATTTAACATTTTGATAATATTTAAATCTAATTTCATGCCATAATGTTGATATGCTATAGTTGAGTCAGTAAAACGATCAATTAGTATTATTTTCTTTTTATAATTTTTTTTAATTATTTTCTCAAAATTTTCAGATCTAGATGCATAAAATAGCAATAAATCTGTCTTACTATTTAATTTAAGTTTTTTATCTAAAATTAGTTTTCTAATCTTCTCAGAGAAAATAGAACCACCAGGTTCACGTAATTTTATAAAACTTTTTCTTTTTTTTTTAAGATAATTTACAGCAATGTTAAAATTAGTTGTTTTTCCCGAGGCTTCTATACCTTCAAATATAATTATTGGATATTTAGACATCGCCCCATATCAAATAATTGATAGAAGTTATTAATCTGGATATTGCATTCTGTTGTTTAATATTTTCTGTGGAAAATAGATCGTGCGTAGAAATGATTTCATTCTTATACAAAACTTTTATTTCGGCTAATTTTTCTCCTTTTTTAATAGGTGCTTGTATAGGACCATCATAAACTATTTTAACTTTCATATATTTTTTTTTAGCTTTAGGAATTGTTTTATAAATAAGATTTTTAGTATTAACTTTTACCTTTTTTTTGTTTCCCTGCCATACATCAAGTTCGTACAAGTATTCATCTAGGTTTGTTATTTTTATTGTATCAAAGTTAGTAATTCCCCACGTTAAAAGTTTCTGTGATTGCTTTGATCGTGAATTTTTTGTTTCAAAACCACTTGCAACAGCAATTAATCTTCGCTCTTTTCTCAATATAGACGATGCCAAAGAATATTTCTCTGAACCAAGATAACCAGTTTTTATTCCATCGACACCCATGTTTTTATACAATAAAGGATTTCTATTTCCTTGTTTGATTGGATCCCCTCCTGTTCTATTCCAAGTAAATTCTTTAATTTTAAAATACTCATAATATTTTGGATGCGCTTTAATGAGATAATTAGACATGATTAAAATATCACGAACAGTTGAGTAATTATTATCATCGTTAATTCCAGATGAATTTGAAAAATTTGTATTTTCCATGCCAATTTCTTGTGCTTTTTCAGTCATTAATAGAGCAAATTCATCTTCAGTTCCTGCTATTCCTTCAGCTAAAGCCACACAAGCGTCATTACCAGAAGCAACAATGATACCTAATAGCAAATCTTCTACGGTGACCTCATCTCCAACCATTATAAACATTGACGAGTAACCAGCTGATGATAATCGCCAAGCATTTTCTGAAATCATAAACTTTTCATCTAAAGTTATTTCGCCACTTTTTAATAAATCAAAAGCAACAATTGAAGTCATTATTTTAGTCATTGAAGCTGGAAATATTTTTTGGTCTGGGTTTTTTTCATATAAAATTTCACCAGACAAAAAATCTTGTAAAATTGCTGTACGAGCATTTATATTAAATTTAGCATGAGATATATTGGTTGTAAGCAACAACAAAAAAAAAGTTATAAAATATGTTTTAAATTTCATAATTTTATTAATTCAATATTTTCAAAATTAACATTCGTAATTTCATTATATACATTTCTAATAGATCCTAAATTATAAAATGGTCCTTTATATACTCTATATAAATTCTTGGACAATTTGGTGATATTTATATCTCTTAGATTAAATTCATTCTCAAGTCTTTTTTTTAACATAATTGCCGATTCTTCAAAAAATAAATCGGCGAATTTAATAATATACTCAAATTTCATATTGTTTTCATTTTTTATCATTTTTGTTATTTTTATTATCAAGTGATATGTTTTGAATTGAAATACTATCCACAGGAGCTTTGTTGGCTACTTTTTTTTCTTCATCAAAAGTTTTAGCTTTATTTGCAATAAAAGTATCACTCGAATTTATAGTTTCAATTCGGACATAAGGTTGATTTGGATCTATTTCAAGTTCAGTTACGATCCTGTCTGAAATTACAGAATTATAAAATATTGGATATTTTGAATGTTTTCCTATTTTTGCAATTAAATATTTATCATTCAATAGATTTGTAATTTTAATATCAGTATCTTTTTTAAGTTTATTATTAAATACAATTAATGATCTTTGTTCGATTTTTTTTGAGACTATCTTCTTTTTATAAAGATCGTCGTTATATATAAGAGCAAAACCATTATTTGAATAACTGTTAAAGTTATTTTTACTAACTATTTTTTTATTAGTTGTTTCACAAGATGTTAATAAAAGTGTTAAAAAAATTATAATATTAAGTCTCATTTTCAAAACTATTTTTTAGCGTACATACCGCTAAACTAAATCTCAAAGATCTGTTCCATTTTAAGATTAGCTTATAATTATCAAAAATTATATATGCAGGCTTTAATTTATTTGCATTTTCTACTATTTCGGCATCTGGGGTAACAATTGCTGAGGATAAATTGTCATAATTATCTAAAAAAGATGATTTTTTAATATATTTTTTAAAAAATTTTACTTTTCTCTCATTTTTAATATTTTTTGCAGAAGTGTTTAAATATTTCTCGGGAATATCCACATTTAAATCAATTTTATAAAAACAAGGAATATTATCATTCCAACCTAGATTGTTAAGATAATTTGCTGCCGAAGCAAATGAATCTTCTATATTTTTAAGATCTATTGAGCCGTCATTATTATAATCAATAGCATGGTTTTTAATTGTTGATGGCATAAATTGAAAATTACCAAAAGCTCCAGCCCATGAACCAAATAATGTACTTGGATTGATTATATTTTCATCAACTAATCTCAGCAGAGTAATTAATTCTTTTGAAAAAAATTCGCTTCTTCTTTGATCGAAGCTTAATGTAGCTAGTGAGGAGATAATATCCATTTTACCTAAATAATTTCCAAAATTGGTTTCAATACCCATCAATGCTAACAATAAATTTTTATCTACCTTGTATTCAGATGATACTTTATTTATGATATGGCTTTCTTTGTTTAATATTATCTTTCCTAGTTTAACTTTTTTGTTAGATGTTCTTTTTGAAATATAGGTTTTTGTATCTTCATAAAATTCTGGCTGATACCTATCATATTTTATAACATCTGATAAAAACTTAGTATTATCTATTAAGCTATCAACAGTAGATTTACTCACCCCTTCATTAATTGCTCTTTTTTTAAATTTGATTTTCCAGTCATTAAAATCATCAGCAATTAGAACTGCTGAATTAAAAATAATTACTAATGTTATAATAATTAATCTAATTTTTTTCATATAGATCTTTCAAATATATCGATACAGCAATCCATATCAAAATAAAGCTGATTAATTTATGAATATCTAATTGCTCATTATAAAGAAAATAACCAAGTAAAAATTGCAAAGTAGGGGTAATATAAAAAACCATACCAGTTGGACCTAAACCACACAATTCAACACCTCTCACATATAGATACAAAGGAATTACTGTCATAGGACCTGCTAACATAAATATTAGCATTAATTTAATGTTGGATAAATCAAAATCATTTAAGTCATTCTGCACAATTAGGTAGAATGCAAATATAACAGCTGGAAAAATAAATAAACTTTCAACTAACAAGCCGATGTCAGTATCAACTTTAATTTTTTTTCTCACTAAATTATAAAAACTCCAACTCAAAGCAACAATCAAACCAACCCATGGAATTGATTGGAAGCTTGATATGACTAAATAAAAAATTGATATAGTTACAATTAGTAAAGAAATTTTAGTTTTAAAACTTAGTTTTTCTTTTAAAAAAAAATAACCTAGAAATACACTTATTATTGGCATAATAAAATATCCAAAACTAGCATCAATAACTTGGTCATTTCCGATTGCGTAAATCCAAACTGCCCAATTAGTAAAAATTAGCAAACCCGATAAAAAAAGCATCATTATTTTTTTTTTATCTTTAAAAACTAAACTTAATTTTTTCCATTTTGATAAAATTATTGTTGTTAAAATTAGCATAACAGTAGTCCATGCACTTCGATGTAAGACCACTTCAATATGACCGGCAAAGGCAATATACTTAAAATAAATAACACCAATAAAACCCCACCAGAAAGAACCAAATGCTGTTAAAATTATGCCTTTATTAAACTGATTTTTGTCTAACATTATATTGATCAATTAAACTATTTTGTTTATGAAATATAGAATTTTAATTATTACAAATTAGGAGAGATGGCTGAGCGGTTGAAAGCACCGGTCTTGAAAACCGGCAAAGGGGCAACTCTTTCCTGGGTTCGAATCCCAGTCTCTCCGCCACTAATATTTATTTTTAAATTCTGTAAGTTTTTCTAAAATAAATGTATCTTCAAAATCTTTTGAATTTTTACCCAGACTTATATTTACTAAAGTTTCGTCATCAAAATTAATTAACTTATCTAAAGAAACTAATTCTTCATAATCAAGATTATCAATAATTGAATTAACAAATTTAGTGACAAAGATATCCATTTCTTTAGTTCCACGATATTGAGCTCTGTATAAAATTTTATTAATTAAATTTTGTTTATTTGAATCCATTAATTAAATCTTTATATATATAAATCATGAATGATCACGACTATTTATTGTCAAATATTCAGAATATTAAAGGTATAGGGAAAAAAACAACCCAATTGTTTAGAAGAAAAAATATAAATACAATTTTTGATTTATTATGGCATCTACCAACAAGTAAAATTGAAAATTCAAAAGTAACAAATGTTGATGATATACAAATAGGTAAATTACAAACAATAAAATTAATACCACTAAAATACAATTTTCCAAGAATAAGACGATTACCAAACAGAGTTACATGTCAAAGTAATGATATTAAAATAGACTGTGTTTTTTTTAATTCATATGAAGGTTATATTAAAAAAATCTTACCATTAAATACTGAAATAATAATAAGTGGAAAGATTAATTTTTTTAGAAATAAATATCAAATCACTAATCCAACACAAGTTAAAGAAAGTAATGAAAATATCATAGAGAGTAAAAATAAATATAGTCTTACAGAAGGTCTTACGATCAATAAATACAATAATATAATTAATGAAGTTTTAAGGGAGTTACCAGACCTAGATGAGTGGCTAAATGATGATATAAAAAAAAAATTTGATAATATTAAGTGGAAAGATGCAATCTTAAAAATTCACACTCTTGATACACAAGAAATTTTAAAATCTAAATATTATAAAAGGTTAGTTTTTGATGAGTTATTTGCTCATTTTTTATTATCCTCAAAGATAAGAACAAAAATTAAAAAGATAAAAAAATCACAAAAAATTTTTAAAGACTGCAAGGATAGATTGATACAAGATTTAAATTTTAAATTAACAAATGATCAAGAGTCAGCAGTCCAAATTATAAATCAAGATCTAAGGTCAAATAATAGAATGTTTAGATTATTACAGGGAGACGTAGGCTCAGGAAAAACAATTGTTTCAATGGTTGCTGCAGTCAACACAATTATTGCTGGATATCAAACAAGCTTCATGGTACCTACTGAAATTTTAGCTAAACAACATTTTTCTTTTTCAAAAAAATATCTTCCTAAAAATATTAGAGTTGAAATATTAACTGGTAAGGCAAAATATACTGAAAGAAAGAAAATTTTAGAAGATTTAAAACTTGGTAAAATAGATTTTCTGATAGGTACACATTCGTTATTTCAAAAAAAAGTTGAATACAATAATTTGGGATTAATAATAATTGATGAACAACACAAATTTGGAGTTCGACAAAGAAAAGAATTATCTGAAAAAGGAGGTAATAATTGTGATGTACTGGTAATGTCAGCTACCCCAATACCAAGAACAATGATGATGACTGTATATGGTGATATGGATTTAACTCTAATAAAGGAAAAACCAAAAAATAGAAAAAAAATCATTACATATAGCAAGTTAGAAAATAAGATATCTGAAATCATTAGTTTTGTTAAAAAAGAAATTGCTCAGAAAAACCAAATTTTTTGGGTTTGTCCGTTAATAGAAGAGTCTAAAAAAATTGAACAACAATCTGCTGTAAGTAAATATAAATATTTAGAAAAATATTTTAAAAAGAGGATCGGTTTAATTCATGGTTCACTTGATAAAGATGAACGGAATGAAATTTTAAATAATTTCTTAGATAGAAAGTTAGATATATTGGTCTCAACAACAGTTATTGAGGTTGGAATTGATTTTCCAAATGCAAATGTGATTGTCATTGAGAATGCTGATAAGTATGGTTTATCTCAATTACATCAGCTGAGAGGGCGTGTGGGACGTGGAAGTAAGGAATCATATTGTATATTGATGTTCAAATCCTCATTGAGTGAAAATGCAAAAAAAAGGATTAAAATTTTAAAATCCTCAAATGATGGATTTATAATTTCTGAAGAAGATATGAAATTAAGAGGATATGGTGACCTACTTGGATTTAAACAAAGTGGAATAAAAAACTTTAGATTAGCTGATCCAATTTTAAATGAGGATTTATTCATACTTGCAGAAAATGAGGTTAAAAAATTAGAAATGAAAGGTGATGATTTTAAGAGATATAACAAATTATTGAAGCTTTACGATCGAGCATCAATTATTAACGAGATGACCTAAATTTTTTTAGGATCTGATGTACCTGCCGAAACAATAAATTTAGACGCTTCTTCAAACGTCATATCTAAATAAATTATTTCACTTTTTGGAAACATTAATAAAAATCCACTTGTAGGATTTGGAGTCGTTGGCACAAACACATTAACAAGCTCAGTATTAGTTTTTTTCGATATTTCACCTTCATTGTCCTTGGTTGCAAATCCTACGGCCCAACTTCCTTTTCTAGGGTATTCGACTAAGACAACACTTTTCTTAGATCCTTTTTTTGGAGCTAACGTTTCAGTCATTTGACCTATAGCTGAATATATGGTTCTTAAAATTGGAATTCTTTTTAATATATCATTAAATATTTTTAGTATTTTCTTTCCAATGAATGAAAGGGATAGACTACCAATTATTGTAATAAAAATTACAGATAACAAAATTTCCAAACCAGGTATCGCAAATGGTAAATAACTATTTGGGTTTAATTCATTTGGAATAAGTTTTGATGAAACCGATATAAAAAATTTAGTAAGATATAATGTTATACCTATAGGAACTAATACAACTATTCCTGTTATAAAATAATTTCTTAATTTCCCAAAAATTGATATACTTTTTCTTTTCAACTTTGCCATAAATTAACTGTAACTAGAATATAATACAAATATTACTGCTATAATAAATAATGCTATAAGTATTTTGTTATTAAGTATCATATAAATTTAATGTAAAAGGTGTATTATACTAAATAAAAAAAGTGAATAGAAGAAATTTTATAAATTTTGTAGGTTGTGGTTGTTTATCTTTAGGATTATCAGCATGTGGCTCTGCTCCAATTACTGATAGGAAACAATTAAAATTAATTCCCGAATCTAGCCTTAATGCCAAAGCAGCTGTATTATATGAAAAAGTTAAAGAAAAAGAAAAACTAAGTGATGATAAAAAGACTTTAAATCAAATAAAAGAAATAGGTGCTAAAATTGAATATTCTATATCTGAATATTTTGATAGAAATGATATTCCTGATCCAACAGTAAATTTTGATTGGGATTATATTTTAATAGATAAAAAAAAAGTTAAAAATGCCTGGTGTATGCCGGGTGGAAAAATAGCAGTTTACTCAGGTTTATTAGAAATAACTAAAAATGAGGATGGACTAGCAGCAGTTATGGGTCATGAAATTGCACATGCAGTAGCTAAACATTCTGTTGAAAGAGCTAGCAGAGGTGTACTTTTAAATACAGGAACAGCAATACTTGATATTGCAACTAAAGGAGCAATTTCAAATATAAATAGAACTACTGGCATGAATGCAGTAGGTCTTTTGTCTCAAATAGGAATTATGAATCCATTTAATAGAAAACAAGAAAGTGAAGCTGATTATCTTGGTTTAATTTTCTCATCCCTTTCGGGTTATGATATAAGAGAGACAATTAAAATTTGGGAAAGAATGAAAGAAGCTAAAAAAGGCAAAGAACCACCAGAATTTATGAGCACACATCCTTCTTCAAGTAACAGAATTAACAATATTACTAATTGGATAAACGAAATAATTATAAAGTATCCACCTATTGCATAAGTGGTGAGCCCTGATGGACTCGAACCATCGACCCATTCCTTAAAAGGGAATTGCTCTACCAACTGAGCTAAGGGCCCCAACCAATATGGAGTTTTTATATTGATTTTTTTTTATTAATCAATGTGAAAATTTATATTTTATTTATATACTTATCGTGAAATTGCTCAAAAGTTCCCAGTTTAATATTTTCTCTAATTCTCATCATTAATTCTTGGTAAAAATTGATATTATTGAGTGTTAAAATCATAGATGCAAGCATTTCATTAGTATTAAATAAGTGATTGAGATAGTTTTTTGAATATTTATTTAAACTAAAATTTGAGACATTTTTGTCCAGGGGAGAATTATCATATTTATATTTTGAGTTTCTAATATGTATTTGGCCGTTCCATGTAAACGCTAAACCTGTTCTCCCAGATCTAGTTGGCATTACACAATCAAACATATCAATTCCTCTTTTTACAGCGCCTAGAATGTCTGATGGAGTGCCGACACCCATCAAATATCTTGGTTTATTTTCTGGCATAAAATCTTTTATATCATCCAAAACCTTAAACATTTCTTTTTGGGTTTCTCCAACAGCTAAACCACCTAAAGCATATCCATCAAAATTAATATTTACTAAATTTTGAAGTGATTTAATTCTGAGATCTTTAAATAAACCTCCTTGAACAATTCCAAAAAGACCTTTTAATTTATCAACTCCAAATTTTTCTTTTGATCTTGCTGCCCACTCAGTTGATAATTCCATTGAATTTTTAATTTTATCATAATCATTAGTATTTTTTGGACATTCATCCATCACCATTACAATATCTGAGTTGAGACCCTTTTGTATTTTTATACTTTCCTCAGGACTTAAAACAAAAGTTTTTCCATCAATATGTGATTGAAATATTGCGCCCTTATCTCTATCTATCTTATTCAATTTTGATAATGACATCACTTGGAAGCCACCAGAGTCTGTTAATATTGGTAAATCACAATTCATAAATTCATGTAGGCCTCCAACACTCTCTATTCTTTCTATACCAGGTCTAATCATTAAATGATAAGTATTGGAAAGTATTATTTCACTCCCAGTTTTTTTTATATCATTAATGAAAGCTCCTTTAACTGTTGCTTGTGTACCAACAGGCATAAAAGCTGGTGTATTGATATTACCTCTTTGTGTTTGAATTACACCTAATCTTGAATAATTTTCAGTATTATGAACATTAAAATTGAAATCTTTTAATGACATTCATTATTATGTTATTGAGATTTAAAGCTTATTATTTTATCAGGTTTTGAAACTGCTCCATTATCACCATCACCTTTTGTAATCATATCTACAAATTCCATACCCTCTATAACTTTACCAAATACTGTATATTGTCTATCTAAAAAAGGCGCAGGTTTAAAACATATAAAGAATTGACTATTTGCACTATTTGGATCAGATGATCTTGCCATAGAAACAGTTCCTCTTTCATGAGGTATATCATTAAATTCTTGATTTAAATCTGGTAAATCTGATCCTCCCATACCTGCTCTTCTTAAATCAAAGTCCTTCGATGATGAATTTCCAAATTTTACATCGCCAGTTTGGGCCATAAATCCGTCAATAACTCTGTGAAAAACAACGTTATCATACTGACCATTATCTGCTAATTCCTGAATTCTTTTTACATGATTTGGTGCAGTATCTTTGTACATCTCAATTTTAACTTCACCATCTTTTAATTTTAAAATCATAATATTCTCCTTTGCAATTAAATTTGTTGATATAAAAATAAAAAATAAAATACTTAAAACTCTATTCATAAATTTTCTTTAATGATTTTATTGTACTTTTTGTTGTAAATTTTTTTAAATCTCCTTTATGTAAAGCGATTTCTTTTACAAACTTAGAGGATATAATTTGATTTTCAATATCTGACATCAAAAATATTGTCTCAACCATATTATTTAGTTTTCTGTTCATGCCAGCTAATTGAAATTCATATTCAAAATCTGACACTGCTCGTAGGCCACGTAGAATAATCTTAGATCTATACTTTTTACAAAGATTAGTTGTTAAAGTATTAAAAGAAATAACATCTATATTTTTTTTTGAGAAATTAAGATCGGAAAATAATGCCTTTTTTACAATCTCTTTTCTTTCATCAATATTAAACAAAAAATTTTTTTGATTTCCATCAGATATACCTACTATTACCTTGCTAACTATTTTAAGAGATTTCTTTATAACATCTATATGACCATACGTAATTGGATCAAATGTGCCTGGATAAATAGCTATATTTTTCATTAGATGAGATTATCATCTAATTTTATTGCAGAAACAACTTTCTCATCACCTGTAAGTTTAATTATTCTTACACCTTGAGTATTACGTCCGGCTATTCTTATTTCTTTCACTGCAGTTCTAATTACTCTACCTTTATTTGTAGAAATTAGTATTTGATCACCTTCAAATACTGGAAATGACGATGAAACATTTCCATTTCTTTGAGAGTTAACAATTCCTATAATACCCTTCCCACCTCTATTAGTTACTCTATAATCATAATGAGATGTTCTTTTGCCATAACCATTCTCGGTAATAGAAAGAATAAATTTTTCTTTAGCTTTAACCTCTGATTTTTGATCTTTTGTTTTAGCTTTTTTATTTACATCATGATCAATAATTGAAAGCGAAACTATAGTATCATTTTCTGCTAAGTTTATTCCTCTAATTCCTTTTGAAGATCTACCTTTAAAAACTCTTAATTTTTTTGACTCAAATTTGATACATTTGCCTAATTTTGTACTTAATATAATATCTTGATCATCTCTACAGATTTTTACACCAATAATTTTATCGTTGCCATCAAGTTTCATTGCAATCTTTCCAGAGGCATTTATTGAAGTAAAATCTTCAAGATTATTTTTTCTTATTTTCCCGTTACTTGTAGCAAAAATAATATGCATATCTTTTGTATCAACATCAGTTTCTGGAAAAGGCATAATAGAACTGATAGATTGATGGTTTTTTAGTGGGAGAATATTAAATAAAGATTTTCCTTTTGATGCAGCAGAACCCTCGGGTATTTTCCAAGCTTTGACTTTATAAGCTAATCCCTCTGTTGAGAAAAATAGAACTGATGTATGTGTATTAACTGACAAAGTTTGAACAACAGAATCTTCATCTCTTGTTTTAATACCTGCTTTACCTTTTCCACCCCTCTTTTGTTGTTTTACATTACTTAATGCGCCTCTTTTTATATATCCTTGCAATGTTATTGTAATAATTACAGACTCTTTTTGAATGGTTTCTTCTATATTATAATTTAACACGGCATCTATAATGCTAGTTCTTCTAGGAATAGAAAATTTTTCCTTTATTTGAGATAATTCATTACTAATTACTTTTAAAAGCTCATTTTTAGAATTAATTATTTTTTTAAACTTAATTATTAATTCAGATAACTTTTTTATTTCCTCTTCAATTTCATTTATTCCCAAAGCTGTTAATTTTTGCAATCTAAGTTCTAATATAGAAGTTACTTGTATCTCTGATAATGAGTAAGTGCCTTTGTAATTTTTGCTATCTACTAACTTAATCAATTTTGCAGTCTTTAATATTTTCCATTTAGTTTTTATAAGCGTGTTCTTGGCTTCCTCTGGATTTTTTGAAGATCTTATTATTTTAATTATCTTATCAATATTTTCTACACTAACAGACAGTCCTAATAATACATGAACACGATCTTCTGCTTTTTTTAAATCATATTTAGTTTTTTTAATTACGACATCTTCTCTAAATTTTAAAAAATTCTCTAAGAAATCCTTTAGAGAACACGTTTTTGGTTTGCTTTCTACAATTGCTAGAGAATTAAAACCAAATGAAGTTTCGATGGATGTATA